>CAYOUE010000027.1:0-1596 GCA_964407075.1 uncultured Hyphomicrobiaceae bacterium
TCAGCCTGAAGCGTCCGCCCTCGCCCTTCGCCCGGTGATAGGCGAGTGCGATCTTCAGCGCGGTCTCGACCGATTCCGAGCCGGAATTGGTGAAGAACACATGGTCGAGGCCCTCGGGCGAGAGTTCCCGCAGGCGCGACGACAGCTCGAAGATCTTCGGATGCGCCATCTGGAAGGCAGGGGCGTAGTCGAGTTCGGCGACCTGCTTCTGGATCGCCTCGACGATCTTCGGCCGCCTGTGCCCGGCATTGACGCACCACAGCCCCGCCGTGCCATCGAGCACCTTGCGCCCGTCCGCCGTGGTGTAATGCATCCGGTCGGCGGACACGAGCAGGCGGGGGTTCTTCTTGAACTGCCGGTTCGCCGTGAACGGCATCCAGTAGGCGCTGAGATCGTTGGGCAGGGTGGACATGCGTGCCGCCATCTTTGAATTTCGCTGGAACAACGCTATGCAGCGGAACGGTCGCGGTCAAGCGGGACCGTCCGGGCGGCGTTCGTCAGGGGAGACCGCTGGAGGAAAGCCGGATAGACTGTGCCTGAGCGTGACGAAGGAAAGCGATGCGATGATCGACGAAAAGGAAACGACGCCGCGCGGCGAGCTTACGACGCGGACGCTCACCATGCCGGCGGACGCCAATCCGGCGGGCGATATTTTCGGCGGCTGGGTGCTGTCGCAGATGGACATCGCCGGGGCCATCGCGGCGGGACAGCGCGCGAAAAGCCGCGTGGCGACCGTCGCCGTCGACGCGATGAGCTTCATCCGCCCGGTCCATGTCGGCGACGTGCTCTGCGTCTATTGCTGGATCGAGCGCGTCGGGCGGACCTCGATCCGGGTCGGGCTTGAAGCCTGGGCGCTGCGCGACCGCATCGGCCGGCGGGAGCAGGTCACGCACGGCTTTTTCACCTATGTCGCGCTCGACCGGGACGGCAGGCCGCGGCAGGTCGATCAGGCGGTCTAGCGGGGATGAAAGCGATCCGTCTCGGCAACGGCCTTGCGCGCGCGGCGCTCGCGCCGGAACTCGGCGGAACGCTGCTGTATTTCGATCTGTTCGTGAACGGCGGATGGCAGCCGGTGCTGCGCCGCGCGCACGAGCCGAAGGACGCGGGCGAATGCGCCTGCTATCCGATGGCGCCGTTCTGCGGACGCATCCGCGACGGGCGTTTCACTTTCTACGGACGCGAAATCGCGCTGCCGCGCAACCGGGCGGATCAGGCGTATCCGATCCACGGACAGGCCTGGCAGGCGGCGTGGCGGGTGGAGCGGCAGAACGCGAACGGCGCGGAACTGGCGTATCTGCACGAGCCGAAAGACTGGCCGTGGCGCTATGAGGTCCGCCAGAGCGTACGGCTGGACGGCGCGGCGCTTGAAATGAGCCTCGCCATCCGCAATCTCAGCGGCGCGCCGATGCCTGCGGGAATCGGGTTCCATCCCTATTTCGACAAGAGCGCTCCGGTTCTCCTCTCCACATCCGCGAAAGAGGTCTGGCTGACCGGCGGCGATCTGCTCCCCGAAAAGCTGGTTCCCGCTACAGGCGAATGGGCGCTCGGGCCGGACAAGGCGCTGGACGGATTCGTGTGCGACCACAATTTCCAGCA
>CAYOUE010000027.1:1606-24997 GCA_964407075.1 uncultured Hyphomicrobiaceae bacterium
GGCGTCTCGCCGTCGGCGTCACCGCCGATCCGGTCTTCGCGCATGTCGTCGTGTACTGCCCGGCGGGCCAGCCGTTTTTCTGCGTCGAGCCGGCGGGCAATGTCGCCTACGCGGTGAATTTCCCGCCCGGCCCCGGCGCCGCCATGCCGGTTCTGGCCGCGGGGGAAACGGCCGGGGGAACCATGCGCATCGCTGCGCATTCTCCGGTATGAGCCGCCGCGCGGGCTTTACCGCTTGTTGCGTCGCAATCATGCTCGCATGAAACAGTACGGACCGGACCACTCATGAAGACGATCAGCGAACAGAAATGTTTCGGCGGAACGCAGGGCGTTTACGAGCACGACTCCGCGACGTGCGGATGCAGGATGCGCTTCGGGGTTTTCCTGCCGCCGCAGGCGAATGACGCCGCCGTTCCCGCGCTGACCTATCTCGCCGGACTGACCTGCACCGAGGAGAATTTCATCGTCAAGGCCGGCGCACAGCGGGTCGCCGCCGAACTCGGGATCATGCTGATCGCTCCCGACACCAGCCCGCGCGGCGACGACGTGCCGGACGCCGAAGGCGAATACGACATGGGCAAGGGCGCGGGCTTCTATCTCGACGCCGCGCAGGAGCCCTGGGTGCGCCATTACCGCATGTACAGCTACATTGCCGGCGAACTGCCGGAGCTGATAGCGGCGAACTTTCCCGCCGATACCGTGAGGCAGGGCATTTTCGGCCATTCGATGGGCGGCCACGGCGCGCTCACGATCCATCTGAAGCATCCGGGGCTGTATCGGACAGCATCGGCTTTCGCGCCGATCGTCGCGCCGAGCCGGGTTCCGTGGGGCGAGAAGGCGTTTTCGCGCTATCTCGGCGAGGACCGCAAGGATTGGGGCGCTTATGACGCCACGGCGCTCGTGGCGGGCGGGCCTTCGCCGGCGCATATCCTGATAGATCAGGGGACGGAGGATCAGTTTCTTGCCGAACAGTTGCGGCCCGATCTGTTCCGGGAAGCCTGCGAGCGCGCCGGGCAGAAGCTGACGCTGCGGTTGCAGCCCGGCTACGATCACTCCTACTTCTTCATCGCCACATTCATTGAAGACCATCTGCGCTGGCATTCGCGGGAGTTGGAGCTTTAGCTGCGCCGGAGGGATACGCAATCCCCGCCGCCGCTTCGCGGATCAGCCCGGCCAGTCTGAGGAAATCGCTCTTGAACGGGCTGGTCGCCCGCCAGGCGACGCCGATCGTGCGGCTCGGCTCCGGCTCTCCGAAACGCATCAGCGCGATGTCGCCGCCGCGCGCCTCCACATCGATGCTGATTTCCGGCAGCAGCGTCAGCCCGTAGCCGTTCGACACCATCTGCACGATTGTCGCAAGACTCGATGCGCCGAATGTGTTCAACCCCTCGACCGGGCGGAGCTGGCAGAAGGACAGCGCCTGCTCGCGAAGGCAGTGCCCCTCCTCCAGAAGCAGCAGCCGGTCGCCAGCCACAAGGTCCGGGGTCGCCCTTGCCCTGGCGTTGGCGATCCGCCCGCGCGGCAGGGCAAGAAGGAAGCGGTCCTCGAAGACGGGATGGGTCTCGATGTCGGGATGCTCGACGGGGAGCGCGAGCAGAAGCAGGTCGAGCGATCCCTCGATCAGTTCGCCGGTCAGCGTCGCGGTCTGCGTCTCGCGGATCTGCAATTCGAGGTGCGGCCAGGCGCGTTTCAGCAAAGGCAGCAGCGGCGGCAGGAGATAGGGCGCGACGGTCGGAATGACGCCGAGGCTCAGCCGCCCGGAGAGCGCGCCAGAGCGCTTGCGCGCCGCCTCGGACAGATCGCGCACTTCGGCAAGAATCCGCGCCGCGCGCCGGGCTACTTCCTCCCCGGCGGCCGTGAGCTGCACGTTCCTGTGACGGCGTTCGACGAGATCGACGCCGAGTTCCCTTTCCAGTTCCTGAATCTGGGTCGAAAGCGCCGGCTGCGTGACGGCGCAGTGACTGGCCGCCTGCCGGAAATGCCGGAGGCGGGCGAGTGCGTCGAAATAGCGGAGCTGCCTGAGTGTGACCATGCTGATTAGATTTTCTAATCGTTCAAGCCAATAAGATCAATTAGCCTTTCAACCACGTTTGCTTTAACGATTCCAAGAATAGCAGCATTTAGATTTTACCCTTTGCGAGAGGAGGAAGCGCGATGGCGAAAAAACCGACTCTGACCACGACCGCGGGCGCGCCTGTGCCCGACAACCAGAATTCCGTCACCGCAGGCGAACGCGGCCCGCTCCTCCTGCAGGATTACCAGCTCATCGAAAAGCTGGCGCACCAGAACCGGGAGCGCATTCCGGAGCGCGTCGTGCACGCCAAGGGCTGGGGCGCTTACGGTACGCTGAAGATCACCGGCGACATCTCGAAATATACGATCGCCAAGGCGCTGCAGCCAGGCAAGGAAACGCCGATGCTGGCGCGCTTCTCGACCGTCGCGGGCGAACAGGGCGCGGCCGACGCCGAGCGCGACGTGCGCGGCTATGCGCTGAAATTCTACACCGAGGAAGGCAACTGGGATCTGGTCGGCAACAACACGCCGGTCTTCTTCGTGCGCGATCCGTACAAGTTCGCCGACTTCATCCATACCCAGAAACGGCATCCAAAGACCAACATGCGCTCGCCCACGGCCATGTGGGATTTCTGGTCGTTGTCGCCGGAAAGCCTGCACCAGGTGACGATCCTGATGTCCGACCGCGGCCTGCCGGTCTCGCCCATGCACATGAACGGCTACGGCTCGCACACCTATTCGCTCTGGAACGATAAGGGCGAGCGGTTCTGGGTGAAGTTCCACTTCAAGACTCTCCAGGGCCACAAGCACCACACCAACGCTGAAGCCGCCGAGGTCGTCGGGCGCACCCGCGAAAGCTATCAGGAGGCTCTGTTCGGCGCGATCGAGCGCGGCGAGTTCCCGAAATGGAAGTTGCAGGTGCAGATCATGCCGGAAATGGAGGCGGAGAAGACGCCCTACAATCCGTTCGACCTGACCAAGGTCTGGCCGCATGGCGACTATCCGCCGATCGACATCGGCGAGTTCGAGCTGAACCGCAATCCGGAGAATTATTTCGCCGAGATCGAGAACGCGGCCTTTTCGCCGTCGAACATCGTGCCCGGCATATCCTGGTCGCCGGACAAGATGCTTCAGGCGCGCATCTTCGCCTATGCGGACGCCCACCGCTACCGGCTGGGCACGCATTACGAAACGCTGCCCGTGAACCAGCCGAAATGCCCGGTGCATCATTATCACAAGGATGGCGAGATGAACGCCTATGGCGGCATCCGCACGGGCAATCCTGACGCCTTTTACGAGCCCAATTCCTTCGACGGGCCGGTCGAGGCGCCCGCCGCGAAGGAGCCGCCCCTGCGCATCTCGGGCGAGGCGGCGCGTTTCGCCCAGAAGGGCGGCGCCGGCCAGCAGGTCGACGACTACAAGCAGCCGGGCGATCTGTTCCGCCTGCTGACGGATGACGGGCGTGAGCGCCTGATGAACAACATCGCCGAAGCCATGCAGGGCGTGCCGATGGAGATCGTCAAGCGGCAGGTCGCGCTGTTCCACAAATGCGATCCGGCTTATGGCGAGGGCGTCGCGAAGCGCATGGGCGTGTCGCTGAAGGATCTCGCGCCGATCGCAGCCGAATAGCGTCTCACATCTTCCTGACCGGGGCGGAGGGTTTTGCTCAAGCAGGCCCTCCGCTTTTTCTATGGCGCGATCAGCTTCGTCAGCTCGCTTTCGGGATCGGTCAGGTCTTCCAGCACCGTGAAATGGTTTCTGCCCGGCGCGTGAACGGCGCGGGTCTCGATGCCGAAGCCGGTCCAGATATTGGCGAGCAGATCGTTCTGGCGCACGAATTCGGGCAATTCCGCGCCGCCGGCCCAGCATGTGAGCGATGCGCCCGGGCGCGGCTGGCGCAGCGCGGGGCTTTCGGATACGGCCTCGGCTTCGTCGAGCCGGAACACTTCGTTGAGGGCGACGCGCAGGAGCGGGCGCAGATCGTGGACGCCGCTGATCGAGACCACATGCTGGATGCGCGCCGCAACGGCAGTATCGAGCGCCACGTCCAGACACAGCAACCGGCTGACCAGATGCCCGCCCGCGGAATGGCCCGACAGCCTGACCGGCCCGGCGATGCAGCCTGCGCCGAAAACAACCGCCCTTGCGATCTGCTGCGTGATCTGCGCGACTCGAACCTCCGGCACGAGCGTATAGCTGGGCACGGCGACGGCCCAGCCGCGCGCAAGCGCACCCGTGGCTAGATGCGACCATTGCGACTTGTCGAACATCCGCCAGAAGCCGCCGTGAACGAAGAAGGCCAACCCCTTAGGCGCGTCTGCGGGCATGAATATGTCGAGCTTTTCGCGCTCGGCAGGGCCATAGGCGAGATCGAGTTCCGCCTTGCCCTTCGCCGTCATCGCCTCGCGGAAGTCGCGCGCATCCTCAGCGCATTTCGCAAAGAACGCTTCGGCGAAATCGTGCCCGACAGCGCTTCGATTGTCGTAAGCGCTGTCCCAGTCCGTAATCATGCCCATGTCCGGCTCCCTGTTGCCATCCGGACATGATGCGCCGGGCCGGCGCGCCGCTTCAAGCCTTATCGCGCATAAGGGAACCGGCGCCGGTCAGGCCTCCTGGAGAACGCCGCGGGCGATCTGGTCGGCCTCGATGGATTCGAACAGCGCCTTGAAATTGCCTTCGCCGAAGCCCTCGTCGCCCTTGCGCTGGATGAACTCGAAGAAGATCGGGCCGATCACGGTTTTGGAGAAGACCTGGAGCAGCACGCGCGTCTCGCCGCCGCCCGCGACGCCTTCGCCGTCGATCAGAATGCCGTGGCGCTTCATCCGCTCGACAGGTTCACGGTGGCCTTTCACACGGGTCCGGGACTTTTCGTAATAGACGTCCGGCGGACCGGGCATGAATTGGAGGCCGCGCGCGGCGATGGCGTCGGCGGAATCGTAGATGTTTTCCGTGCCGACGGCGATGTGCTGGATGCCTTCGCCCTTGTATTCGCGCAGATATTCCTCGATCTGGCTGTTGTCGTCCGTGCTCTCGTTGATCGGGATGCGGATCTTGCCGCAGGGCGAGGTCAGCGCGCGGCTGTGCAGGCCGGTCAGCTTGCCTTCGATGTTGAAGAAGCGGATTTCGCGGAAATTGAAGGTCAGCATGTAGAAATCGGTCCAGCTGTCCATGTTGCCGCGCCGGACATTGTGCGTCAGATGGTCGATATAGTAGAAGCCTGCGCCTTCGGGGGCGGGATCTTCCTTGCCAAGCCAGTCGAATTCGGTCGAATAGGGCGATCCCTTTTCGCCGTATCGGTCCACGAAATAGAGCAGCGATCCGCCGATGCCGTAGACTGCCGGAATATCGAGCGTCTTGCCGGGGCCGGCATATTCGGCCGCGCCGAGATCGAGAGCGCGCTTCAGCGCGTGCTGAGCATCGACCACGCGCCATGCCATCGACGGCGCGCATGGGCCGTGTTCGGCGACAAAGCGCGCGGCATGGCTTGCTGGATCGCGGTTGACGACATAGTTGACGCCGCCCTGCCGGTAGAGCGAGACGTCGCGCCGCTTGTGCCGGGCGACTTCGGAAAAGCCCATGCGCTCGAACAGCGCTTCGAGATGGCCGGGTTCGGGATGGGCGAATTCGACGAATTCGAAGCCGTCGGTGCCGGCCGGATTGGCTTTGCCGATCGCCGGCGGCGGCGCGTCATGCGGAAACGGACCCATGATGTCTGACTTTCCTGTTTTCCATATCTCGCATGAAAATAACGCATGATCTCCGCAATGGGCTTGCATATTGCGTATGATTGCAGTTGTTTTTGCGTAAATCATGCGAATAATAGAATTATGACGCAATCTTTCCGCATGGATGCTGTCGATCTCCGCCTGCTGGACGCGCTTCAGGAGAACGGCCGCCTCACCAATCAGGAACTGGCCGAGCGGATCGGGCTGTCCGCCTCGCAATGCTCGCGCCGGCGCACTGCGCTGGAGGAAAGCGGGGTCATCGCAAGCTACCATGCGCTCCTAGCCGAAGAGCGCGTCGGCCTCGCCGTAACCGCTTTTGTCGAAGTCTCCTTCAGCGCGCATACGCCCGAAAACGCCGAGAGCTTCTTCCGGCTCGTGGAGGGTGCGCCGCAGATCCAGGAAGCCTATTCGCTCACGGGAGATGCGGATTATCTTCTCAAACTGACCGTTCCGGACCTGAAGGCCCTGTCGCACATCCTCAACGCGGTGCTGCTTCCGCACAAAAGCGTCGCGCGGCTCCGGTCCTTCGTCGTGCTGGAGCGGCTGAAACGCACGACGCGGGCTCCGCTCGGGCATCTGCGGCCGGAATGAACGGACGCGCCTGCCCTCGCGGTTCCTTTCTCCGCCGGGCCGCGCTTCACCCGCAGGCCTGGCATTGCAGCGCGCCGCCTGCGGAGATGAACCCGCCGCCCGCCGCCGGCTGGCTCCTGCGTTTGGGAATATGCGCGATGACGCTTCCCGTGACGCTGTTCGGACGATAGGCGGAGCAGCCTTTCAGGCCCATGGTGTAGGCGTTCCGGTAGAGCGACTTGAAATCCTCGAAACTCAGGTCTTCGGGGCAGTTGACGGTCTTGGAGATCGAGGCGTCCACATGGCGCTGAAGCGCCGCCTGCATCCGCAGATGATCGTCGGGCTTCAGGTCCTGCGTCGAGACGAAATAATCGGGCAGCGCCGCGTCAGGGCCGAAAATCCGGCGGAACTCCGCATAGGCGTAATCGTCGAGCCTTTCCTCGCGCGTCTCGCCGGATTTGGTCAGCACACGCCGGTTATAGGTGAAGTCGAAAACCGGCTCGACGCCGCTGGAGACGTTTTCGGCGAGCAGCGAGATCGTGCCGGTCGGAGCGATGGACGTCAGCAGTCCGTTACGCAATCCATGCGCTTCGATCAGCGCTTTGGTCTCGCCGTCCAGCCGCCGCCAGACCGGCGCCTCGGCGTAGCGCTCCGCGTCGTAGAGCGGGAACGCGCCCTTTTCCGCCGCAAGTTCTGCGCTCGCCCGGTAAGCCGCGCGCTCGATCACCGACATCCAGCGTTCGGCGAGCGCGGCCGCTTCCGCCGTTCCGTAGCGCTTGCGGCAGAAGATCAGCGCGTCGGCCAGCCCGGTCACGCCGAGCCCGATCCGCCTTTTCGCAAGCGCTTCCGCGCGTTGGGCGGGAAGCGGAAAATTCGATATGTCGATCACATTGTCGAGGAACCGCACCGCTACGCCGGTCAGCTCCGCAAGCCGCGCCTCGTCGAGCGCCGCGTCATCGCCGAACGGCGCGCGCACAAGCCTCGCCAGATTGATCGAGCCGAGCAGGCAGGCCCCGTAATAAGGCAGGGGCTGCTCGCCGCACGGATTGGTGGCGTGGATGGTTTCGCAATATCGCAGATTGTTCTCGGCGTTGACGCGGTCGATGAAGATCACGCCCGGTTCGGCGTAATCGTAGGCTGCGCGCATGATCTTGTCCCACAGACGGCGCGCGGGCAGCGTGCGATAGATGCGCCCGGCGAATTTGAGACGCCACTCCGCGTCGCGCTCGACCGCGTCCATGAAGGCGTCGGTCACGAGCACCGACAGGTTGAAGTTCCTGAGCCGCGCCGGGTCGGCCTTGGCCTCGATGAACGCCTCGATGTCGGGATGGTCGCAAGCGAGCGTCGCCATCATCGCGCCGCGCCGCGATCCGGCGGACATGATCGTGCGGCACATCGCGTCCCACACATCCATGAAGCTGACCGGGCCGGAGGCGTCCGCGCCCGCGCCCCTGACCGGCGCGCCGCGCGGGCGGAGCGTGGAGAAATCGCAGCCGATCCCCCCGCCCTGCTGCATGGTCAGCGCGGCTTCCTTGACGCCGTCGAAGATCGAGGTCATGTCGTCCTCGATCCGGCCCATGACGAAGCAGTTGAACAGCGTCACCCGCCGTCCCGTGCCCGCGCCCGCGAGAATGCGCCCGGCGGGCAGGAACCCGAAGCCGGACAGCGCGGCGTGGAAGGCGGCCTCCCATTTGCCGCGCGCGTGTTCCGGCTCGGCTGCGGCAGCGGCCCGGGCCACGCGGCGCCAGCTTTGCTCGATGCCGCCTTCCGCCTGGTCCGGCGCGGTCTGAAAGCGGTATTTCTCCTCCCAGATTTTCCGGGATATGTCGGGCAGCGCGATATGCGGCATGATCTTTCCTTACGCAAAACGGACTTGCCGGCGTCATCGATGGGCCGGGGCGCGCAATGTTCACCTTATGTTTCTGTTTGTCAAGGCTTGCCGACTACCCGCCCAGGGCCTTGCCGTGGGGCGGGGCGGCGGCCGGATTGCGGTCTCCGGAACATCAAATAATACCATAACAGGTATTTGCAAAAATACCACACACAATATATTGTCAGTTTACGGCATATCAAGCGGCGCTGGCTGCGGCGGATCGTCCGTTGGAGCGGCGCCTGCGGCAGGATGCGGAAATCGCTGAAAAGATGAGCGACGCTCTGGGGCTGGAGGTGAGAGGAGAATCCTCGAACCGGAACCCGCCGGTTGGGTTGGCGGTCGGCAACCGGCAAGCAAAAATGCTGGGTCCGGCGGGACTTAAAAACGCATATAGAAATTGGCGGCGCCGTAAATGGCGGGGTCATCCCTGTAGGTTCCGGAAAAGCCGCCGGACAGCGTCGTTTCCGCCTGTCCGCGGTGAAAGCGCAGAAAGGCGCCGGCCCGCCCGCTGAAATCGTCCGGATCGCCGTGCGCGGCAAGTTCGGGACCGGCGCTCAGCCAGTCCAGCGGTCTGTGCCCGAGCCGGATTTCCGCCGAGTAATTGTCTCCGCCGGTGAAATAGGAGCCGTCCGCAGAAAGCCAGCTCCGCTCCCCGAGCGTAAGCCAGGATTCGATGATCGCCTCCGCCCCCCAGCTCTCCTCCGGCGCGGTCCGCGAAGGATCGCCGGGCAGGACGCTCTCGCTCCGGTAAGCGAGGCCGAGATAGGTCTTGAGGACCAGCGCGCCGAGCGTCAGCTTGTAGCCGGGCGCAGCGCCGAGATGGATGCGGTCGATCTGGTGAGTCGAGACTCTCGCAAGATTCTGATCGACGACCTCATAGCCATGACTTTCGAGATAAGCCTCGGTTTCCTGCGAAACGCCGCCGCTTTCAGGATCCGTTATCTGCTGGCAGACGTCTCTGATTGTCGTATTCGACTGAACTTCCCAGGACTCGTTCTTTTCACAGATATGGCCTTCGCGCCGCTCATAGCCGAAACGCGCATAGTGCCCGCCGAATTTGAGCCTCCATCCGTCCCGGTCGAGCGGAGAGGCAAGACCGATCACGCCAGAGGCGTAGGCCGTCCATCCCTTTTCCGTTCCGCTGAAGCCGTTCGAGAATTCTGCGTGAGCCGGCGGAAGATCGAGACGCGGCAGGAACGCAAAAAGTCCCGGCATTTCATCGGCTTCCGCAGACGGAGCTGCGGCAAGCGCCGCGATCTGAACCGGCAATATCAATAAATAGCAAAGAACACGCATAGCAACGGGACGCCTTTACGCAACACCCGGCGACAATACTGCGCGGGCTCGCCGCGAAACAGTCGGTATTAACCCAGGGGCAAGGTCTGTGTGCATTTTCTGGCCACAACTGAAAGTCAAAAATGCCTGTTCGCCGCATGATATTGCGGTCGGGCTGTTTCCAGGGCGCGCGAGTGTGCTAATGTCGAATGCGAAGGCCATTCTCCGGCAAACGCTTATCCTGTGGCGGGAGATTTGTTTGATAGTCCGTAGCCGCAGAGCGCTTGCGGCGGCATTCATGTGTTCCCTTGGCGTGGCGTCCTGCGCTCCCGGTCTTGCGCCCGATCTGCTGGACGCGTTCCAGCCTGTCAGCTATCAGCCTGTGGGCATCGGCGAAGAGGCCGTGAAACTGGCCGTTCACGAAAGCGGACAGGGCAGACCGCTGATCCTGCTGCACGGTCTTGGCGCCTCCAGCTATACCTGGCGCAAGGTCATCCCCGAACTCGCCAGGGATTACCGGGTCATAGCCATCGATCTCAAGGGTTTCGGCAAGTCCGACAAGCCTCTCGACCAGCGCTATTCGCTGCTTGACCATGCGCGGCTGATCGAGGATTTCATCCTGCGGCGCAAGCTCCGCGACGTCACTCTGGCGGGCCATTCCTATGGGGGCGGCGTCGCGCTTGCGGTTGCGCTCAATCTGCAGGATGCCGGCTACGCTCACGTCTCAAGGCTGATCCTGATCGACAGCATCGCCTACAGGCAGCCTCTGCCCTTCTTCTTCCAGGTGCTGAAAACGCCCTTCATCGGCGAGATCGGCATGTCGATCATACCGCCTGAAGTGCAGATGGGACGGGCGCTCTCCATTGCCTATCACGAGGACGCAAAGGTGACGGACGAAACCGTCGAGGCCTACGCCTCGGCCCTGCGCAGCGAGGGCGGCCGCCATGCGCTTCTCTACACGATCGACCGCCTCGATCCCGAACTCGCCGACCGTTTCGCTCTGCGCTACAAGGATCTCAAGCAGCCCGCGCTCGTGCTCTGGTGCGCGCATGACAAGATCGTGCCGCTGCAATACGGAAAGCGCCTGGCGCATGACCTGCCCAATGCGACGCTCAGCCTGATCGGGAATTGCGGGCACATCCCGCATGAGGAACAGCCGGAGGAGACGCTGAAGGCAATCCGCGAGTTCGAGGCGTTCTAGGCCGCTTCCGGCCGCACAAGGAACGTTTGCTGTCTCAGACAGACAGCCTTCCCAAGCGCAGGGAAAATGCGCACACGTGTGCAAAGCGGGAAATCCGGGCGCGCGGATACTCTTTCCGGGTTATACGCACCAAAACAGCCCAGGTGAATCAGATGCGCCGGATCTGTTGCGATACGCGAAGGCGGCTTACAGGCCGGCCGACATCTCGCCGTTCGCGCCGGTGGACATTCCGGGCTGGTAGGTCGCGAAATCCTCGGTCCAGCGCAGGCTGCCGTCGTAGCGCGTACCCATCTCGATGCCGATCCCCTGATGGAAGATGTCGCCTTCGACGCGGGCGGTCGCGTGAAGCATGACGCGCTTGCCGCGGATGGTGCCGACCACCTTGCCGAGCACGATCACTTCATTGTTCGCGATGATTCCGCCATCAATATCGCCGGACTCACTCACAACCAGGGACGCACAGTGAATGTCACCGCGAATTTTCCCATCCAGCTTGACGTTCCCCTTGGAGGTCACATTGCCGATGATGGTCAGGTCCTGGCTGATAATCGTTTCCCCCATGGCATCCACATCCTAACGCTCAACAAATTTATCCATATGAGGCAGCGAGCACCGCAGCCGCAATTCCCATGCCCGCGCCGCTGAAATCGCATCAGAGGTGAGCATCGTACCGAGTGAGCTTGTAAACTATTTTCCCGATGTGTCCACCGCAAGGCATTTATTGCAAAATCGGAAAGCTTCAAATAGCGGGGACTGTTGTTCAGCTACAACGGATTGTCAGGAGACGGAGAGGATTTACGCTTCCGGCTTAAGGGATTGTGCGCAGAGTGGAACGGGCCGCGTCCGTTCGGCGGCCCGCTCCTCCGGAATTTGCGTCAGTGCCAGAACGGTCTGCGGTTGTTCCGGCTGCCAAGATAGGGCGCGCAGGTGCTGCGGACGCGGTTGTCATATCCGACGAGCCTGCAGGTCCGTTCCTTGACCGACGGATTCTGCCGGATGGTGCGGGCGCTGACATTGGCCCCGTACTCCCGGGCGACGATCGAGAGATACTGATCCTCGCACCAGGGCGTGACGAACATCGTGCCGTCGCGCTGGATCTGGAAATTGCCTTCGCATTCGATGGCCTGCGCCGGCGCCGCTGCCAATGCGGCTGCGGACAGAACGATGGCGCCTGCAATGAATTTCGCCTTCATGGAAATACTCTCCTTGACGTTTTGGTGCTGCAAGCAATCCGATGCCGTTGCCTTGTCATTCACTTATAACACGCAAAGGCGAGATCATGTTTTCAGAGTGCAGGCCAATATTTCGTGAACGGCGGGTCTTGCGCTGTGACGCACGTCACAGATCGGGCGTTTGACAGCGGCTTTCAGACTGCCCGCAAAGAGCATGGTCACGGCGGCGGAACCAGCTCGGCCGCCGCCCGCTCCCGCCCGCGCCACTGGCTGACGAGGACCGCCGCCGAAACGCCTGACCTTGCAGATTGGGCACAACTTCAACATGAAAAGCGAATACGCTTCAATGCAGGCATGAATTCGGCTTGCCCACATAGTCTCGTCAAGATAGCTGTCTGAAATATTTGAGAAACCATATTTGCGTGAGGCGGCGTTGCGTTACCGTGAGGATATTGACGGCCTTCGAGCGATCGCGGTCGGATCGGTTGTATTCTTTCATGCGGGCATTCCGGGATTTTCGGGCGGCTTTGTCGGGGTTGACGTCTTCTTCGTCATTTCCGGCTTTCTGATAACGACCATCATCAGAGACGGCATACAGACTGAGACGTTCACGCTCGCGGAGTTTTACGACCGCCGCATCCGGCGGATCTTTCCTATATTATTTGCCGTGTATCTCGTCTCTTTCGTAGCCGGGATCATCATCCTGCTGCCTGACGACCTCAAGGCGCTTGGAAAGAGCCTCATAGCTTCAGCCGTGTTTGGAGCCAACATTCATTTTCACGATCAGGCCGGGTATTTCGATGCGCCGTCGATCGCAAAGCCGCTTCTGCATACCTGGTCGCTGTCGGTTGAAGAGCAGTTTTACGTCTTATGGCCGCTCGCGATGCTTGCTTTTGCGAGGTACGTTCCTGTCCGTCACTGGCCGGCGGCGCTTTGCGCCATCATCGCGCTCTCCCTCGCATACGCCCAATGGGAAATCTCTCGCGAAAACGCAAAGGCTGCCTTCTACATGCCCCATGCCCGCGCGTGGGAGTTGATGCTGGGCGCGCTCATTGCATTGGCGCATCCCGCTATCAGGATATCCCGAATGGCCCGCGAAGGCCTTGGGGCTGGTGGCCTTATACTCATTGCGGGTTCGGTTGCGCTACTGTCGGAGGGAATGGATTTCCCCGGATTGAACGCCCTGTTTCCCTGTGTCGGCGCGGCCATGGTCATCGTCTCCGGCATCAATGGTCCGACGTTTGCCGGACGCCTGTTGAGCAATCCGCCTGCTGTCTTCATTGGATTGATCTCATATTCATTATATCTCTGGCATTGGCCAATCTTCTCCTATTGGCACATCACGATGGAGCGGGCTCCGTCGCTAGCAGAAGCTCTTGCATTGATCGGCGCAAGCGTGGCGCTTGCGGCACTGTCGTGGAAGTATATCGAAAGGCCGTTTCGCCGGGGGGCAGCATCCTTGCCTGCCGTCCCGAAAATTTCGATCAGGGCCGGCTTCGCGGCGATAACCATCGCCATGCTGAGCGGTTTCGCAGTTTCGCATCTGAACGGATTGCCTGGCCGATATGGCCCTGAAGTTGTTGCGATCATCGAGACCGCGGCAACGCGATCAGGTAAAAACTGCGCATATGAGGGGCCTGACATATCGACGCCTTCCGAATGCCTGCTCGGGCAAGTGAAATCCGAAGGACCGCACGATGTCGTTCTAATCGGAGACTCTCACGCTCGACATTTCAGTCCAGCGATTGACGGCGTTCTGGACGATGCGGGCATTGCAGGACGCTATTTTTCAGCCGGCGGCTGCATCGTGCTGGCGGGCGTGCGCGTCTATGATAACGGAAAGCCGCGCGGCCGATGCCGCGATTATGAAGCCGGCGTCAAGGAATTTCTCGCGAGGGATACGCAGGCTGCATTAATCGTGATGGCGACACGGTGGCAGATATATACGGAAGAAGAGCGGAGCGAACAGGGAGCCAATAATTCAAGACAACTTGCCGACGACATAGATTTGAAGCCGGGCGACCGCGCGACCACTAGGCGCGTACTCGAAAGAGGCATTCGGCGCACCATCGAAGCTCTCGTCGCGCGAGGCAAGCGTGTTCTTCTGATCGGCCAGGTGCCGCCCTATCCCGCAGCTCCTACAAATTGCGTGGTGCGTGCCATTACTAACGGCCGCGATATTCAAGACTGCTCAGCGTCCAGCGTAGAGACGGAACATCACCTCGGCTATTCGAACGCGCTGTTGCGCCGTATCGCTGCCGATTACGCCGCAGTCGATGTGTTCATACCAACCAATCTGTTGTGCAGGAATGGGCAGTGCTCTCTCTTCCTGGACGGAGTCTTTCTCTATGACGATGATGACCACCTGAATAGCCTCGGCAGCAGGCAATTCGCAAAATATCTGGCGAAAACGCCTGCATTCTCCGAGCTTGCGTCGACGAAATTGAGCTCCGCACCGAACTCCGGTCCCAACGGGCATTAATCCCGCATAGAGCATGGTCACGGTGGCGGAACCGGCTCGGCCGCCGCCCGCTCCCGCCCGCGCCACTGGCTGACGAGGACCGCCGCCACGATCAGCGCCGCGCCGAGAAGTGCGCGCCCCGGCAACACCTCGCCCGCGAGCCGGCCGAAGATGCCCGCCCACACCGGTTCCCCTGCATATATGACGGTGGCCTTTGTCGGGGAGACCGTGCGCTGCGCCCAGTTCATCGCGAGCTGGATCAGCGCGCTGGCAAGCGCCATGCCGAGAACGCTGAAGAACAGCAGCCATGAAAAGGGCGGGATGCTCTCGCCTGCCGGGATCATGGCGGCGAAGGCCAGAACGGAAGCGGCAGCGAGTTGCACCGTGCTGATCCGCCTGGCGTCGACCTTTCCGGCGAAGAAGCCGATCAGGATGATCTCGCAGGAGAAGGCGATCGCGCAGAGGACGGTGAGAAACGCGCCGTAGGACAACTCGATCGCCCCGTTTTCCGGCGCGGTAATGAGCATGAGACCGGCGAAGGCGAGCGTGATACCTGTCCAGGCGGCCAGGTTCGGCCTGCGCCGCAGGATCGCCCATTGCATCAGCGGAACGATCGGCACGTACAGCGCCGTGATGAAGGCGGATTCGCTGCTGAGGATGGTCTGCAGGCCAATGGTCTGCAGCGAATAGCCCGCCATGATGGCGACGCCTATGATGGATCCCGCGCGGATTTCCGCCCCGGTCAGCCCGCCCATCGCCCGCCACGAAAAAAGCGCCATCATCAGGGCCGCCGCAGCGAATCGCGCCCCCACGAAAAAGAACGGCCCGCTGACGGACAGCGCATTCTGCACGACGAGGAAGGTCCCGCCCCAGACCATCGAAACCAGGATCAGCGCGGCTCCGGGACGGCCTATGCCGAAAAATGCGCGGGCTGGCGGCGGGCTGCTGATTTCGGCCAAGGCCGTCTCCTCGGGCCCATTCCGATTGAATCAGAACAGGGCTCTGAATCCTTGTTTCTACGCATTATCGGGTGGAAAACCGGTCTCCGCTTTTCCTGAAAATGCTATAGCATGAAGGGCGCGGACGACGCCCCGGCCGAACGGGGAATAAATCCGCATTCGCCCGATTGCAAGCGCGGGGGTTCCCTGCCGTCGCGGGCCATGTGACGCCACCGGAAGAATCCCCCGGACATAGCCGGAGTCAGAAGTCGATCCGCATGACGACACGCCTTGGCGTCGGGCGGCTGATCTCTGTGAACCCGGCTGCGGCGAAAATATTGCGGCTGCCGACATGAAGCTCGCCCCAGGCGATCTCCTTGCCCGGCTCGGTAATCATCGGATAGCCTTCGATGGCGCGTGCGCCGCGCTCGCGGGCAAATTCCACAGCGGCGCGTGCAAGTACCCGGCTGACACCACGCCTGCGGTAGCCAGCGCGTATGAAGAAACAGGTCGCGGCCCAGACGCTACTGTCGGCCTTGTCCTCCGCACGGCTTGCCCACGGAACGCGATAAACACGCGCCAGCCCGAAATAGGCGCTGCGAGGCTCTACGGCGCACCAGCCTGCTGGCTCACCATCAATATACGCGACAAGGCCGCTGGTCGTGGCCGCTCCCGGATGTCCGCAATTGGTCTGCTCGCGCAGCCGGTTGGCGCGAATCTCCGGTGGATATGAGGCGAAGGCTTCCTTCGGCTGCAGCTTGTAACGCTGGCACTGGCAGTTGTACCCCTCGCCACGCGTACCGAAAATGGCGCGGATGTCATCCCAACCCGCCTCGTTGGCCGGGACAACGATCATCCCGCTGCCGGTCTCCAGAATTGCGCCTCCTGCCATCCCTCGATTCCTTCCTGCAGATCCGCCTGCTTGCCGGCGCCAACCTACCCGCATGTGAGTTTAGCGCCGCGCGGCGAGCGGGAAATGGGAATTCATGGGAAAGACCGCCACTTCGCATTTCCCGGCGCAAATCAGGAGAATTCCCCCTGCCCCAGCACCTCTTCCCAGCCATTTACACCGTCCATTCCCAGTAAGTTACCATCAGATTCCTTCCATATCCGTTGACACCCATATAATCCCATGCTATCCCATCAATACCCGTTCGGAGGGAAACGAGTCGGGAGATGGCCTTGCGAAGGCTCATGCGTTCCGAAGGCCAAATAGGGTGTATGGGTCAAGGCCCTCTCCCGATCCGGATTAATGAAACGACAGAGATCGCCGCGCTGCCCGCGGTCATGGTCCGCGTAAACGCCGGGAGCGCCTGAGGGGAATGGATGAATTTGCCTCCAGGTTCGACAACAGGATCGACGCGAAAGGCCGGGTTTCGATCCCTGCCCCTTTTCGGGCGGTGCTCGCCAAGGACGGTGCTGAGGAGATCTTTTGCTATCCGCATCTCGACCGGGCCGCGCTCGAAGCTGGCGGCAGCCGTCTGGTCGAAAAGATTAAGGGCATTCTGGAAGACTTTGCCATCGACAGCCCGGAGCGCGACGAGATCGCGACCGCCTATTTCGGGGAAAGCGAAAAGATCAGGGTCGATCCGGACGGCCGCGCAGTGCTCCCCAAGAGACTGCGGGATCATGCGGGGATTTCCGATGTTGCGGTCTTCGTCGGACTCGGAGACAAGTTTCAGATCTGGGCGCCAGACGCCTATGAGGCATTCAGGACCGAAGCGCGCGAGCGCGCCCGGTCGCACAGAAGAGAGTTCGGCGCGGGGACCCGCCCTCTAGGGGGCGGGAGCAAAGAGGGAGTACAGGAGTGATGACGGGCGGCGGCAAGGGAGAGGCCCCTGACGCCGCTGGCGGACCAGCCCGTCACGCTCCTGTACTATTACCCGAAGTCCTCGCCGCGCTTCAGCCCGCCGACAATGAGCGCTACATCGACTGCACCTTCGGGGCGGGCGGCTATTCGCGCGCGATGCTCGACTCCGCCGGCTGCCGCGTCCTCGGCATCGACCGCGATCCGTTTGCCGCAAAAACCGCTTCGGACATGGCCGCGGAATATCCGGGCCGCTTCGTATTCGCCCCTGCGCCGTTCAACGGACTTGCCGATATTTCCACCCGGAACGGCTTCGATCCCGCCGACGCCGTGATTTTCGATCTCGGCGTTTCGTCCATGCAACTTGACGAGGCGGAGCGGGGTTTTTCCTTCATGCGGGACGGGCCGCTGGACATGCGCATGTCCGGCGAGGGCCTGAGCGCTGCCGATGTCGTCAACAGCTTCGATGAAGGCGAGATCGCCGACATACTCTTTCATCTCGGCGAGGAGCGCCGCTCCCGCGCCATCGCACGCGCCGTCGCCGCCAGGCGCGCCGAAAGGCCCTTCACGCGAACGCTTGATCTGGCCGGCGTGATCGAAAGCGTGATGCCCCGCCGTCATGGCGACAGGATCCATCCGGCGACGCGGAGCTTTCAGGCGCTGCGGCTTTTCGTCAATGACGAACTCGGCGAGCTTGCGGCCGGGCTTCGCGCCGCCGAGGCGATCCTGAGGCCGGACGGACGGCTGATCGCCGTCACCTTTCATTCGCTGGAGGACCGTATCGTCAAGACGTTCCTGGCCGCGCGTTCCGGCGGCAGGGGCCGTCCCTCCCGCCACATGCCCGACTCCGAAGCCGCGCCCCTCGCGAGCTTCCGGCTGATCCGGCGCAAGCCCGTCGAGCCGGGCGAGGACGAGATCGCCGCCAATCCGCGCGCCCGCTCGGCCCGTCTGCGCGCCGCCGTGAGGCTCGATGCGCCGGCCTGGACCGGCGATGACGGACTCGAAAACCTTCCGGGCCTGAAACTTTCAAATTTGCGCCGCTGAAGTTACGCGGCGTTCACCAATGGCTGCTAACGCAGAAAGACACGGTTCCGCATATCGGGGAGGCATCGGGGTTCATGCGTCTGCTCAGTCTTTTATCGTTCGGATTTCTCGCCGGGCTGGTCGTGCTGATCTACGACATGAAATTCGAAACACGCCAGCTTCAGGCGGAGGCGGCCAGGCTGGAGCGGGCCATCGCCGAGGAGAAGGACAATCTGGCGCTCATGCGGACCGAATGGAGCCACGTGACAAGCCCCGACCGCGTGGAGAAACTGGCGCGTTCGCTGCTTGATATTCAGCCCGTCAAACCGGGGCAGGTCGTGACCAGCGCCGACTTTCTCGACGCGCTCGCGGACATGCCCGCGCTGTCCGCTCCGGCTCCGGCGAGCGAAACGGCGCGTCGGGATCATATCGGCGCGCTGATCCGCGGAACAGGCCTGAACTGAGATGGGCGCGCATCCCGCTCCCCTGTGGCGGCTCAACGCCGTGATGCTATCGCTGCTGGGCGGCTTCGCGGCGGTCGTCTGGCAGCTTGCGCTGCTCGGCGGCGGCGGTGGTCCTGCTACGCAGATGATGGCCGCTGGCGCGCATATCCGGCACGCGGCGGCCCGTCCCGACCTGATCGACCGTCACGGCCGGATTCTGGCGTCCGACATCGGCGTCTATTGGCTCTACGCCGACCCCGCCCGCATCGTCAACGCGGACGAGACCGTCGAGAAGCTCTCGCGCTTTCTCGGCTCGGACGACATGGCGGGCCTGCGCGCCAGACTTACGGGCAGCAGCCGTTTCGAATGGATCAAACGCGGATTGACCCCGAAGCAGGCCGGCGAGGTTCACGCATTCGGCCTTCCCGGCCTGACGCTGATCCCCGAGCGCCAGCGCGCCTATCCGGCGGGGCGGATCGCGGCGCACGTTCTCGGCCACGCCGACGTCGACAATCGCGGCCTTGCCGGGATCGAGAAATATCTCGACTCGAGGCCGGATCTTGCCGTGGAGCCTGAGGAAAAGGGCGCGCGTCCCTTTGTCAGGCTGTCGCTGGATCTGCGCGTGCAGCACGCGCTGCATGACGAATTGACCGCAGCGCTCGGGCGCTACGGCGCGAAAGCCGCCAGCGGCCTGGTCATGGACGTTCGCAACGGCGAAGTGCTCGCGATGGCCGGCCTGCCCGATTACGATCCCAACCGGCGCGAGCAGGCGCTGATCGAGGGCCACCACAACCGGATCTACGCCGACAGCTACGAACTCGGCTCGGTGTTCAAGAGCTTCACCGTGGCCCTTGCGCTCGACAGCGGCCTCGTCCGCCTCGACGACCGGATCGACGTCATGACGCCGGTGCGCGCGGGCCGCTTCACGATTCGCGAGCGCCACGCGAAGGCGCCCACGCTCAGCATAGCGGAAATTTTCACCCGCTCCTCCAACACCGGAGCAGCCCGCCTCGGCCTCGAAGCGGGCGGGGAGAGATTGAAACAGTTTTTCGGCGATCTCGGCCTTCTGGATCCGGCGCGGACAGAACTGGGTCCCACTGCGCGCCCGCTTGTCCCGGAACCGTGGCGCGAGGCCAACACCGTGACAGCCTCCTACGGCCACGGCATTTCCGTTTCGCCCTTCGCCTTTGCCGCCGCGACGGCAAGCCTTATCAATGGCGGGCGAAGGATCGAGCCGCGTTTCCTGCCCGTCCCTGAGGACACGGCGGAAGGCGGGCGTGTCATCTCCGCCGAAACCAGCGCGATCATGCGTCATCTGTTCTGGGCCAACGCCGAAACCGGCACGGGGCGCAGGGCGGATGCCGGCGAATACAGAGCCGGAGGCAAGACCGGGACCGCCTACAAACCCGATGGCGGCGGCTACAGCGAACAGGTGATAACGACCTTCGTTGCCGGATTTCCGATGGACGATCCGCGCTATCTCGTGCTTATCCTGCTCGACGAGCCGCAGCCGGAGCAAGCAGGCGCCCGCAACGAGGCCGGCTACAATGCCGCGCCCACCGCGGGCCTTGTCATAAAGCGTATCGCTCCGATGCTGGGGATCGCCCCGTTGCGGAAATTTGACGAAAACCGCCAAGCCTCCTATTAACCGGACGATCCGAATTCGTGATCTTCATCCGCAACCGGCAAGGCGGGTGGCCCGGCGACACCATGACACTCATCGATCTTGACATATTATGCGGCCTGCCCGCCCAGCCGCGCGATCGTGACGGGGACGGCGCGACGATGATTTCAGGGCTGACCGCGGACAGCAGGCAGGTGCGCCCCGGCTTCCTGTTCGCCGCTCTTGCAGGCGTGAAAACCGATGGTGCGAAATATATCGCCGAAGCCGTGGCGCGCGGCGCGGCGGCGATTCTGACCGGCGAAGACGCGCCCGCTGACGTTCCTGCGCATGTGCGCGTGATCCGCGATCCGAACCCACGCCACCGTCTCGCCCGGATCGCGGCGCGTTTCTACGGCGACCAGCCTGCGCTCACCGTCGCCGTCACCGGAACCAACGGCAAGACCTCGGTGGTCTCGTTCCTGCGTCAGATCTGGGAGCGTTCGGGGGCGGAGGCGGCGAGTCTCGGCACGACCGGCATTCATTTCAACGGCGCGGAGGAGCCGCTTGCCCATACCACGCCCGATCCCGTGGCGCTGCACGAGAAGCTTGCAATGCTGGCGCGGCGCGGCGTCACCCATCTCGCCTTTGAGGCGTCGAGCCACGGGCTTGCGCAATACCGGCTCGACGGCGTGAGGCTTCGCGCAGGCGCGTTCACCAATATCTCGCGCGACCATATGGACTATCACACCGATTTCGAAGACTATTTCGCCGCCAAGATGCGGCTGTTCGCGGACCTGCTGCCTGAGGGCGCGCCCGCCATCATCGACGCCGACAGCGAGGCCGGCCAGCGCGTAGCGGACATTGCCGGAAAACGCGGCCTCGAAGTTTTCACGGTCGGCCGCAGCGGAGAGGGAATGCGCCTGCTCGCGGCGGAACGCAACGGCTTCGGTCAGAAGCTGAGCATTCGTCACGACGGCCGGGCGCGGGACATTCTCCTGCCGCTGGCCGGCGATTTCCAGGCTTCGAACGCGCTCGTCGCGCTGGGGCTTGCGCTCGCCACAGGGCTGGATGCGGACACGGCTTTTGCAGCAGCCGAGAAATTGCGCGGGGCGAAGGGGCGGCTCGATCTCGCCGGACATGCGTCGACGGGCGGCCCGGTTTTCATCGACTACGCCCACACGCCTGCGGCGCTGGAGAACGCCATTGCCGCGCTTCGGCCCTATGCGCAGGGCCTTCTGCATGTGGTTTTCGGCTGCGGCGGCGACCGCGACAGGGGCAAGCGCCCGCTTATGGGCGAGATCGCCGCCCGCCTCGCCGATCGTGTCTACGTCACCGACGACAATCCACGCACGGAGAACCCCGCCGCGATCCGCGCCGAGATCCTCGCCGCGGCGCCCGGCGCTGCCGAGATCGGCGACAGGCGCGAGGCCATCGCCGCCGCCATTGCCGCCATGCAACCCGGCGACGCGCTGCTGATCGCAGGCAAAGGCCACGAAACCGGACAGATTGTGGGCGATACAGCGCTTCCCTATTCCGATCATGAGGCGGTGGCGTCGATCATCGGCGAGCCGCTTGCGGAGGCAACTCATGGCTGACCTGCTCTGGACGGCGGACGAATTGACCGCTGCGCTGGGCGCGTCCATCGAAGGCGCGCGGCCGGACGGCGTCACGGGCGTCTCGATCGACACGCGCACGCTCCGTTCCGGCGATCTGTTCGTGGCGATACGGGGCGAGCGGACGGACGGGCATGAATACATCGGCAAGGCGTTCGAGGCCGGGGCAGCCCTCGCCATCGTGGAGAAGACGTTCGACAGCGCGGCCGCGGGGCCGCTACTTCGGGTCCCCGATACGCTGGAGGCCCTGAACGCCCTCGGCCGGGCGGGGCGCGCGCGTTCGAGCGCCCGAATCGTCGCCGTCACCGGCAGCGTCGGCAAGACCGGAACCAAGGAAATGCTGCGGCTGATGCTGGCGCGGCTGGGCAGGGTCCATGCCTCCGACAAGTCCTACAACAATCACTGGGGCGTGCCGCTCTCCCTCGCCCGCCTGCCGCGCGAGGCGGATTACGCCGTGTTCGAGATCGGCATGAACCACGCCGGCGAGATCGCGCCGCTGACGAAAATGGTTCGCCCGCACGCCGCGATCGTCACAACGGTCGCGCCGGTGCATATCGAGTTTTTCGACAGCATAGAAGGCATTGCCGACGCCAAGGCGGAGATCTTTCTTGGCGTCGAGCCTGGCGGTTTCGCCATCCTGAACCGCGACAACGAGCATTTCGAGCGCCTGGCCAGGCGCGCGCGGCAGGCCGGCGTCGGGCGAATCACCGCTTTCGGGTGCGCGGAAGAAGCGGATTGCCGCCTGCTGGCGCTGAGCGCGGAAGACGGCGGATCGCGGATCGAGGCCCGCTGTTTCGGGGAACGGCTCGCCTACCGGCTCGGCGCGCCGGGCGAACATCTGGCGATGAATTCGCTCGCAGCCCTGGCAGCAGTGCATCTCGTCGGCGGCGACGCCGGAAAAGCCGCCGGCGCGCTTGGCGCTTTCGGCGCGCCGGAAGGGCGGGGGGCGCAGAGCTGGCATTCCGTTGCGGGCGGCGCGCTGCTGCTGATCGACGAAGCCTACAACGCCAATCCCGCCTCGATGCGCGCCGCGCTCGACGTGCTGGGCGGTCTCGCATCCGAACGGGTGCGAAGACGCATCGCCGTCCTTGGCGACATGCTCGAACTCGGCGCACAGGCGGACGCGCTCCATGCGGCGCTGACCGGCGCGGTCGATGCGAACCGCATCGACGGCGTGTTCTGCTGCGGCCCGCATATGGCTGCGCTGCACGCTGCGCTTCCGGAGGCGCGGCGCTGCCTGTGGACCGAGACGCCCGAGGCGCTGGAACAGCCGCTGCTCGAATCTCTCCGCCCAGGCGACGCCGTGATGATAAAGGGATCGCTCGGCAGCCGGATGGGACCGCTTGTCGCGGCCGTCAAGTCACGCTTCCCGCAACGCGAATCCCCGGCGAAAACGGCCGCGGCATAGATCGAAAGGCAGAGCGATGCTCTATCTGCTGAGCGCCTTCGGAGACCAGATTCCGGTCTTCAACGTGTTCCGCTACATCACTTTCCGCACCGGCGGCGCGATCATGACGGCGCTGATGGTGGTGTTCCTGTTCGGACCTGCGCTCATCAACCAGCTTCGCCTGCATCAGGGCAAGGGCCAGCCGATCCGCTCCGACGGGCCGCAAGGGCATCTGGCGAAGGCGGGCACGCCGACGATGGGCGGGCTGATGATCCTGCTCGGCGTGGG
>CAYOUE010000028.1:0-24423 GCA_964407075.1 uncultured Hyphomicrobiaceae bacterium
TCATCGGCGAAGGCGGCTCCGGCGGCGCCGTCGCGATCGCCACAGCCAACCGGGTGCTGATGCTCGAACACTCGATTTACACCGTTGCCTCGCCCGAAGCGGCGGCCTCGATCCTCTGGCGGGACTCGAGCCGGGCGCAGGACGCGGCGACGAACATGAAGATCACCGCGCAGGACCTGCTCAATTTCGGCATCATCGACGTGATTATTTCCGAACCGCTCGGTGGCGCGCACCGCGACAAATCCGCGATCATGCAGATCACCGGCAATATGCTGGAGCGTGCCCTGAGAGAGTTCGACGGCCTGTCCGGAGAGGACATCAGGCAGAACCGCCATGAGAAATTCCTAGAAATCGGACGATCACTCTAATGTGACCTTCATACATTTGCTCTAGGCATCGCATGGGGCGTGAATCGATAAACATGCCCAAATGATGCCTTTTTTCGCGGGGCCAATGTGTGCAATGGCGAATCGCTTCGATAGGAATGGTGTGCAAGTAGTACGGGGCTATCGGTTGTCTGAATCGGGATTTCGCGCGGGCAGGATTCGAGGGACTGAATTCATGTATGCGAAAATGGCTGTCAGGGCCGCGATTGTCGGCTCTTGCGCGCTGATGTCTGCGGGATGCCTGCCCTGGGGCGCCGGAATGGATATTTCCGCCGCGCTCAAGCCGGTGCCGGCGGAGGCCCAGGTTCTGCTGGCCAAGAATGGCATGACCCAGGACGCGCCGATTTTCGTGCGGATATTCAAGGAAGAGTCCCAGCTCGAAATCTGGAAGCAGAAAGCCGATGGCCGCTTCCATCACTTCAAGACCTATCCGATCTGCACCTGGTCCGGCGAACTCGGACCGAAGCTGCGCGAGGGAGACAAGCAGTCCCCTGAAGGCTTCTACAGGGTTACTGCGGGCCAGATGAACCCGAACAGCCAGTTCCATCTCGCCTTCAATCTCGGCTACCCGAACGCCTTCGACCGCGCACATGGCCGTACCGGCAGCGCGCTCATGGTGCATGGCAAATGCGCCTCCGCCGGGTGCTACGCAATGACCGACGCGCTGATCGAGGAGATCTATGCGCTGGCGCGCGAAGCGTTCCGCGGCGGTCAGCGTGATTTCCATGTCCACGCGTTTCCGTTCCGCATGACGGACGAGAACATGAAGCGTCACAGCAAGAACCGCTGGTACAGCTTCTGGAAGACGCTGAAGCCGGGCTATGACGATTTCGAGCGCACGAGAATGACGCCTGAGATCTATGTCTGCTCGAAGCAGTATCTCGTCAATGCCCAGTTTCTGGACAGTAACGCCAGTCCCAACCCTTCGGAAAACTGTCCTGCCTACCGGCGCGTTCCGGGAACTCCGTTTTCGCCAGTCCCGCAGGTGATAGAGGCCAGCGCATCGCCTGCGGCGGTCGCATCCAGCCGCGTCGCCGCCTATGATGCGGATCCTGCAAATTCCGCAAGCGGCCCGCAATATACGGATTCGCTCGGCGGGCAGGAGAAAAATGAAGCCTCGTCCGCACCGGCCACAGCAGCGATGACGCCGGCTGTTCAGGAAAGCCCCTCTGCGACGAGTGAAGGCGGCGAGAGCGAGTCCGTTGCGGATTCTGATCCCGTCGCCAGCGACCCCTCGGTCACGGAAAGCAGCCTTCACAATGTGGTTCAGTCCGGCAAGTCTGATATGATCCTCCCGCGCGCCCAGGCTCAGTGACACAGGCGTGCAGGCGTTGCGGGTGAGGGGATTTATTTGCGGATCTCTCTTTTATCCCCTCACCGGCCCTCTCCGTCCGGGAGAAGGCGCTAGCGGCTGTGTCCTGCGTGCTTAGCGCCAGCCGCGCCGGACGCAAGCTCTGTAGCGAGGCGTATGCCAGCCCCAACGCTTTGCGCAAGCCGCCCTTATCCGCCACGATGAACGATTATAGGCACGGTTGCAGCCCTGTCGACGCAGGCATCTGTGGAATCTTCTCGTATTCCAGCCCCAGCGGTCCGCGCATCTGTGCTGCACTCTGCGGCAACTGCGGTATCTGACGTTTTGCAACTCTACGGCCTGCTGAACGATCTGCTGTGCGGGAAAGGCGAAAGCCTGCGCCGGCGTAGATGCCGCCGCCGCGCCAGCCCCGCCAGTCAACGCGGTTAAGCTCAAGGCGACAAGCGTGAATGTAACATTACGAATGACCATACGACTTCCTTTGATATTACAATGCTTAGTATGGTCATTTTTTCCCAGTCTCCACACGCAAGTCTATAGTATTATTGTAACATATTATGGCATTTATTACTTCTTTTGTATTTGTATAAACTTGTCAGCAGGCTAAAATGTAACATAATATCACAGGATACGCATTGTATTATAATTTGTGGAATTTAATATTATTGGTTCAGCGCCAATTCAGGTGTAATCTATATTGCCTGCGTGAACCGCATCAATAAGCCAGTACCGCACCGTCAGCAGCACGCGGATCGGCCGCGCCGAACAGATAGCCGTCCCGTCGCAGGATCGAGTTCGTGCGGCCCAGAATGCGCTGCGCGTTGCGTCCCGCATCATCCTTCGGCAACAGAAATCCCCGCGCTTCGAGGATATGCAGCGTATCGTGCGATATGCCCGCTTCGGAATAAACGAGATCGGGCAGCCACTGATGGTGTATGCGCGGCGCGGCCGTCGCCTCTGCGATATTCATCTCGAAGTCGATCACGTTGAGCAGGATCTGCATGACCACGGTGATGATCGTGCTGCCTCCCGGACTTCCGGTCGCAAGGAATGGCGCGCCGTCCCTGAACACGATTGTCGGCGTCATCGAGGACAGCGGACGCTTGCGCGGCGCGATGGCGTTGGCCTCGCCGCCGATCAGCCCGTAGGCGTTAGGCACGCCCGGCTTGGCGGCGAAATCGTCCATCTCGTTATTGAGCAGGAACCCTGCGCCATCGACCGAATAGCCGCTGCCGAAAGCGAAATTCAGCGTGTAGGTGTTGGCGACGGCGTTGCCGTCCGCGTCCATGATCGAGAAATGCGTGGTCTGTTCGCTCTCGGCTGGCGGCGGCGTTCCTGCCGAGATCTCGGAGGATTTAGAAGCGTTTTCGAGGCCGATCCGCGCGCGCAACTCAAACGCATAGTCCTTCCCCGTAAGCCAGCCGAGCGGCACGTTCCAGAAATCCGGGTCGCCCATATGCTCTGCGCGGTCGGCATAGGCGCGCCGCATCGCCTCGGCCAGCCGGTGGATGTAATCGGCGCTGTTGTGTCCGGCCGCTGCAAGGTCGTAGCCTTCCAGGATGTTCAGCATCTGGACGAGATGCGCCCCGCCGGAGGAAGGCGGCGGCATGGAGAAGATCTCGTAACCGCGATATGTCCCGTGAACCGGCTCGCGTTCGACGACCCGGTAGCCTTCGAGATCCTCATGCGTAATCAGGCCGTTTCCTGTAGCCATTTCCGCCACGATGGCGTTCGCGACCCATCCCTTGTAGAAGCCGTCCCGCCCGTTTTCGGCGATGGCGCGCAGCGTCCTTGCCAGATCGGGTTGCGTGAGCCGTTCGCCGGGCAGGTAGGCCCGCCCGTCCGGATGCAGGAAATAGGCTGCGGAATACGGGTCCTTCGCGAAGCGAAGCGCGTTCCGGCTCAGCGCATAGGCGAGGCCGCGTGGAATCTCGAAACCTTCTTCCGCCAGACGGATCGCCGGCGCGAGCACTTCGGCGAGGTCCATCGTGCCGTAGTTTTCAAGCACATGGAGCAGCCCGGCTACCGTGCCGGGGACGCCGGCCGAGACATGGGAGAAACGCGATTTCTCGGCGTCGGCCTCGCCGTCCGCGCCGATGAAAAGATCGGGTTCCGCGGCCAGCGGCGCCATTTCGCGGTAGTCGATGGCGAGAACCTTGCTCTCGCCCGCGAGCGCGATCAGCATGAAGCCGCCGCCGCCGAGATTGCCGGCCTGCGGGTGCGTCACCGCCATCGCGAAGCCGGTCGCCACGGCGGCGTCGAAGGCGTTGCCGCCGCGCCTGAGGATGTCCAGGCCGGTCTGTGCCGCGATGGCGTCCTGCGCGGCGACCATGCCGTTCTCGCCGATCACGGGATGAAAACGCGCATTCGGCGAGATCAGGGCCGCGGCGGCAGGATCGGCCTGCGCGTGGACCGGGAACGGGGCAATGAGTGCAGCCATGGCGATGATGGCGGCGGAGAACAGTCGGCAGGTCATTGAAAGTTCCTTGATTTCCGAAGGCCTCGGGCTTGAAGACGGCGCAGCCCCCGCGCTGCATCCCGCTTCATTGTGCCTGCTTTCCTCCGTCTCGCAAAGACGGCGATATCCGCTCCGGGCGGCGCTCCCGCTCTCCGGCGGCAGCGTTGCATGGATGACGCACGCAGCACGGTTTACACAATTTTGGGTTGGATAACTTGAAAATAATGCAACCATAAAGTGTATTCGGCGTTAGTCTCGCCGCTACCGCTCAACCAGCCGAAGTTGGGGCGTAAGCGTATGATTTTCTCCGCGGCATGAAACGGGCGGCGTTTCAGTCAGTAAGAACAAGTATCGAAAGTGTGAGAAATCATGGGGAATTATAGTGTTGTTGCGTCGCGCATGACCTGCGCTGCGTTTTGCCTGGCCGCTCTGTGCGTCCCGGCGAATTCCGCCGATCTCGGCTATCCACGAAGCGGCGGTTACAAGGATTACGGCGAGCCTATCGTCGTCCCGGCGAATTTCTTTTCCTGGACAGGGTTCTATCTCGGCGGACATCTCGGCTATGGCTGGGCGGATAGCGCGTCAACCAATCGGCCGGACAGAGGCAATGGCGACGCGTTCGACGGGCTTGGCGGGATGGAAACCGATCCGAGCGGCTGGCTCGCCGGAGTGACCGGCGGCTATAACTGGCATGTCGACGCCTTCCTGTTTGGTCTGGAGGGCGATCTCGGTTATATCGGCTCCGAGGATGACGAGCGGAACCCGTTCGGCTTCGCGACCGCCGAATATGGCTGGTACGGAACGCTCACGGCGCGCATCGGCTATGCCCAGGACCGTTTTCTGTTCTACGGAAAGGGCGGCTTCGCTTTCGCCGACATCGAGAATACGGCAGGCGCGATCAGCGGCGGCGCGATCGTCCTGGAGGACTATACCGAGCTGAGCGAAGTGAAAACGGGATGGGCGCTCGGCGCGGGCGCGGAATACGCCTTCAACCGAAATATGTCCGTGCGTTTCGAATATCTGTACATGGACTTCGGAACCGACACATCGACCAATTTCGATGGCGATGTCTTCGAGCATGAGAACGACATTCACACCGTGAAGGTCGGGCTCACCTATATGATCCCCGGCTCGATTCCGCTTTTCTGAAGCGGGACCGGATCCGCGGCATTCGATCTGTCGTCCGGCGTGCGTCCGGAAACGGTCGTAGCCGGACCGGGCCTCGTCAATGCGGGTTGGACGCCGCTTTTCTCCTTCACTGGAGTTGAAAATCTGCGTCCAACCCGGGTCAGGGGTGCCTAGAGCATCGGACCGAAAAGTGCGCAGCGGTTTTCGGATAAATCCGATGCTTAAACAAATAGATAGAGCGCCCTGCCGATTCCGGTTTAAGGTCCGGCACTCTAATGGTTATGGCTCTCATGCCCATGTCCATGCGCAGCTGAGTCGTCCTCCCCCTTGGGGCCGCCGATCGGCTCGACCTTGAACTCGACAGGCACGGTCCCGGCGCGCTCGAAGATCAGTGAACCTTCGATGCTCACCCCTTCCTCGTAGCCTGTTTCCAACTTCATCAGCATCAGATGAAACGAGCCCGGCTTCAGTTCGACCGTTTCGCCAGGACCGATTTCGAGGCCGCCGTCTAGCCTGCGCATCCTCATCACATTGTTCTCAACCAACATCTGGTGGACCTCGAAGACGGCAGCGCCTTCGGCGGACCCTCCGATGAGTCTGTCGGCTTCGGACCCCGCGTTCGTGATTGTCATATAACCGCCAGCCGTGGGCGCACCTTTCGGCGTCGCCTGTATCCACGGATGGTCGATCGTCAGCTCGCCCGCCTGGTATTCATGCGCCTGCGCGGCAAGGGACAGTAATCCGGCCGCCAGAATCCAGGCCGCAAGAATGCGTATCATCATATCGCTCCATATTCATCAGGGTGCCGGGCGGATTCGCGTTGCATGTCACGTGCGCTTGCTACGTAAATACGGACAAGCGGCCCGGCAGTTTCGGTCTTCAGGCCAAAATTTCCGATTCAGATAAAATGGAGCGGCGGCGGCCCGCGAGGCGGGTGTTGGAACGGCATGTCCACGCGGCGAGGCCCTTCCGCCGTGGGAGATGCACGCATGACCATGCACGCCGGCGTGAACGCGGGCAGTTCCGCAATGTCAGGGACCGAAATGGATGCGCAGACAGCGATGCAGGCCGGGCATGTATAGGCCGGTATGCCGTTCGCGGGCGCACTGTCCTGCACCTCGCCAATGGGAAGGCGTTCGCGGATTTCGCTGCCGGCGCATATGAGCGAAGTCTCCGCGCCGCCGGATCCCGCCGCTGCGTAGGCTCCGCCTGCCAACCCGGAATGAAATGCCAAAAGCATCGTATGCAGGAGGACGCTGAGGATCGCGACCCCTGACCAATAGCTTCTGTCGGATTTCCGTATTCCGAGCATGATCGCCATTCCAGCGGCAGACATATTCCGACGATCCGTTATCGCCCGATAAGCCTTTATCCGCAAGCGCTTGCTTGCGCGTCAGCAACGCCTATTTCCGGTTCTTCACGAGCAGCGCGAGGAGAACTCCGGCCGCGGTGATCGCCGCGAGCATCGTCCAGGCTTCAGTGATCGCGATCGTCAGCGCGGATTTCTCGATGACGGGCCGGGCGAAGTCGAGCATGGCCTGTGTGACTTCGCGCTCCGGCGGCAGATAGGGAAGACCGGTGAACTCGAACATCGCCCTGTCCCGCGCTTCCAGCCGCTCGAAAATTTCTGCTGCGTGCCTCTCCACGCGTCCGAAGACGATCGTGTCGATCAACGCGATGCCGATCGCGCCGCCGAGATTGCGCATCAGATTATAGAGCGCGCTGCCGTCGGGAACGCGCTCGGGCGGCAGATGGCCGAGCGCGATCCGCGTCGGCGGCAGGATGCAGAACAGCGCAGCCAGCCCGCGCAGGGTCTGCGGCAGGATCATCTCGTTGAAATCGCTTTGCGGCGTGTCATACGCGCTCATGGCGACGCCTGCGGTGAAGAAGGCGAAGCCAAGAACCGTGAGCAGGCGGGCGTTGAAGCGCTGCTCCATCCAGACCGCGACCGGCGCTGCCACAAGCTGGGCCGCGCCCGTGACCAGCATGACCTCGCCGATGCCGAGGGCGTCATGTCCGCGCACGAAGCCGAGGAAGACGGGCATGAGATAGACGGAGCCGTAAAGACCGGCGCCGAGCAGAAAGCTGAGCGCGCAGCCGAGCGCAAAATTGCGGTCGCGGAAATGGCTGAGATCCACAAGCGGCGCCCTGCGCGAAAGCGTGCGGGTGACGAAGGCCGCGCCGCTCGATGCGCTGATGGCGAATAGCGCTATGACCAGCCCGGAGAGCCAGCCAGCTTCGGGAGCTTCCTTCAGGCCGATTTCCAGGCACGCCAGCGAAACCGCCAGCAGCAGAAGCGAAACTGCGTCCAGATTGCGCAATTCGCGCTTGTCTGCGCCGGTGCGCGGCAGGAACGCCGCTGCAGTGAGGATGGCTGCGATCGCTGGCGGCAGGTTGATGAGGAACAGCCAGTGCCAGGAAAAGGATGTGGTGATCCAGCCGCCGGTAATCGGCCCGACGGTCGGCGCAAGCACTGCGAGCATTCCGGCAATCGTTGTCGCCGCGGCCTGTCCGCGCCCGGGAAAAAGGATGAAGACCGTCGAGAACACCACCGGGATCAGCATCCCGCCGGCAAAACCCTGCACGATGCGCCAGAAGATCAGCGTCTCGAAATCTCCGCTCAGCGCGCATCCCGCAGAAGCTGCGGCAAAAACCGTTGCGGCGGCGACGAACAGCCCGCGCAGCGACAGGAGCCTCGTAAGCCAGCCCGTCAGGGGAATGGCGATGATTTCGGCGATCAGATAGGAGGTCTGCACCCAGCTCATCTGGTCCGGACGGATGCCGAGGGCTTTCTGGATCGTGGGCAGAGAGGTAACGACGATCTGTATGTCCAGGATCGCCATGAACATACCCGCGCACATCGCGATGAAGCCGGCCCAAGCTCCAAAAGTAGGCGCGCGGTCCCGGTCTCCGGACATTCCTGTTGCCAGCGTCATGAAGCGCTCCGGAGCAAGGATTGCAGTGCCCGGTTCTCCGCGCGTATGCGGACGGCGAGAATGATTGCGTTCAGCGCGGAGAAGATCAGCGCGTACCAGACCAGGCCGAACGCCATCGGCAATACGAAAATCTCGCCCACGACGACCGCGTAATTCGGATGGGACAGGATCCGATACGGTCCCTTGGCCACAAGCGGCTCGCCAGGCGGAACGATAATCCGCGTCGTCCAGCGTTCGCCGAGCGTGGCGAGCACCCACAGTCGCAGCCCCTGAAGGATCAGGAAGACCACGACCCAGCCGGCGGATGGCTCGGAGCCAAGGGCGAGCGCCCACAGGCCGATCAACCAGGAGGCGTGCAGCGCGACCATTGCGGGATAGTGCTCCGGTGAATGCTCAACGGCCCCGCGTGCGCGCAGCCGCTTTTCGTTCCGCGCGGAATAGACGAGCTCGGCAAGGCGCTGCACGGTGACGAACAGCAGGAGAGCGAAAGCCGCAGGATCGATCCAGGCCAGCATATCCATCACGCCGCCTTTGACAGCAGCGCCGTGCTGAGTGTGAATCCCGGTCCCAGCGCCATCATCATCGATCTCTCCGGCAGCCCCTCCTTCAGGACCCGCTCCAGCACGAACATCACGGTAGGAGCGGACATATTTCCGTAATTGGCAAGCACGCTTCGCTCGTGGTCGAGCGATCCGGGGGGCAGCATCATCGAGGTTTCGAGCGCTTCGATAACCTTTGCGCCGCCCGGATGGCAGATGAAGCGTTCGATGTCGCGAGGCTCGATTCCGTAGCCTGCGCAGATCCGCTCCAGCGCAGGCGCAAGATGCTCACCGGCGAAGGATGGGATCGAGCGGTCGAAGATGACGCCGAAACCTTCCGGATCGACCGACCAGCCCATGATGTCGAGCGTGCCGGGCCAGCTGTATTCCGCCGCGTCCTCAATGATTGCCAGAGCCGGCGTGTGCGGCTCGGATTTCACGACGGCGGCGGCGGCGCCGTCGCCGAACAGGGCAAGCGCTACGATGTTGGCTTTGGTCGCCTGATCGAGACGCACCGCAAGCGTGCACAACTCGACGACGACCAGCAGAATCGCACGCCCCGGCAGCGATTTCGCCAGGCGCGCGGCAATCGAAAGACCGGTCACACCTCCCGCGCAGCCCAGCCCGAACACGGGGATTCGCGCGACATCGGCAGAAAAGCCTATCGCCTCGGCCGCGCGCGCTTCCAGGCTTGGGGTTGCGATGCCTGTAGACGACACCGTGACGATCGCACCGATGTCCGCAGCCTCGACCTTTGCGGCACGCAATGCCCTGGTTGCTGCGCTCACGAACAGCTCGGTCGCCGTTTCGAGATATACGGCTGTCCTTTCCGGCCAATTCCGCGGTTCGACATACCAGCCGATTTCGCGGGCCGCCTGGCGCTTTTCGATCCCGCAATTGACGAACACCTGCTGCAGCTTGCCGAAATCCGTAAAGCGCTTCGAGAACATCTGCGTAACGGTTTCGGCGACATCACGCTGCATCAGCACGTATTCGGGAGCGGCGGTCGCGACGGAAAGTATATGCGGCTTGTGGGATCTGTCCAAATGAAGCTCCGGAGTGGCGCGTTCGGTTGCAAGACAGCATGAAAGATCGCCTGAAACCATGTCACATCCGTGACCACGCCCGGCAATAGCGTCGCAGCCCCCGTTCAAATTCTCCGTGGATCGGTGTGCGCGATGGTGAGGCCGGAATCTCAATTATGCCTTATTGGGGTTGTTGTCATCCCCGTCGCGCCGGATTATCTCCTCTCTCTGCCCGCACGAAAAAGGCCTGCGCTTTTTGGCCTGTTTATTCGCGTGGAGAAATCATGGAAGATGCGCGAAAGTCACTCGCACAAGGCAGACGGCTCTCATGGCTTTTGGAACCATCCTGAAACGGATCATCGGTTTTGCCGTCCCTGTCGCCATAGGCGTTGGCGTCTTCGTGATGGCCGTCGAGCGGAGCAAGCCGCCCGAACAGACGGAGCAGATCGAACGCAGCAGAACCGTGCGCGTCGCGGAGGTCACGAAATCGGTCTTCATCCCGCGCGTCAGCGGCTATGGCACGGTGGAGCCGGACCGCACCTGGGACGCCGTCGCTCAGGTGTCGGGCCGCATCGTTTATGTTCATCCCAATCTGCGCCGTGGCGCGCTTCTCGGCGCAGGCACCGAGATCATCCGCATCAATCCGGAGGATTACGAAATCGCCTTGAGGCAGGCGCAGGCGAATATCGAAGCCGCACAGGCCAATCTGTCCGAACTTGAAATTCAGGCTCAGAACACGGCAAGCTCGCTGGAAATCGAACGGCGCGCCCTTGAACTCACCCGTAACGACATCGAGCGCAAACGCCAGCTCGTGGAGCGCAACTCGGTCAGCCAGCTCACCCTTGAGGAGGCCGAGCGCGCTCTGCTTTCCCAGCAGGCGCGGGTGCAGGACCTCGAAAACGCCGCGCGGCGTTTCCCGGCGCAGATCAGCGCGCAGCAGCAGCAGATCAATATCTACCGGGCGCAGCTCGATACGGCCAGGCTCAATCTGGAGCGTACGCGCATCGCCTTGCCCTTCGACGCGCGCATCGCACAGGCCGATGTGGAGGTGACGCAATACGTCTCGATCGGCGCAACTCTCGCCACGGCCGACGACATCAGCGCTGCCGAGGTCAAGGCCGAGATTCCCCAGGCGCGGTTCCGAAGCTTCGCGCTGCTGACGGCTCCGCCCGATTTCTCGCCGCCACAACTCAGCGACGACGCCGTGGCGAAGGTTATCGAAGAAATCGGATGGACCGCCGAGGTCAGGCTCGATCTGGGGGACGGGCTGATCGTATGGCCTGCGCGCGTCCGCCGCACCTCGGACACGATCAATCCGCAAACGCGCACGGTCGGCGCGATCGTGCAGGTCGAAAAGCCTTATGAAGATGTTCGTATCGACACGAAGCCTCCGCTCGTCAAGGGCATGTTCGTTGAAGTCGAACTTCGCGGGCGCCCCATTCCTGACCAGATCGTCGTTCCGCGATCTGCGGTACGCAACGGCGCGGTCCATCTCGCCGACAGCGAAAACCGGCTGCGCATCCGTCCTGTCGCCGTCCGCGCCGAGCAGGGCAATGAGGTTCTCATCGCCAGGGGGCTGGAGGCGGGCGAGCGTCTTGTGCTGACCGACCTTTCGCCCGCGATCGAGGGGATGCTGCTTGAGCCGGTCGCCGAGCCCGCCACGGACGGGGCCGCTCCGCAATCCGCACTTCTCAGGCCGGCTCCAGCAGGAGAAGCGCCCAGGTGATCGAATATTTCGCAAGGCATCCGACCGCCGCAAATATTCTGATGATTGCGTTCTTTGCGGTCGGCCTTGCGCTCGCGCCGACTCTGGAACGTTCGACATTCCCGCGGCTTGAGCCGAATACGGTCCAGATCAGCGTGGCCTATCCCGGCGCTTCCCCTGAACAGGTCGAGGAAGGTGTATGCAGGCGGATCGAGGACGCGGTCGATGCTGTGGACAATGTCACCGAGATCACTTGCGAGTCGCGCGAAGGCGTCGCGGCGGCGCGGGTCGAAATGGCCGAAGGCGGCAATTTGGACCGCTTTTTTGCCGAGCTCAAAGTCGAGATCGATAGCATCACGGAGTTTCCCGACAATGTCGAGGATCCGATCCTCAGCCAGCTTGGCCGGACGGATTTCGTCGCCGCAGTCGCCGTGAGCGCTTCCGCGCCGCGAACGGAGCTTCAGGCCTACGCCGAAGAGATCAAGACCCGCATGAAGGCGTTCGGAGGCATTCCGAAAATCGAGATCGGAGGCTTTTCCAAACGCCAGTTCCGTATCGAAATCGCCGACGAGACCTTGCGGCGCTACGGTGTCAGCCTGTCGGATATAGCGCGGACGATCGGCAGGCAGAGCCTTAACTTTCCGGCGGGCAACATCAACGCGGAAGGCGGCGAAATCCTTCTGCGCGTCGACGATGAACGCAAGAGCATCGACGAACTGCGCGATCTGGTCGTCATCACCGGCTCTTCCGGCGCGCAGATCCGGCTGGGCGAGATTGCGGCCATCGAGGACCGTTTCGAGACGGAGGAAGTCAAGATCACCTTCAACGGCCAGCCCGCCGCGCTTCTCAACATCATCAAGTCGGAGCAGGACGACGCTCTGGAAGTCGTGGACCGGATCAGGGCCTTTCTCGACGCCGAGCGTCAGCGCGCGCCGCCGGGCGTGACATTCACGATCGTCAACGACGTCTCCTCGATCATCAAGGACCGCCTTGAGTTGCTTCTGAAAAACGGCTTTCAGGGGCTGGCGCTCGTCTGTCTGGCGACATGGTTCTTCTTCGGTTTCCGCTACGCTTTCTGGATCGCGATGGGACTGCCCGTCGCGTTCCTTGGCGGCCTCGCGGCGATGGCGGCGATCGGGTACAGCATCAACATGATTTCGATGGTCGGCCTGTTGATGGTGATCGGCCTGCTCATGGATGACGCCATCGTCATATCGGAGAACATCGCCAAGAAATACGAGCAGGGCGCGCCGCCTATCGAGGCCGCGGTGACAGGTGCGCGCGAAGTCATGCCGGGCGTGCTGTCATCCTTCCTTACGACATTATGCGTGTTCGGGTCGCTGGCCTTTCTGGAGGGAACGATCGGGCAGATCCTGCGCGTCGTTCCCGTAGTGATGATCCTGGTGCTCGCGGTTTCGCTGATCGAGGCCTTCTTCATACTTCCCCATCATCTCGGCCATTCGCTGGCCAAGGCGCACGGTAACGGCAGGCGCGGCGTTCAGGCGATCAGCGGCAGGCTGATCGAGGCCCTCCGCGACAGGCTGGTTGGACCTTTTGCCGAAGCCGCAGTCCGCGCGCGCTATCTGACGGCGGGAACCGTCATCGCTGCGCTGATCTGTACGGTCGCCATAGTGGCGAGCGGCGCGCTGAAGTTCAGCCCGTTCCCCGATCTCGACGGGGACACGCTCGAAGCGCGCATCCTGCTTCCGCAGGGCACGCCCCTGGAGCGGACAGAGGAGGTCGTTGCGCGTATCGAGAGCGCCATCATGCGCATCAATGAAAGGCTGAGCCCGGAACAGCCTGGCGGACAGCCGCTGCTGAGGAATATCACCGTAAAGTATAATCAAAACGCCGACGCCTATGAGAGCGGACCGCATGTCGCCACCATAAGCGCCGATCTGCTGACCTCCCAGCTCCGCACTGTCGAGAACGCGCAGGTGCTCGCCGCATGGCGCGAGGAGACTGGCGCCATACCTGATGTCATCGCGCTCAAATTCGCCGAGCCCTCCATCGGTCCGGCCGGCCGCGCCATCGACATCCGGCTTACAGGACCTGATCTGGCGGAACTCAAGGCAGCGAGCCTTGAGCTTCAGGACTGGCTTCTGCAGTACCGCGGCGTGGTGGACATTCTGGACGATCTCCGGCTCGGCAAGCCCGAGATCAGGATCCGCATGAAGGAGGAAGGTCTGGCGCTCGGCCTGCGCAGCCAGGACATCGCGGATCAGATCAGGACCGCCTTTTTCGGAACCACGATCAACGAGATCCAGGTCAACGAGCAAAGCTACGAAATCGACGCCAGGCTCGCCGGCGTCGACCGCGGGCGCATCGCCACGCTGGACAACATGGTCATCATTACGCCCGAAGGATCGCAGGCGCCGCTCTCCTCCGTGGCGACGCTTGAGCCGGATCGCGGCTATTCGAGAATCAACCGTATCAACGGCGTTCGCACAATAAGCGTTCAGGGCGAGGTCGATCCGCGTATCGGCAACGCTGCCGAAATCATCGGCGACACGAGGGCGCGCTTTCTTCCCGAACTCACCCAGCGTTATCCGGACGTGAATTTCGACATAGCCGGTCAGGACCGCGAGACCGGGCGGACGCAGTCCTCGATGATAACGGGCTTCCTGCTCGGCCTGATCGGCGTCTTTCTGGTGCTCAGTTTCCAGTTCCGCAGCTACGCCGAGCCGGCGGCGGTGATGATTATCATCCCGTTCGCCCTGATCGGCTCGATACTGGGCCATGTGCTGCTCGGGATCGACTTCACCATGCCAAGCATGTTGGGCTTCGCCGCGCTTTCCGGCGTCGTCGTGAACGATTCCATTCTGCTCGTGAACCAGATCAAGGATCACCACCGCCCCGGGGCGACCATTGCCGAAGTGGCTCCGCTTGCCGCAAAAGCCAGGTTCCGCGCCATCCTGCTGACGTCGCTGACCACGGTTCTGGGGTTATTGCCGCTGCTTGCGGAAACCAGCCTGCAGGCGCAGGTGCTGATCCCGTTGGTGGCTAGCCTCGGTTTCGGGCTGATGGCGTCGACCGTTCTGGTGCTTTTCGTGGTTCCGGCCTTCTACGCCATACTTGACGATTTCGGCCTCACCACGCTCGCCGCGGAGCGCCGCGCGCTTCAGGCGAAAGCCGCAGGGGAAAGCGCGGCTGCGCCGGCCGAGTAACGCTGCGCCGCAGCATCAAAGCAATGCTTCGACGAAATTTTCGATGTCGAGGAGAAAAAGCCCCGCGCCGCCGATCATGAAATGCGAAACCGATGCGGCGAGCAGCGAATTTGTGCGCGCAAAGATCCAGCCCCAGAACACGCCGGGCAAAAAGGCGATCAGTGCGAATTCGATGCTGATATGCGCATGAGCGGCGGCGAAGACCAGATTTGACACCAGGATCGACCAGCAGCGTCTGCGCCATTCCGGCCCCCTGAGAAAAGCGTAGAGCGGCGCCTGCACGCCGCAGCGCGCGACGAATTCCTGCACAGGCGTAAGTATCAGGTATAGGAATACCGCAAACCAGAACCAGGGTGAGGAGAGGCCGGCGGGCGGCCCGTCCCCGATGCGGACTTCGCCCAGCGCGAAGACGGGCATCCCCGAAAGTGACGGCGAGCCAAGAATGACCGCCCATTTTGCGAGCGCAGCTATCGCGATGAAGGCAAGAGAAATCGCGCCCGAAAACAACAGAGCGTACCGCCAGTTGTGCAGGCTCAGCCCGAAAAAGGCGAGCGGGAACCCGCTCAGCGCGATTACGGGCATGAAGCACGCAGCGAAAATGACGATGATGAACGGGCTTAATGCGAAATTGACATTCAGATAGGATTCGAAGCCTGGCAGCGCGCCGAGAGCGAGCGTATAGACCGAAAGCAGCGATAGCGACGCGATCACGATGCCGCCGACGGCGTTGCGGTAGCGCGAGAACTCGGCTTCCTGCCGCAGGCTGTCCACCTTGTGATCGAGTGCGTCGCGCACATAGTTGGACAAAAGCCGGCGAAGCTCGACGATGACGATGTTGCGCACGCGGCGGCATTTCTTGTCGCGCCGGTACGGCTTCATGTCGAGAATGGCGATCGTGACCGGCATTCGCGTCTTGACGGTGACGGAAACCGGCTTGCCGTCCAGGACCGACATCGCCCCGAACAGATCGCCCCTGCTGCGGGATTCGATCTCATATTCGACCGGCTCGTGCGTCAGCGGAGAGCGCGCCTTCTTGCACAGCCCGACTTCGCCTTCAAAGATGATGAAGATCCGGTTCTGCGTATGATCTCCTTCGGCGATGATGATCTCGCCCTCGCCGTAGCTGACGAATTGCAGCATCCCCCAAAGCGTTTCGATCTGCCTTGCGGACAATTTCGAAAATAGCGGAATGTCCTTCAGGGAGATTCCGCCGCTTGCATCGATGCGTCCTGGCGCTGTCAGCATGGCCTTCGAACCGTTTGCGAGCCTCCAATAAAACAAATGCCGGTTAAAGAAGTTTACAGCAGCGTGCCGATGACGCCGAAGTCGCTTCTCGGTTACCGTATCGTGATCTGAAAGGCTGCTCGGGCCATGTCGGGCATAGCCTTGCCGGCGAAAAGCTGTGCGTAAATGAAACGATCTACGCCACTTCGGGCAGGCTCTGCGGTTTCATCGCGCGCGGCGTCGCCAGTCCGCCGGCCGGTATGGGACGAAGTCTGGCGCGGGCTGGCGCGCGGCTCCCCTTGATCGGGGCATAGACGTGCTTTTGCGCTTCCACGATCGTCACCCCGGCAAAGCCTGGCCAGGCGACAAGCCCGATGCGCTCCCAGGCGATCGCCGTGTTCAGGACGATCTTGCGGTCGATCGGCGGCATGAAGAGGCTCGCCGACCAGTCTTTCGCCTCGAACAGGCAATCGGCAAGCTGGCGTTCGAGCTGGCCGCGGCTGTAGGGGCGGCCGTAGCCGAATGGCGTGGAGTCGGAGCGCGCCCAGATACCCCGACGGTTCGGGGCCACAAGCAGTAAGCGGCCTTCCGGCGTCAGGACACGCCAGATCTCGCGCAGGATGTGGCGGATGGCGGCGCTGTGTTCGAGGCAATGCACAGCAAGCACGCGATCCACCGAGGATGATGCAAGCGGCAGCGCGGTTTCGCTGGCGAGAAAGCTGCATGAGGGGTCTTCCCGCGGCCAGCGGACTGCGCCCTGATCGTCGGGCATACACAGCAGCTGGCGCTCGGCTTCCTGCCGGAACTGGCGCATGAACGGCGCTGCGTAACCGATCCCGAGCATGACGTCGCCGCGTACATTCGGCCACATCGTGCGCAAACGATGCGCGAGCAGACGGCGGGCGACCGCGCCCAGACGGCCTGCGTAGAACTGACTCAGTTCGCTGACATCGGGACGCATGAGGCGCTCTCCCCTTCCGGAGCCTTGATTTTCAGGGGTATGGGCTCCGCGTCATTTATGCTAGCAAAAGCATGAACGGGCAAACATCATTCATATGCAATTCCACCGGGAGGCAGCAATGCCAAGTCCGACCATACATCAGTTTCCCTGCCGGTCCGACAATTACGGCGTCCTCGTTCACGAGCCGGAAAGCGGCCTGACGGCGGCGATCGACACACCCGATCCGGGCCCGATCCGCGCGGCGCTTGCCGAACGCGGCTGGACGCTGACGCATATCCTTACCACGCACCATCACGCCGATCACACGGCCGGTCACGCCTCGCTGAAGGCGGAAACCGGCTGTGAAATCATCGCGCCGGAGAAGGAGGCAGACCGTATTCCGGGTGTGGATAGAACCGTCGGCGAAGGCGATGAATTCGACTTCGGCGGACGCCGCGTCAAGGTTTTCGAAACGCCGGGCCACACGGCCGGGCATGTCAGCTACTGGTTTCCAGATGACGGCGTCCTGTTCGTCGGCGACACGCTGTTCTCGCTCGGCTGCGGCCGCCTTTTCGAAGGCGATGGCCCCATGATGTGGACTTCGCTGCAGAAGATCATGGCGCTTCCTCCTGAGACGCTGATTTATTGCGGGCATGAGTACAGCCAGGCCAATGCGGCCTTCGCGCTTTCCGTGGAACCGGGGAACGCGGCTCTTCAGGAACGCTCGCGCGAAATCGCGGAACTGCGTGCCAAGGGATTGCCCACCTTGCCCGTCACTCTTGCGGCAGAGTTGTCACAGAATCCATTTTTACGTCCCGACAGCCCGGAAATTCAGGAACGTATCGGCATGACCGGCCACCCGCTCGCCACAATTTTCACCGAGCTTAGACGGCTGAAAGACGTGTTTTGACAGTCCGTGAGAGAACTGCTTTTGTCATATTTCGGGAAGTTCCGGGTTTAGCTCCGGCTTGTGGATAACAGTCGGTCTTGGGCTAAGCAGTTGCGACGGTTGCTTCTTTGGCGTTTAATCAGAATGGTGAAAAGTGGCGATTCGTTCCGCCGCGACATCCGGTCTTCCATATCCGGACAACGATAATAATGAACGAAGGTGCATTCGCGGTGGTCTACCGGCTGAAAGTTAAATATTCAGCCATGACCTGAGAGGCCCGCGCAGGCGCCGTCAAAGTGGGTTGATGTTCCGGGCAAGCCGATGCGGCAATTGGCGGGCGCGGATTTAGCGGGGTTTGATTACAATGCTTCCGGGAAACGCGGGCGTATGCTTATCCGCGCTCTTTATCGACTTCGATAATATATATTTATCTTTAAAGAACCGTAACGAGGAAGCGGCGTCCCGCTTTGCGCGTTACCCCTCGTTCTGGCTGCGTCAGGTCGTTTCCGGCGCTCTCATCCGCACCGATCATCCTTCCGAGCCCGTTCGCAGGAAAATTGCGATCGGACGGTGTTACGGCAATCCGATCCCCCGCCGCAGCGGGCGGGAAGGCGCGGGCGATCCGAGTTCCTTCGCCTATGTCCGCCACAGTTTCATGCGCGCCGGCCTGGAGGTCGTGGACTGTCCGCATCTGACGTCACAGTTCAAGAACAGCTCCGACATCCGGATCGCCTGCGACGTGCGCGACTATATCGACCACGTCACTCATTTCGACGAGTTCATCATCCTGTCCGGCGATGCGGATTTCACGCCGGTGCTGCTGAGCCTGCGCTCGCACAACCGTCAGACCATCATCTACACCAACGATCATACCTCGCCCTATTACAAGGCGTTCTCGGACGGACGCATTCGTGAGGAGGATCTGATCCGCTGCCTGATGGAGTCGGACCTCGCGCTGCCTGACGATACTGCGCCCGGAGCCGCCGCACTGGGGCATTATCCTGCGGCGCAAACCGAGAGCGCCAAGCCGCCCTCCGCGCTTCCTGCCCGGCAGAGCGCTCCGGCGCTGACCGCCGGTCCGTCGCCCAAGCGCAGACCATCCAGCGGCTCCTCGGAAGCGGCGATTCAGTCGCTCATCGACGACTTCAAGGTTATCGGGGAGGAAATCCTCGATCTCGTTCAGGACGTGGTCGAGAATTCCGAGAAACCTGTGCCTCTCGCCTATCTTGCCGACCGTGCGCAGAAATCGCTCGGCCATCCCAAGACGATCGGAACGAACTGGGCCGGTTCGGGAGGCTTTCTGAACTTCCTTTCGCAGAACCTGCACAGCCATTTCAGGCTCACGGAAAAGCCGCCTCATTTCGTTTACGATCCGCAAAGGCACCGTCTGCGCGAAGATCTGAGGCCGACGCCGCGTCAGCTTCCCCCCCAGAACGAAACTCACACCGCAGGAAGCGCACCGCAGGAAGCAGCCGCGCTGAGCCGCGCCCAGCCCGAGGCCCGGCAGCAGGGCGCGGGGGGCGGCGGCAACACCAGCAGGCTCGCCGAACTGCAGCGGTCGATCACCCGGATCTACGAAGCCTGCCAGGCTCCACCGCTGCCGCCCAGCGAGTATCAGCTTCTGTTCACGCTTATCGCGTCGGAAGTTCGCGAAAACGGATTTGCGCCTAATCGCTCCGCGGATGCGGTCATTACGCGGGCGGGCGCAGCGGGCCTCAAACTCTCTCCGCAGGAAGTCAATTTCGTCATCAACGCCGTAGACGAGATGGACCCCTGGCTTGAACATACCCGTTCGCCGGCTGCAATCGCCCGTGCCTATCGCGACTATGTGCTGGCGCGCTGTTCGCAGGTCGGGCTTGAACTGACGGATGACGAATATCAGCTCATCCAGGTCTGGTTCGGGGCCAGCCAGTGGACCGGGGCGGGCGAAGGCGGTCACGATCCGCAGTCGGGCGCGGCTGCGCAAGGCGGGCAGCGCGGTTACGGCCATGCCGAACTCGGTCTGCCCGCGCCAGGGTCGCCCGGCGGCAGCATCCCTCTGCCAAACGACTTCGGAAAAGTCCGGTCCGAACCGGAACGTGAAGACCAACCCGCCGAGAAAACCGCGAATTTGCGTTATTCTTATCTGAAGCATGGATGACCCTGCCGCGCAGGCCTTGCCTCACCCTTGAAGTGAGGCAGCGTCGCGCCCCGGGCTCAGGCTCCGCCGTCTCCGACAGGACAAGGTACGCCCTTCTTCCTGCATTTCCGCCGGTATTCGCGCATCCAGAAATCATGCGTGCCGATTTCGCGCGTTCTTTCGATGCACTCCTCTATCAGGGCGAGTCTTTCCCCTGCGGTCCTCGCCTTTTTCCACGCCTTCCTGTCTTTTGAAGCGCGCCCGCAGGCGATACAGACGCCGCGTTTGTCCTTGCAGATATCGATGCAGGGGGATGGTATCTTTTCGGGTTTGCTCAATTTCTGGTCTCGGTTTCGTGGTGCGCCCTGTCTGGCGCAGTCGTTTTCAATGCTGTAGATGAGCATGGAAAATGGAATTGAAAGACTTCAGATCAACCGGCGTTCGGCAGGAAGCGGCTGAACGCTGAAACATTGATCTTTTTTTTCGATGTTGGCGCAACTGTCAGCATTCATTTGAATGCGCACTGCGCGAGGAGGGAAGGCGATGGAAATTCTTGCGTTGTCCGGTTTGCTGTTTCTTGTCATTCACTTCGTTCCGTCGACCCCATTGCGGCCAGCGGCTATCCGATCAATCGGCGAAAATGCCTATATAGCGATATTTTCGATCGCTTCGATTGCGGCGATCTGGTGGTGGGTCGGGAATTTCAACGCCGCGGCCTATGGCGCGACGCTGTGGAGCTATCCCGCGTGGTGGCCCTGGGTGAAGGCTGCGCTGCTGCTCTTTGCCGCAGTGCTGCTGGTCGGCGCGTTCACCCAACCCAACCCCAGCGTTCCTAGGGGCGGCGCGCTTCTCGACCGGCCTGATCTCGGACAGGGCGTGTTCGCGATCACGCGGCATCCGGGCATGTGGGGTTTCGGCCTCTGGGCGATCGCGCATCTCGTCAGCCAGCCGAACTGGCGCGGTTTCTGGTTCTATGGCCTCTTTGCCGCAACGGCGATCGGAGGCGCGTGGCTTCAGGAAAAACGCAAGGCCGCCGAGCTAGGCGAGGGCTGGAAGCGCTTCGAGAGCAAGACGTCGTTCGTTCCGTTCGCGGCGATTCTTGAAGGGCGTGCGAAATTCAGTCTCCGTGAGACCGGATGGTGGCGGATCGGCGTGGCCGTGCTGATCTGGGCGCTGCTGCTGCACCTGCATGTCTGGCTGTTCGGCGCGTCACCGCTGCCGGGACTGCGAGGCTAGAAAGCCGGCACGGTCTGGCGGCGGCGCTGAAGCAGGACGATCAAGAACAGAAGCGCGAGCGCCGGGATGTAGAACACCTCTTTCGGCATCCGCTCCGCTGCAACCTGCACCGTCGACACCGTCACCGGCTTGTCGTCATAGAAATCGAACTGGTTTCCGAGCCGCTGATAGGGCGAGCCGAACATCGGTTCCTGAAGCGCGCCCGTCTCCGGGTCGACATCGAGGCCGAGCTTCTGAAGGCGCGCCTCGCCGTTGCCGGGTTCGTCCTCGAATTTCGGCACGATGATGATGTCGATGATCCTGTTGCGGTTGTTGAAATCGGGTCCGCTGACCGTGATCCGCAACTCCGAACCCGGCGGCGCCGACTCCGCAAGAGATACGATTTCAGTGCCTGGATAGGACACATAAGGATCCTCGACCTGATCGAGCCAGTAGCCGGGTCTGAACAGGGTGAACGCGATCAGCAGCAGCGCCGCGGTTTCGTAAATCCGATTGCGTGTCAGGAAATAGCCCTGCGTCGCGGCCGCAAAAAGCATCATCGCGACGACAGCGACCAAAAAGACGAAAACGGCTTTTGCCAAGGTGACGTCGATCAGGAGCAACTCGGTATTGAAGATGAACAGGAACGGGAGCAGCGCCGTCCGGATGTCATAGGCGAAGCCCTGGATCCCGGTCTTGATCGGGTCTCCGCCGGAAATGGCCGCGGCCGCAAAGGCCGCAAGCCCCACTGGCGGCGTATCGTCCGCGAGGATGCCGAAGTAGAAGACGAAAAGATGCGCCGCCACCAATGGTATGACGAGACCGGATTTCGCGGCGAGCATGACGATCACCGGCGCCATGAGCGACGATACGACGATGTAATTCGCGGTCGTCGGCAGGCCCATGCCGAGAATGAGGCTCATGACGGCGACCATGAGTAGCAGGAGCATCAGGTTCCCGCCTGAAGCCGCCTCGATGAATTCGGCGATGACCTGATGCATCCCGGTCAGCGAGACCGTGCCGACGATGACGCCTGCCGCGCCTGTCGCGACCGCGATGCCGATCATGTTCCGGCTGCCGGAGATCATGCCGGCGGTCCATTCCGAAACGCCGCGTCTGAACGCGCCCATAAGGTCGCTTTCGCCGCGCATCACCGCTTTGATCGGATGCTGTGTCAACGCGACGACGATCATGGCGATCGTGGCCCAGAAGGCCGAGAGAGCGGGAGAGAGCCTTTCGACAATGATGCACCAGATCAGGATGACGATCGGCAGTAGAAAGTAATAGCCGGTCTTGGCGGTTTCGCCCGCGTGCGGAAGCTCTGTGATCGGATCGTTCGGATCGTCCATCCTTAAATCGGGACGCTTGGCGGCGATCCATAGCAGGCCGATATAGACCGCGACGCAGCCCAGCATCACGATGTTGAACGACTGATCCGGGAAAGCGACCTTGATCCAGCCTATGCCGTAATAGACGAAAGCGCCTATTGCGACCATGAACAGGAAGCCCGTCAGAACGCCGATCAGCTTTCGCGCCGCGCTTCCGGCGAACGAATCGGGATGTTTCGGCAGACCCTTGAGACCGAGCTTCAACGCTTCGAGATGGACGATATATAAAAGCGCGATATAGCTGACCAGCGCCGGCACGAGCGCGTGCTTGATTATTTCGGTGTACTGGACCCCGGTGAATTCAGCGATCAGGAACGCCGCAGCGCCCATCACCGGCGGCGTCAACTGCCCATTGGTGGACGAAGCCACCTCCACTGCGCCGGCTTTTTCCGGCGAGAAGCCGGTGCGCTTCATGAGCGGAATCGTGAAGGTGCCCGTCGTGACCGTGTTCGAGATCGACGAACCGGAATAAAGGCCGCTCATCGCCGAAGCCAGCACGGCTGCTTTCGCCGGTCCGCCGCGCAGATGCCCGAGCAGAGCGAAGGCGATCTTGATGAAGTAGTTGCCAGCGCCGGCCTTTTCGAGGATTCCCCCGAACAGCACGAACAGGAAGATCAGCGAGGCCGAAACCCCCAGCGCGACGCCGAACACGCCTTCATTCTGCATCCAGTAGTGCCACATCGCCTTGCCGACGGATGCGCCTTTCCACTGGATGGAGTCAGGCAGCCACTCTGCGTCGCCGTGCATGACGTAGAGCAAGAAAACGGAGGCGACGATGAGAAGAGGGAGGCCGAGCGCGCGGTAGACCGCGATCCCCAGCACGATCATGCCCGTGATCGAGATAATCAGGTCGGTCTGCGTCGGCAGGCCGGCGCGCAGGGCGATCTCGTTACGGTATATGACGCCGTAAAGGCAGACCGCGATGCCGAGCGCGGCCAGGATCCAGTCATACCAGGGTATGTAACGGCGCGGCGAGCTTCTGAAGAGAGGAAACGCAAAGGCTGCAAGGACGAGACCGAAGGCCAGATGTATGAGGCGCGCATCGGAGCCTGTGACGACGGCCCGTATTCCCAGCTCCTGAGTGATGATGAACGGAAGGTTCGAGGCGACGTAGAGCTGAAAGAGCGCCCAGGTGAAGGCTATGGTCAGGATCAGGCTGTTCTGCCATCCCGCGGCGTCCCGTCCGCCAGTGTCTACAGACGCGACGAGATCCTCAACCGAACCGGATGCGACGCTCTTCTCGGCCATGATCTTTCCCCTGTTGGCGCTTTCGCTTCATGCCGGCCGCTGCATATCTGCAGATGGCAAAGGCAAGTATGGGTTATTTCCGGCTTTATTGTCCATCGCTTGAAGATTTGCGGGCGCAGGGGGAAGGTCGTATTACGCCGGATGAGCGCCGGGCGTACGGACGGGGCAGACGCCGCCCCGTCCTGGATTGGATGAAACCCGGCGGACTACATCCAGCCGCGTTCCTTGTAGTACTTCTCAGCGCCGGCATGGAGAGGAATGGAGATTGAGTCTTTGATCATCTCTTCCTCTTTCAGGTTGGCGAAGGCCGGGTGCAGCCCCTTGAACTGGTCGAAGTTCTCGAATACGGCCTTTACCAGCGTGTAGACGGCATCTTCGGCTACATCTGTGGAACTGACGAGCGTGGCGCCCACGCCGAACGTTGTCACGTCGGGATTGTCGCCGTACATGCCGGCCGGGATCGTCGCAACGCGGTAATATGGATTGTCCGCAACCAGCTTGTCGATCTCTTCGCCGGTGGCGTTGACGAGCTTGGAGTCGCAGGTCGCCAGAGTTTCCTGCGTCAGCGCGGACGGATGGCCGACCAGCCAGAAATAAGCATCGATCCTGTTGTCGCAGAGAGCCTGGCCGGTTTCTGCAGAAGGCAGTTCAGCTGCCATCGAGAGGTCGTCACGCGACCAGCCGAGTGCAGCTTCGATGACTTCCCAGGTGCCGCGGGTGCCGCTGCCGGGATTGCCGATATTG
>CAYOUE010000029.1:0-20317 GCA_964407075.1 uncultured Hyphomicrobiaceae bacterium
CGGCTTCGTCCCAGACGGAACGCCAATGCTTTTCGCGCTCGGCTGCATTATATCTTTCGGCGGCCATGAATGTTTACCCGCATTTGACTGCCTGACCGGCAGTGCGCTATTCGGGTGGTATCCAGCCGAAAAACAGGGATATGGTCAAGCGGAGCTTGGTTATTCCGCAAAAAATCTTGAGCATTAGCATCAGGGCGATGGAAAAACGCAACCAGGCCGGCGGCAATCTGACGGAAATCCATAAGCGCATCGCCGCAGCGGCTACAAACGCCGGCCGCGCGCCGGACAGCGTCACACTGATCGCGGTGTCGAAAACCTTCGGCGCAGACGCGATCGCGCCGGTCATCGAGGCGGGACAGCGCGTTTTCGGCGAAAACCGCGTTCAGGAGGCAAAGGCGAAATGGCCCGGCCTGCGCGAGCGCCATCATCCCGGGATCGATCTGCATCTCATCGGACCGCTGCAATCCAACAAGGTCCGGGACGCGGTTTCGCTGTTCGACGTTATCCACACCGTAGATCGTCCCAAGATTGCGCGCGCGCTCGCGGCGGAAATGGCCGCGCAGGATCGCCGGCCGGGCCTATTCATCCAGGTCAACACCGGAGCGGAGCCTCAAAAATCCGGGATCGCCCCGGAAGACGCCCTGGACTTTCATGCGCTCTGCCGGGACGAATGCGGCCTGCCGATCATTGGGCTGATGTGCATCCCTCCCGTCGAGGAGTCGCCGGAGCCGCATTTCCGCCGCCTCGCGGAGCTTGCATCCGTGCTCGGCCTCAGCGGGCTGAGCATGGGCATGAGCGCGGATTTCGAGATCGCGATTGAATGCGGTGCGACTCATATCCGCCTCGGCTACGCCATTTTCGGCGCACGGGACTATGACTTTTGAGGCATGTCGCTCTACGCCTGGCGACTTATGGATAAGTGATTTGAGAGCGGATAAGAATTAGTATAACGCATCTGCTTGCTTTCAGGCGCCAGGACTATGGCACAAGATACTCTCGCGAAACTTGCCGCAACGATCGCGGCTCGCCGCAATGCGGAAACCGGAGGGTCCTACACGCGCCAGCTTCTCGAAGCCGGACCATCGAAATGCGCGCGAAAGTTCGGCGAGGAAGCCGTGGAAATGATGATCGCCGCCCTGGACGAGGACGACAACGCGCTGAAAAGCGAAGCGGCCGACGTGCTCTATCATCTCCTCGTCCTGCTCGAGGTTCGCAACGTCCCGCTGGCGGATGTGCTCGCCGAGCTTGAAGCCCGGACGCGGCGGTCGGGACTGGAGGAAAAGGCTTCGCGCGCGAGCCTGCCAGAATGATTGCCATGCTTGATTCGATACATCACGGCCGGCGGTTCGAATTTTCTCCATACAGCGTTTTCACCAGACCCGAATGGGCGAAACTGCGCGCCGACACGCCAATGACGCTGTCGGAAGATGAAATAGAGCCGCTTTCCGGACTTATCGACCGAATTTCCGCAAGGGAAATCGAGGACATCTATCTGCCGCTGTCCCGGCTGCTCAATCTGTATGTCGGCGCCGCCCAGAAACTGCACGCCGAAACCGATGCGTTTCTCGGAAAGAGACTCGGCAAGACGCCTTTCATCATCGGCATTGCCGGCAGTGTGGCTGTCGGCAAAAGCACGTCCGCCCGCGTTCTGCGCGCACTGCTGGCGCGCTGGCCGAACCATCCGCGCGTCGATCTCGTTCCGACCGACGGCTTCCTGCTTCCGAACGAGGTTCTCGAAGCGAAGGGCCTGATGGAGCGCAAAGGCTTTCCGGAGAGCTTCGACCAGAAGGCGCTTCTGCAGTTCATGGCAGATGTGAAAGCCGGTCGCTCGCGGGTGCGGGCGCCAGTCTATTCGCATTTCGATTACAATATCCGCCCCGGCGAATACATCACCGTGGACACTCCCGACGTCCTTATCGTCGAGGGACTCAACGTGCTGCAGCCCGCCACGCTCCCGCGTAACGGCGAGGCGATTCCCTTCGTGTCGGATTTCTTCGATTTCTCGATCTATATCCACGCCGACCCGAAAGTTATCGAGCACTGGTATGTGACACGCTTCGATCGTCTGCGACAGACAGCCTTCAGGCATCCCGACGCCTATTTTCATCGCTACGCCAGCCTGAGCGACGCCGACGCCAGGCAGACCGCGCTCGGCATCTGGAAGCGGATCAACCTGAAAAACCTGCAGGACAACATCCTGCCGACGCGCCAGCGCGCAGCGCTGATCCTCAACAAGAATCGCGACCATTCCATAGAGACGGTCTGGCTGAGGAAGCTGTAAGGCGCGTGCCCGTCGCTTTACAGATGCCGGACGGTCAGATCTCGTTCCCCATCCCGAGCGGCGGCGAGACGGTCACGGTCATCCACGACCCTGTATCGTCGCCTTCAGCGACCTTGCGCAGACCCCAGCGGTAGATCACGACTCCGCCTTCGGCTCCCGTCACCGTAACCTCATAGATCGCTACGTCGCTCTCGACCTGTAAAGGCCGGATCTCGGACGAGCGGTGGCCGAGCAGGATCCGGTAATTGGGCGCAGTCATCATCAGGGCGAAGCGCTCAAGAGGACCTGTAAACCGCTTGTTGTCGGGATGCGCGAAGGCCCAGACCTGAGCGATTCCGTCGATGTCGTTCCGCTGAAGGCCTTCCAGCTGGAGGCCGATGACCTCTTCAGGCGTCAGCGACGGATCGGGCTTGGCGTCGATCTGCGCATTCGCTGCTGCCGGAATGGCGATGGCGAGGAGGAGGGCGAGCGCAACGCGATGCATCATGGCTGCCTTTCGAATAGTGTCCAGAGTACGGGTTTGTAATTGTAACTTCTTTATAACTCCGATTGTATCGAAAACATTCAGCAGGACCGATATGTCCTGCGGCGCTTTGGACTTGCAATCCACGCAGGCGTCGGGATGTTGCCGGCAGGAAGGCGGCAAGCGGAATGCATCCATGGAATACGGCGGCTCATGAATATTAACGGGCTACTCACAGAGCGCGCAATGCGTAGGGCGCTTGTCGCGATTGCGCTCGGCGGGCTCGTTGCGGGAGGTTACGCTTGGCTGAACACCCTGCCGCAACTCGCCGGCTGGCTTTGGGCGGCTGGAACAGTTCCCGTCGTCATAGGCCTTGCTGTATCCATGACGCGCGACCTGCTCGCAGGGCGGATGGGCGTGGATGCCGTCGCATTCGTCTCGATGAGCGCGGCGCTGCTGCTCGGCGAGAACCTCGCCGCCGTTGTCGTTGCAATCATGTATGCGGGCGGCAACCTGCTTGAGGATTTCGCCATCGAACGGGCCGAACGCGATCTCAGGTCGCTCGCCGACCGCGCGCCGCGCATCGCCCACCGCCGTGTGAACTCATCCGTCTTCGACGCACCGGTCGAGGATATTGCTGTCGGCGACCTGATCCTGGTGCGCGCCGGCGAAGTGATTCCGATAGACGGAACGCTCTCGTCCGATTCGGCCAGCGTCGACGAAGCCGCGCTCACAGGCGAGCCTATCCCGGTCACGCGCCGGAAAGGCGAGCCGATCCGCAGCGGAACAGTCAATGCCGGCGAGACCTTCGAGATGCGTGCGACCGCCGTGGCATCGGAAAGCACCTATGCGGCCATCGTGCGGATGGTAACTGCCGCACAGACGGCGAAAGCTCCTTTCATCCGGATTGCAGACAGATACGCCCTCATCCTGCTTCCGGTCACCCTGTTGCTTGCCGCAGCAGCCTGGGGTTTTTCCGGCGACCCGATACGCGGGCTTGCCGTGCTTGTCGCCTCGACGCCATGTCCGCTGATCCTTGCCGCGCCGGTCGCCTTTATCGCAGGCGTCTCGCGGGCTGCGCGAATCGGCGTGCTCATCAAGGGCGGCAGCGCACTCGAAGCGCTGGCGAGAACGCACACCGTGATGTTCGACAAGACGGGAACGCTCACGGTCGGGGGCGCACGGCTAGTCGCAATTGAAACGGCGCCCGGACAGGACCCGGACGAGGTGCTTCGTTTGGCCGCCTCGCTGGAGCAGGCTTCGCATCATGTTGTCGCCGCTGCAATCGTCGCGGCTGCGCAAACGAAGGGCCTCACCCTCGAAGCGCCAGAAGACGTGCGCGAAAATCTCGGCGCCGGGCTGGAGGGCCGCGTTGAGGGGCGAACGGTAAGAGCAGGTTCGCATCAGCTTGTCTGCGGCCAAACCCGCCGCAAGGACTGGGCCGCGCGCGCTCTCAGGCGGGCGTCGTGGCGCTCGGCCCTGAGCGTTTTCGTATCCGTCGACGGTGAAGCGATCGGCGCCATCCTGCTCGCGGATGAGTTGCGCCGGGAAACCCCGCGCGCGGTTCAGGCGCTTAGAGCTTCAGGCGTTGCGCGCATCGTAATGGTCACGGGCGACCGTCCCGAAGCCGCCGAAACCATCGCCGCCGCACTCGATCTCGACGCAGTTCTCGCCGACAGAGAACCGGCAGACAAGGTCGAAGCCGTCGAAATCGAGCAGAAATTTCATCCGACCACGATGGTCGGCGACGGTATCAACGACGCCCCCGCTCTTGCCGCCGCCGACGTCGGCATTGCAATGGGCGCGCGAGGGGCCAGCGCCTCCTCAGAGGCGGCTGACGCGGTCATTCTCGAAGACCGGCTCGACCGGGTTTCGAGCGCCATCGCCATCGCCCGGCGCTCGCGGAGCATCGCCGTACAAAGCATCGTCGCAGGGATGAGCCTTTCCGGTCTTGCAATGCTGGCTGCTGCGTTCGGATTTCTGACCCCTGTTGCAGCCGCGCTGACTCAGGAAGCGATCGACGTCGCCGTCATCCTGAATTCTCTGCGAGCCCTGACGCCGGGCTGGAGCGGGCGCCGCGAAACGATGAAGGCGTCTGCCGCGCGCTCTCTGCGAGAGGACCATCAGGATATTGCGGAAAGCCTCGACAGGCTGCGCCAGATTGCCGACGCGCTGGATGAGGCGGTCGAGGAAGACGCCGTGCGCCTGATTGCCGAAGCCAAGCGCCTTGTCGAAGAAAAGATCGTTGCGCATGAACGCGAGGACGAAGGCCGCGTCTATCCGGGTCTGACGCGCTATCTCCGCGACAGTCACGGACTTGCAGCCATGAGCCGAGCGCATCGCGAGATCATGCACCTGGCGCGCCTGCTGGCTCGCATAGCGGACGGCCTGACGCCACAAGACACGGATCGGTATCTCATCCGCGACGCGCAGCGCATCATCGAGTCCATCGAGTCGCTCGTTCGTCTCCACAATGCGCAGGAGGAGGACATATACGAATATGCCGCGGCGAATTGAGGCTGGGCTGAGTCAGGCGATATCGACGCCATAGTTGCTTGCTCTTGGATGGATACTCCGGCACTATGCTACTTTAGTAGTATATATGCGGAGCAACCGACATGCATTCCGCTGATGCGTTTCTGTCCATTCGGCATCTGCTGATGCTGACTTTAAGGATCACGCTTTTTCTTCTGCTTCTGCCGGTGATAGTCCTGCTCGTCGCTGTCATGCATTGGCGCAACGATGCGCGTATGAGCCAGATGGCCCGTGTCCTGCCATGCTACCGTTGTGGCAAGACGCTTGGAACGGACGCGATCCGCCTGGCCGACAGAGTCTGGATCGAACGGCTCGACAGTCTGAAGAAATGCGGCCCTCCGTGGAGGATGGATCAGGCCGAGCGCACGACCGATGCGATCTGTTCGGGCTGCGGATCGCGCTATTGTTTCATCGAGCGCACGGGCCATTTCGCGCGGGAAGATTGAGGGCGTTCAATCTCAGATCCTGCCGGCCCTTGCGCCCATGAGTATGGCGGCCAGCACGCAGGCCAGCCCTGCGGCGTGCGCCCATTGCGGCTGCTCGCCCAGGAAGATCATGGATACCACGACCGCCGAAACGGGAAACGTGCTCATGAAAATCGCCGCCTTTGACGCCGGAACCACGGCAAGGCCGCGATACCAGAGGATCAGCGCCAGCGCGCTGGACGTCAGCGCGTAGATCACGGGCAGAAACCAGATCGGCCACGGCACCGAGGCGAGCGAAAAGACGAGCAGATCGCCCGCTGCGAACGGGGCAACCAGCGCCATGCCGATCATGTTGATCGCAAACGCCATTCGGCAAGGCGACAGCGACGCCGCCATGCGCCTTGCCAGTATGACGAAAAGACATTCGGCGATCACGGCGCCGCCGACCAGGAGATTTCCGAGCAATGGCCAGGGCGCGGTTTCAGGCCTGGCGGAAGCGGTATTGACAGCCAGTATCCCCAGAACCGCCAGGATGAGGGCGAATCCCGTACGCGACCCGAACCGTTCTCCAAGCAGGACAAACGCCAGCACCGCCACTCCTAGAGGCACTGTGCTGGTGATGATGCCTGCCGTCATGGCGCTCGTATATTGCAGCCCGAACAGCATGAAGACCATGTAGAGCATCCCTCCGCACAACGCCTGAAGGGCGACATAGCCCCAGTCGGAACGGCTCAGATCGCTGAAACGGCCGCCCGGCTCATTGGCGATGAACGGCGCAAGGACCGCAACTGACACACCATAGCGGATCAGAGAAAATATGAAGACGGGGATGAAGACGACCGCCGCTTTCGCAACCGGAATGTTCGCGCCGACAAGAGCCATCGCACCGGCGAGCTGAAAATAGGCAAGCTGCATGCCGCGCCTTCAGATTCTCATCCGGGGTTCACTTTTGTTCACGAATAATCGAGTGGGGCTGGGTGTTATGAACCTGAAGGCGCATCTATGCGTCATACAATTGGACGGGCAGGCCGCTGATGGGTATGGGAGCATGAACATGCTGGACCTGACCTTTGAAGCTGAAAAGCAACTGAATTGTCTCGATGCCCGTATCGCCCAACTCCTGAGCGAATACAAGCATACGCAACTGGCCGAGCGCCGGTCGCTGAGCGCGGGAGCCGCCGGAAGCGCCAAGTCCTTGCGCGCGGAATCGCGGATGCTGATCGGAAATCTCAGCTATCTGATACGGGAGCGATGCAAGGCGGAACGCGCATGATCCGCCCGCGCAGCGTGAAAGCTCAAATGAGATCCTGCTTTTTGGCCAGTTCCGCAAGCGAGGTTTCCGGGCGCGGACCGATATGTGAAATGACTTCCGCTGCCGCGATGCTTGCGAGCCGCCCGCAGACCGGCAGATCAAGTCCGCGAGCCAGGCCGAACAGGAAGCCCGCGGCGTAAAGATCCCCCGCGCCGGTCGTATCGACAACATCGCTGACAGGCTCCGCCTCCACCTCGACAAGATCCCTTTCGGTCACGATCAGCGAACCCTTCTCACTCCGAGTCACAGCCGCCAGTCGGCAATCTTCGCGCAGGCGCGAACAGGCCGCGCCGAGGTCATCCGTCCGATAAAGCGCCAGAAGCTCGTGATGATTGGCGAACAGTAGATCGACGCCGCCCTTTATGAAATCGAGGAAAGACTCCCGGTGCCGTTCCACGCAGAACGGATCCGAAAGTGTCAGCGCCACTGTGGTCCCGGCTCCGCGCGCAATTTTTGCCGCCTCGTAAAAGGCCTCTTTCGCCTTCGGCCCGTCAAAGGAATAACCCTCCAGATAGAGTACGGAGGACTCCGAGATGAGCCCGGGTGAAAGCTCGGCCGTGCTCAGCTCTGCATTCGCGCCGAGAAAAGTGTTCATCGTCCGCTCGCCATCCGGCGTGACCAGGATCAGGCAACGACCTGTCGGCGCGCCGCCCTCCGCTGCCGCCGTTTCGAACGCCACGCCTGCCGCGCGAAGATCGTGCGCGAAAACCTCGCCGAACTGATCCTTGCCAGTCCTGCCCATGAACGCGGCGCGCCCGCCGAAAGAGGCAAGGCCGACACATGTGTTGGGCACCGTGCCGCCGCTGATCTCGACCGCGGGTCCCATCTCGCCATAGAGCCTTGCAGCCTCTTCGGCGTCGATAAGCCTCATCGCGCCCTTTGCAAGCTGCTGTTTCACGATGAATGCGTCATCGCACCGGGCGATGATGTCGACGATTGCACTGCCGAGTCCGACTGCGTCATAGGTTTTGGAGGTCATCAAATATCCTTCTGTAGTTTGCACTTAAACAGCCGTTTTCGGCTCGTAGGGGCACAGATCGGTGATAAGGCAACGCAGGCATTCGGGTTTTCGCGCCTTGCAGACATATCGTCCATGCAGAATCAGCCAGTGATGAGCATGAAGGGCGTATTCCTCGGGAACGACGCGCATCAGCCCTTGTTCCACGGCAAGCGGCGTTTTTCCGGAAGCCAAGCCGAGCCTGTTGGCAACCCGGAAGATATGCGTGTCGACTGCCATCGTCGGCTGGCCGAACGCAATATTGAGCACAACGTTTGCCGTCTTGCGGCCGACGCCCGGCAGCGCTTCAAGCGCTTCGCGGTCGGGTGGAACCTCGCCGCCATGCCTCTCGATGAGGGCTCGCGAAAGAGCTATCACGTTTTTCGCCTTGTTCCGGTAAAGGCCGATGGTCTTTATCGCCTCGCGAAGGCCGTCTTCGCCCAGCGCCAGCATCTTTTCCGGCGCGTCTGCGCGTGCAAACAAGGATCGTGTGGCCTTGTTCACGCCTGCGTCCGTCGCCTGAGCTGATAGCACCACCGCCACGAGCAGCGTATAGGCGTTGACATATTCCAGCTCGCCCTTCGGTTCGGGATTGGCCCCCTGAAAGCGCGAAAAGATCTCCGCAACGATGTCCGGCGGCATCTCTGCACCGGCCGGCTTCGATCTGGTCTTTGCGCGTTTGGTCGCAGTTTTCGGCACGATTTTCGTTTCCATCCGGCGGGATTATACATACGCTTGCAGGTGATGAGCAGTGCAGACCTACCCGCGTATAAAGATCCTCATTTCAGTGCGGTCCTGTTTCCCCGGAACGCACTTGGGCGCAAAGGTTTCGCTGCCTTCATGATCCTCGTAAGCGTTGTCACCATCTTTGCCGGCGCCGCGTTCTTGATGATCGGCGCGTGGCCGGTCGTGGGTTTTCTGGGTCTCGACGCCCTGCTGATCTTCACGGCGTTCCAGTTGCATAAACGTTCGGCCAGGCTCTACGAAACGGTCGAGCTGACGGAGGACGAACTTCGAATCACCCGCACATACCCTTCCGGCCGTTCGGAAAGCTGGAGCTTCAATCCTTACTGGGCGAAACTCGAACTGGTTGACACAGAGCGCTCGGGAAAAGCGCTGGTCCTCGGCTCCCACGGCAGAACTATCAGCTTCGGCAGCTTCCTGACAGATGAGGAAAAGTCCAGCTTCGCGGAGGCGCTTGGAATCGCCCTTCAGGACATGCGCGGCTCCCGTATCTGATCTTACCCCGCAAGTTCCCGCTTTTCCGCAACAGTGCCGTCCTCGTTCAATCGGTAAAGGATAGGTGCACCGGTCGCGATGTTGAGGTTCAGAACGTCCTCTCGGCTCAGGCCGTCCAGCTTCATGACGATCGCGCGCAGAGAGTTGCCGTGCGCCGAAACCATCACGTTCCTGCCTGCAAGCAGGTCCGGCCAGATTCTTGATTCATAATAGGGTAGCGTGCGCGCGGCGGTGTCCTGGAGGCTTTCGCCGCCTGGCGGCGGAACGTCATAGGAACGGCGCCATATGTGGACCTGCTCCTCGCCCCATTTCTTTCGCGCGTCGTCCTTGTTCAAACCGGCCAAATCGCCGTAATCGCGTTCGTTGAGCGCCTGATCGCGGACGATTTCGATGCCCTCCTGACCGAGTTCCTCCAGCATCAGCTTCAACGTGTGCTGGGCACGCGTCAGAGCGCTCGTATATGCAATGTCGAAGCGTACGCCTTCCGCCCTGATGAGTCTGCCTGCCCGGCGCGCTTCCTCGATACCGGTCTCGGTCAGATCCGGGTCGCGCCATCCGGTAAACAGGTTGAGCTTGTTCCACTCGCTTTCGCCATGCCGCACCAGCAGGAGAATATTGTCCATGACCGTCTGCACCGTTCAGGTTGGTTAAAGCCCGAGCACGTCCTGCATCGAGTACAGCCCCGGCGGCTGATGAAAAGCCCAGAGCGCTGCCTTCACGGCGCCGCGCGCGAAAAGGGCCCGGTCGCCTGCGCGATGCGTCAATTCAATGCGCTCGCCCGGGCCTGCGATTATTACCGTATGATCGCCGATCACATCGCCGCCACGCAATGTGGCGAAACCAATGTCACCCGTTCGGCGCGGGCCGGTATGGCCGTCGCGGACGCGAACGGAATGATGTTCGAGTGCGACTTTCCGGCCGTGCGCCGCAGCTTCGCCGAGCAGCAGCGCGGTGCCGGACGGCGCGTCGACCTTGTGCCGGTGGTGCATCTCGACAATCTCGATGTCGTAGTCCTCGCCAAGCGTTTCGGCAGCTTTCCTGGCAAGCGCCGCCAGAAGGTTGACGCCGAGGCTCATGTTCCCGGATTTGACGACCCGGGCATGGCGCGAAGCCGCATAAATCGCTTCCTCGTCCTCGGCGGAAAATCCTGTCGTGCCGATGACGTGAACGATGCGCGCCTGGGCAGCAAGGGCGGCGTGCTCAACGCTGGCAGCAGGGGCGGTGAAGTCGATGACGCCGTCCGCGCGGGTGAACAGCGCAAGCGGGTCGCTTGCGATGGAGATGTCAAGCGAGCCGAGCCCGGCCGTTTCGCCGATATCCGCGCCGAGATAAACCGAGCCTTCGGGTTCAGTTCCACCGACGATCTCGCAATCGGGATGCTCGTGAACGATGCGGGCGATCGTGCGTCCCATACGGCCCGCAACGCCCAGAATTGCAAGTTTCATGGGTCCGTCAATATGCTAAAGAACGTCATGCCGTTCTCATAGCAGCGATTGCCCCGGACATAAAGCGCCGCCGGCGCGCCATTCCGCTTTTACACATCAGGATCCGATCGCAGATGCGTCACTTGAATCGAACCGCCATCTTCAGCCTGCCTGCCGCCTTGATTCTCGCTTTCGCCTGCGCCCATGCCCAGCAGGCCGAAAGCCGCTATATCGCTTTCGATCTCGACGCCTGTACGACTCTCGACAAGAACGAAGCCGAAGGCTGGATCATCGACCGCTGCAATGACGATGGCGATTATGCAATCTATATCGCGGAAGGCGATCTGCGCTATTATGTTGGCTATGGACCGAATGGCTTGAACCAGCGCGCTTTCTCGCAGACCCTGACGCCCTTCAACCGCACCCATGACGTCGTCGAGCTTCGCACATTTTCAGGCGCGGATGAGCCGCACGCTGCTATCCTGCGTTATTTTACGGAATCGGGCATGGGAGACGATGTGAGGGGCGAGGTGCTCGTCGTGACGAAGCTGTATGACGGGGAAGCCTGCCATATGGCCTACATCGACGCACGCGCCAATCCGAACGCCAACGAACTCGCCCGCGAGACTGCCGATGGAGGCGGGGAATTCGACTGCGCGGTTGACGAACCGCAGATTGTCGGGGAGACCGGCGTCAGTCCGATGTAGGGAGCATCGCCCTTTCACATACTGAAGCCATGGCCAAGCTGAGAGCCGCTACCTGCAGATTTCAGGCGAGGAGGCTTTCTCCCAGTTAGGCATCTGAACGTCATTGATGACCTGCCGTTTCTGACTGTCGGCGACATCGAGAAGAATGACTTCGACAAGAAAGGGCTGCGGAAAATCTTTCGGTATCCCCTCGACGGGCAAGGACACCGACACGGATTGCCCGGTTTGGACTCCCTCGATAATTTCAATCGCCTCTTCGGCTTCGAGCGCCGCTTCCCATGCGCCGCCTCCGGAATTCACCGAATAGCGGAATCGTATCCCCGAAATCGGCCATGCCAGATCGTTGCGGATGTCGAAGCCCAGCTCATCGCCGAGCAGCATGTCATAGATCTTTGCATTGGAAAGCAGAACCCTTTCCGCCAGGCACTTGCGCAAGTTCTCGTCGGCGGACGCCGGCGCAACGACAAAGGCCGCTGCGCTTAGCAGCGTAAGAATTTTCCGCATCTGCATCCCCCTGCGACCGCGCATAGAGCAGCAGGCGAGCGGAGTGTCAACGCGGCGAATAATGCATTCAGCAATATGGACAGGAGATGCCAGTCAATCGCCGCCAAGTGTCGTTTTTTGGCGACGCATTTTTTTCAATGGTGAAATTCGATCTTTTCCGGAACCGGAATACCGAACATCATAGTGTGCGAGGACTTGTCCCCAGCCGGTCGAAGACGGATCGGTATCCCAGCGCATTCTCGTCGAAAATTATATCCGACGGCCGTATGTTCCGGGCCAGCGCCAAGCCATCCAGAGAGCGCGCCCGGCTCAGCGCCACATAGGCTTGGCCGTGTGCGAAGGCGCCGCGCCCGAAGTCGATATACGCCTTGTCCAGTGTCATGCCCTGACTCTTGTGAATCGTCAGCGCCCAGGCCAGCCGCACGGGAAGCTGCCTGAACGAACCGACCACCTTCTGTTCGAGTTCGTTCGTCTCAGGATCGTATTCGTAACCGGTGTTCTCCCACGTGACCGGCTCCAGTTCGTGTTCCTCGCCGGCAACGTCAACCCACACCGTCCGCCCTTCGATCCGAGAAATCCGCGCCTGCGTGCCGTTGACCCAGCGCCTGTCGGGATCGTTGCGCAGCATGACCACCTTGCAGCCTTCCTTGAGCTGAAGGGTGAAATCGGTCGGAAAGGCTGACTGGTCGAACCTGCCGGTCACGATGGCGTCGAACTGCGCGGCGTTACCCTTGAGCTGGTTCAGAAAGCCCATATTGGTCGACTCTGCAGCGCGGTTGATCGGCGTGAGCACCGTGTAGTCCTGATGGTCAGGCATCGAGCGGAAAGGCGTCACCCGGCTGTTCAGCATATCCAGATGGTCGCGCGAGGGATCGCCCTCACGTATGCCGTTAAGGGCGTCCAGAAAGCCCGCATCCTGCTGGCGGAAAACTTCTGTCACTTCCATGAGGCCGAGCGGCGCATCGTGGCAGACCGGGGCATGGAAGAAATAGACGCCGCCGAACGCATCCTGAAAGTGCCGCATGGTGTCGTGATCGCGGATTACGGGCGAAAGCTGGTGCAGATCGCCCATTGCGATGATCTGAACGCCCCCGAAAGGCACATGCGGCTTCTTGCGCGTCAGGCGAAGCGCCTTGTCGATGCCATGCATCAGGTCCGCGCGCACCATGGACACCTCGTCGATGATGAGCGTCTCCAGATAACGGAACATTGCCGCGCGGCGGCACTTCTTGACGATATCGTCTGTAATGAGTTGCGGGGGGAAGCCGAAAAAGGAATGAATCGTCTGACCCTGCACATTCACAGCGGCGAGCCCTGTCGGCGCGAGGACAACCGTATTCTGCGCAAGATTGCGCTTCAAAAAGCGCAGCAGCGTCGATTTGCCGGTGCCCGCGCGGCCGGTCACGAACAGACTGCCGCCTTCGCGCGCCTCGTCGAGAACCGAGACGAACTCGTTCGTCGGACGCACGCCCGAAGGCCAGTCGATGGCGCCGCGCTCGGACATCGCCGGTTTTGCCGCCTGATTCATGATGCCCCGCTGTGGTTGCAACAAGCTTATGAGAATTCAGAACATAAGTGAAACACACAGCGTACAAAAACGGAATAGACGACTCACCGCCAGTCCATTATTTTCGTGTCCGGAACCCCCAACTGCCGCTCATGCTAATGCATATGGTTCAAAGGGCCACCCGAATGTCGAACTTACCAACACCCGGACGCTCCAGAAGCGAGTTTTCGGCCGGCGCGTCCGGAAAACGATTGAAGATATTGGCGGCACCATGCCTGAAGACTATGAAGCCGCCGAAAACATCAGGGAAGCAAGGAAACGACTGAAAGCGCAAAGCAAGAAACGCCTGAAATAAAAGCGTTTACGAAGCCGCTGCGCGTTCCGCCTTTTTTCGTTCGTTCGGATCGAGCAGGCGCTTGCGCAGCCGGATCGACTTCGGCGTGATCTCGACGAGTTCGTCATCGTCTATATAGGACAATGCCGCCTCCAGCGACAGGATCTTCGGCGGCGTGAGCAGAACATTGTCGTCCCGTCCCGAGGCGCGGACATTTGTCAGCTTCTTGCCTTTCAGGACGTTGACTTCGAGATCGTTGCTGCGGCTGTGCTCGCCGACGATCATGCCTTCGTAAACGCGGGTCTGCGGCGCAATCATCATCGGACCGCGATCCTCAAGGTTCCACAATGCATAAGCGACCGCTTCACCCTGACCGTTGGAGATCAGCACGCCAGTCCGACGGCCCGGTATGTCGCCCCTGTACAGCGCATAACCGTGAAAGAGCCGGTTCATGACCGCAGTGCCGCGCGTATCCGACAGAAGCTCGCTCTGATAGCCGATCAGACCTCGCGTTGGCACATGCATGACGATGCGCTGGCGTCCGCCGCCCGAAGGGCGCATTTCGACCAGATCGCCCCGGCGCTCGCCGAGCTTCTGCACCACCGCGCCTGTATTGTCCTCGTCCACGTCGATGATGACCTCCTCGACCGGCTCCAGCCGCTGCCCAGTCGAGGGATCGCTCTGCATCACTACGCGCGGACGCGAGACGGTCAGCTCGAAGCCTTCGCGCCGCATGGTCTCGATCAGGATCGCAAGCTGCAATTCGCCGCGCCCGGCCACCTCGAAAGCGTCGGCGTCAGCCGTGTCGGTAATGCGTAGCGCGACATTGCCCTCCGCCTCCTGCATCAGCCTGTCGCGGATGACGCGGCTCTGCACCTTGTCGCCTTCCTGCCCGGCGAAGGGGCCGTCATTGATGCGGAAAGTCATGGACAGGGTCGGCGGATCGATGGGCTGCGCCGGAATCGCTTTCTCGACGGTAGGGTCGCAGATGGTGTCCGCCACAGTCGCCTTGCTCAACCCCGCCAGCGCCACGATCTCACCCGCCCCGGCTCTGTCTATCGGTGAGCGTTCGAGGCCGCGAAAGGCCAGCACCTTGGAGATGCGCCCTTGCTCGATCACCGATCCGTCACGCGCCAGGGCTTTGACTGTCTGGCCGGGGGCGACTGTTCCAGCCGTGATCCGCCCGGTCAGGATGCGGCCCAGAAACGGGTCGGACTCGATCGTCGTCGCGAGCATCCGGAACGCGCCTTCGCTGGTCATGGGCGGATCGAAATGCTCAAGCACCAGATCGAAAAGCGGCGCCATGTCTACCTTTGGCCCCTGCGGCGTCATCGCCATCCAGCCATCCTTGGCCGAACCGTAAAGGATCGGGAAATCGAGCTGGTCCTCATTGGCGTCGAGCGCGGCGAAAAGGTCGAACACTTCGTTCACGACCTCCTCGTGGCGCTCGTCCGCCTTGTCGATCTTGTTGATCGCCACGATGGGGCGCAAGCCGACCTTCAGAGCCTTGGAGACGACGAATTTCGTCTGCGGCATCGGGCCTTCCGAAGCGTCGACCAGCACGATGGCCCCGTCCACCATATTGAGGATGCGCTCGACCTCTCCGCCGAAATCGGCGTGGCCCGGCGTATCGACGATGTTGATCCGCGTATCGTTCCAGAGGAGCGACGTCACTTTCGCAAGGATCGTGATCCCGCGCTCGCGCTCAAGATCGTTGGAGTCCATGGCACGTTCGGCCACGCGCTGATTGTCGCGGAACGAGCCGGACTGCCGCAGCAAAACGTCGATCAGGGTGGTTTTTCCGTGATCGACGTGCGCGATAATTGCTATGTTTCTCAGCTTCATATGTGCCTGTTATTCGCTTTGCTCTGTTCGGTAGCCATTTTGTTCGCATATTCCGCCGCACCGTCCTTCTTCCGCCGCTTCATGCGATGGATCAGGATCGGCTTCGTCGGCTCGTCGATGTCGAATTCGTCCACGAAATGCTCGCGTATCGCCTTGAAGGCTTCCCATATTGCGCCCCGCGCTGCATAGCGTTGCTCTGGCGTCAGCGTTCCTTTCCGCGGGTCGAGACTTTCCATAACCATCCGCATCTGATGCAGCGGCGCATAAGGGTAAAGCCCGACAAGCTCATCCGTTTCCCCGACATTCGAGTAAACGATGCGCATATTGTCGATGCATTCGGAAAGCTGCCGCGCAGCTAACAGATAATCCTCGACGGTCGGCTTTTCGAGATGCGCGTAATAAATCAACTCGCCTTTCGTCCCCACGATGTCCTGCCACTGCTCACGCAAATTCTGCAGAAACGTCGCGCGCTTCTGATAAATATGCGCCATGTAGGCTGCGATCACTGTGACAATCAGCAGCGAGGTATCCCTTAGAAACTCGTAAAATCCGAGCGCCCAGCCCACGCCTGAAAGCCGCGCCGCCAGCGCCAGCCCGATCAGCGCGAGAAGTGCGGTTATGACCAGCGTCAGAATCCTGTTTTGCCGTCTCCGCGTCATTCCGCGCTATCCCCCGCCGCCCAAAACCAGAGGCATGGTTATGTCAGAGCACTGTCAAGCTCAAGCGGTTTCACAGACCGGGTGAAACTACTGGAAGACTTTCTTGCCTGTCGTGTTTGCTATATGTGCAATGACGCAAGATAAACCGCGCTCTGATTGGCTCCGTCCGTGACATTGCCCGCTAGGATCAAGGATCTGGCAGACCGGCTTCTGGCCATCGGCACCGAAGGCTATCCGCCTGAGACCAGGCGGCGGCTTCTGGTCGTCAATCTGATGGCCTACCTGATCGTTCTTTCAGCGCTGAATTACGCGACGATCTACGCCAGCTTCGGCGCGGCGAAATACGCCCCCGTAATAGGGCTAAATCTTCTGCACGCCGTATTCGCCCTTATGGTGCCCGCGCTGCACAGACTCAGCGAGAATGCGGGCGCGTATTTCATAGTCGCGTTCGAATTTTCAGGACTGTTTCTCCTGACAGCTTATCTCGGTCCCGAATCCGGCATCCAGATCAATTACATCATCGCGGCCGCCGTTCCCTTTTTGGCCCTCGATCGCTCAAGACTCGGCGTCATCGCGGCGATTGTCACCGCGGCGTTCCTTCTTCATATGGCCGCCCGCTTCGCCGCGCCTGAAACCGGCCTGATGATCGAGTCCGATGATCTGCTTCTCGCCAATGTCTATGTGCTTTCGGCGATCACGACATTCGGGCTTATTGCAGCCATCATTCATTACGCTCTGCTTATGAAGGACCGCGCCGAAGCGAGGACCGATGAACTGCTACGCAATATCCTGCCTGACCCGATCGCAGAGCAGCTCAAGGAGGATCCGGCAGCGAACATCGCTGAAAGCTATCCCGAAGCAACGATCATGTTCGCAGATACTGTGGGCTATACCTCGCTTGCTCAAGATCTCGGTGCGGAGCGGACTGTCGCGATGCTCAACGACATGTTCACGGCATTCGACGATCTCGCCACACACTATGGCGTGGAAAAAATCAAGACTGTCGGCGACGCCTATATGGCAGTTTGCGGCGCTCCTTCATACGTGCCGGATCACACTGCAAGGATTGCATCCCTGGCGTTGAGACTGCGCGACGCCATAACGACGATTTCGAAGTCTCATGGCGTCCCGCTGGATCTGCGCATCGGTATTGCGTCCGGACCGCTCGTCGGGGGCGTTATCGGGCGTCAGAAGCTGCTTTTCGATGTATGGGGCGATGCTGTCAATCTGGCGGCACGGCTTCAGGCAAGCTGCAAGCCGGGCACGATCCATATCTCCAATGACGTAGCCAAAGCCCTGGATCACCGCTTTCTTACCGCCAAAAGGGAAACCTGCGAAATCAAGGATTTCGGGACTTTGGAGACCTATGATCTGCTCGCCGCGAATGTAGCGTCGGCAGAGCGGCCGCAAATCTGAGCGCCGGCGGCGCGAACCGGCAAGGTTACGCGCCGCCCTTCAGCCGCTTGCGCATGACAAGATAGTCGAGCATCACGCCCGGCTCGTATTCGACGCTCGCTTTTTGTTGGAGCGAATAGCCTAGCTTCTTGTAGAAGCCGGTCGCGTTCAGCGCGGAAGGTACGATCATGGTCTCATATCCGCGCTTCATCACCTCGGCTTCGACCTGCTTGACGGCCCGCACGCCGAGACCGAGACCGGAAAAGGCCGGATCCACGAAAACGGCGCGAAGCATGGCGGCACCCTTTTCCCGATGCGGCTCCCATCCAGCGCCGGCGACCAGACCGCCGTTCAGCGCAATGACGAAATATTTGCCGCTGGTTATCAGCTCGTTAAGGCCTATTGCAGGTGTCCGCCACCACGCCGCCTTGACGCGGTGTCCATAATAGCTTTCCGGCACGGCTTCGATCGCTGACCGCTGGAAACTGACGATCGTGTCGATCTGATCTTCGCGAGCCGGAAGAATCTTGGGTTGTACCGGTGTCATGGAAACTGCGATGCTCATGGTTCATCCTGTTGATTGACGACTGTGAAGACAACAGCCCGAAGTCGTCCGCCGTATAAAAACTCCGGGAAACGGTTTATTCATCTTGCTTGAGGGACAGGATATACGGCGCGGCAGCCGGTCAGCATTGTGCTCATGATCTTCGCTGACCGGCGCCGCCCTTCATGCAGGGCTATCAGTAATCGCCGTAGCGGCATTCTTCGTACTTGCGCAGCCAGAATTTCTTGCCGGTGTGATAGTATTTCTTCTTGAAGTGCCAGCATCCCTTGAAATACGGCTTGTAGACATAGTGATAGCCGTGATGGAACTTGTGGAACTTGTGGCCTTTGAATTTTTGGCCGGCCTGTGCGTCCATTGCAAAGGTGCCCAAAGCCAGCGCGGAAAGAAGCGCGCCGGCGATCAGTTTGCGTGAGTTGTTCATGTCATTTCCTTTCAGGTCTTGGTTTGACTTCGGCGGCTCTGCCGTCCGATGAACAATATTTACGCGAAGGCTGGAACCGTCGGCGTGACGCGCATCACGTTTTTGCGATTTGCTTGAAATGGAGGGAGACAGGACGTGCTGAGAGCCTTTGCAGGGCGCAGCCGTTGACGGGACGCAGCTGACAGCAAACTACCAGCCGGCAATCCGGCGCATCTCCAGAACGTCGTTCAGGCAGTAATAATAGCTGATACGGTCGATCAGCGCCTTCTTTCGCCACGCATTGAGCTGACGGCTAATGTTCTCTCGCGCGGACCCGGCCATCAGGCAAAGATCGGCCTGGGTGAAGCGGTGGCGGATCAGTATGCGGTTTTCCGAGAGCGGATGACCGAAATTGTTGGAAAGCAGAACAAGAACGCGCGCAAGGCGGCCGCTCAGGGGCATGGTCGAGGCTGCGGCGAAAGCCTCATTTGTCGCGCGCAGCCGCGTCATGAGCAGCTTGAGCAGATAACGGTATATATCCGGATTGGCGTCGGCGAAGCGCAAAAACTCGCCCGTGTTCATGAACGCCATCTCGCAATCGGACTGCGCCGTAACCGTAGCGGAACGGATATTGCCGCCAAACAGCCCCATCTCGCCGACCACGTCACCGGGACCGGTCATCGAGATGACGATTTCGTTCCCTTCTGCAGACAGGTACGAAACCCGCAACGCCCCTGACAAGACCGCATAGCAGCCATCCGCCTCGTCGCCCTGTACGAAAAGCGCCTGTCCCGATTTTACACGCACCGTCCGCGCAATCTTCGAAAGGTGAGCGAGCGCTTCATCCGAGAGGCCGCTGAACAGATTTATGTCCTTCAATGACTCCGCATTAGCAGATGTGTCGGGCATGACGTGTCCGCCTCCACGATCGGCCGCTCCAAACCGTCCGGGACATTATACCGGCTGGTCGATTTTTGCCGACATTAAATGAAAGCCCTTGCGCAGCGTAAAATAATGCCTGGCGTAGAACGCCTGCGCGACGCTGTTATCCTCAGCGACTTCGAGATGCAGGGCGCGAACTTCATGAGCGGCAGCCACACGGCGAATCTGCTTCAGGACGGAGGATCCTATCCCGCGCCCTCGTTCACTCTCGATGATGTAGAACTCGTCGATGAAAGCGTCACGCCCGCCGAACTCGATCGAATATCCGAAGCACAGCGCAATGTAGCCGATGGGGCGACCACCGCGCTCGATCATCCAGATCCCCCCAAGCGCCTCATTGGCCAGCAAGCTTCCGACTGCGCGGCTGCGAAATTCGGCAGTCTGCTCGATGCCCTCGAAATCGTGATAGGCCAATACCAGAGGCATGAGCGCCTCCATATCGTCAAGCCCTGCCTTGCGTAGCATCGCATCCGTTATGATGCGACCGTCAGGTGTTCATCGATTCGAAGAATTCTGCGTTGTTCTTGGTCTGCTTGAGCTTGTCGAGCAGGAACTCGATGGCGTCCATTGTTCCCATCGGATTGAGGATCCGGCGAAGCACGAACATTTTCTTGAGCTGTGCGGCCGGAACCAGAAGCTCTTCCTTCCGGGTGCCTGAGCGCGCGATGTCAATGGCCGGAAAGACGCGCTTGTCGGCGACCTTGCGGTCGAGCACGAGTTCGGAGTTGCCGGTGCCCTTGAACTCTTCGAAAATCACTTCGTCCATGCGGCTGCCGGTGTCGA
>CAYOUE010000029.1:20327-24414 GCA_964407075.1 uncultured Hyphomicrobiaceae bacterium
TGGGGCGCTGCAGAGCGTTGGCGTCGACGCCGCCCGTCAGCACCTTGCCCGAGGAAGGAACGACAGTGTTGTAGGCGCGGCCGAGGCGCGTAATGGAGTCGAGCAGGATGACCACGTCCTTCTTGTGCTCGACCAGACGCTTGGCCTTTTCGATCACCATTTCCGCAACCTGAACGTGGCGCGCCGCCGGCTCGTCGAAAGTGGAGGAGATGACTTCGCCGTTCACAGAACGCTGCATGTCAGTGACTTCCTCGGGCCTTTCGTCGATCAGTAGCACGATGAGGTAGCACTCGGGATGGTTGGTCGTGATCGAATGGGCGATGTTCTGCAGGATCATCGTCTTGCCGGTGCGCGGCGGCGCGACAATCAGGCCGCGCTGGCCTTTTCCCAGAGGAGCCACAATGTCGATCACGCGCCCGCTGATGTCCTTGTGTGTCGGATCGCCGATCTCCATCGACATCCACTCCTGGGGATAAAGCGGAGTCAGATTGTCGAAATGCACCTTGTGGCGCATCGCTTCCGGATCGTCGAAATTGATCTTGTTGACCTTGAGCAGAGCGAAATACCGCTCGCCGTCCTTCGGGGAACGGATCTGCCCTTCCACGGTGTCGCCGGTGCGCAGGCCGAAACGGCGGATCTGGCTGGGACTGACATAAATGTCGTCCGGCCCGGGAAGGTAGTTGGCGTCGGGCGAACGCAGAAAGCCGAAGCCGTCCTGCAGCACTTCGACGACGCCGATGCCGGTGATGTCTACATCCCTGGCGGCGAGCTGTTTCAGAATCGCGAACATCAGCTCCTGCTTGCGCATCGTGCTGGCGTTCTCTACCTCGACATCTTCTGCGAAGCTGAGCAGTTCGGTGGGAGTTTTGGTCTTGAGTTCTTGCAGTTTCATTTCTTGCATTGGAAGAAAACTCTATGGCGTCATGCGGGACAGTATCGGAACTCTGCGCACGAAGCGCAGGACGATGTGGAGAAGGGGAACATATCGAAGCGTGGTTCCGCTCCGAGACCCGAGCCTAGAAGAGACGAGCCAAAGGCGTCGCGGATCTCATACGGACTGAAAGGAAAAAAGAAAATCCCAGTTCTTGGCGATTTACGGTTCTTATATAGCAGACAATTTAAAGCGGCGAAAGCGGTATGTTTTCAACTCTGCGTAAATAGGGTCAGAAGGGGCGAACGACAACCAGTATAACGACAATAATCATCATCACAGTGGGAACTTCATTCGCGATCCGGTAGAAACGGGTGCTGCGCATGTTTCGGTCCGCCTCGAAATCCTTGCGCCATTTCGCCAGCATTCCGTGGAACCCGCTCATCAGGATCACGAGCGTCAGCTTGGCGTGAAACCAGAAATCACTGCTCCAGTCGATGACGCCATATCCGAAAATCAGGATCAGCGCGAAGACCCAGCTCGCAATCAAGGCAGGGGTCGCGATCGCCTTCAGGAGCCGGCGCTCCATGACCTTGAAGGTCTCCGATGTTTCCGAGCCGGGCGCAGCATCAGCATGGTAAACGTAAAGGCGCGGGAGGTAGAGGAGGGCAGCCATCCAGGCGATGACGGCTATCAGATGGAGCGCCTTGATATAAAGATAAAAGTCCATCTCGCCCCTGATCGTATGCGCATGATTTAAAGAATCGCGCCCTAGCCGCTCCGCACATGAGCGACGAGCTGTTCGACATGCGCGATCGGCGTCGTCTTGAGGATGCCGTGACCCAGATTGAAAATATGCGGAACGCCCTGAAGAGCCGTCTTTATGTCGCGGATTCGCGATTCGAGCAAGGGGCCTCCGGCTTCGAGCAGTAGCGGATCGAGATTGCCCTGGACTGTGGCCATACCTCCCAGCGTCCGCATTTGATCGAGCGGCATTGCAGTGTCGCAGCCGAGGCCGTCGACGCCGGTCGCCTCGACAAATTTTTCACACATCGCCCCGGCGCCGCGTGGAAACCCGATCACGGGAACGCCGGGATGACGCTGCTTCAACGTGTGGACCATGCTTGCCGTCGGTGCGATCACCCAGCGGCTGAATTCCTCATCCGGCAGCACCCCGGCCCAGCTGTCGAAAATCTGTACGGCCTCGGCGCCGGCCTCGATCTGCGCGGAAAGGTAAGTCACTGAAACATCAGCCAGAAGATCGATGAGCCGTTCGAAATCCTGCCGCTGCCTGTAGGCTGCGATGCGCGCGGGCGCCTGGTCCGGTGTGCCGCGCCCGGCTATCATGTAGGTCGCAACCGTCCACGGAGCGCCGCAGAAACCGATCAGCGCCTTTTCACGCGGAAGTGCGGCGCGAACCTTCGATACGGTTTCACAGACGAGGGAAAATTTCTCATGCGCGTCGTCCGGCCTGAGAATACGAAGCAATCCGTCGGGATCCGCCGCTTCGAGCTGCGGGCCGACGCCTTCATCGAAGGTGACGTTCTGGCCAAGCGCGTCCGGAACCACCAGAATGTCGGAAAACAGAATCGCGGCGTCGAAACCGAAGCGGCGGATCGGCTGCAACGTAATTTCGGCAGCCCATTCCGGCGTATAGCAGAGATGCAGAAATCCGTCCGCTCTTGCGCGCAATTCGCGGTATTCGGGCAGGTAACGTCCCGCCTGCCGCATTAGCCAGACAGGCGGCGTATCGGCAAGCTTGCCCTTCAGCACCTGAATGAATTCGGGGTCAGTCAGACTTTTCGGTGGTCCCTCAGGCATCATTCCACTTTTCAAAAATAATGTTTTCTTTCTTCTGATTAGTTTTCTATAGCGCGTGGATTGCGGATATTGCCGGGTTATCCCGATATTGTCGACAGCTTGTGTACAGATTGCGACGATGTCGCGGATTTCCGTCGCCTGTTTGCATTGGCGTCTGAGCAGGCAGGTTCAAATCCGTAATGGCTTCAAAAGATTGCAGCCGGAGTCTCCCCGAACATCGCAACTGTAACCTGTCCGGAGGAGTATGATAAAACTGTGCAGAGAGTCTTGCGAACCGGATAGACGGAAATTTATCAGATGCACAGCAGTTTGTTCATGAGCAATGTGGATGATTTTGGGATTGGCGTTAGGGACTCGCTGCCTGTTTTTTCCATAATCCTGCCAGGGTGCGGAAATCGATGAGTTATCAACAGGGTGCGGGCGATGTTCCGAGGTTTTTTCACCTGCATATGGTGTCGGACGCCTCAGGGGAGACTCTTACCGCAATAGCGAAGGCGGCAGCCGTTCAATATTCGGGCATACGCGCCATCAAGCATTCGCATCCCTTCATCCGCAACCGCCGCCAGATCGACAGGGTGCTGCAGCAGATCGAAGCGGCGCCGGGCATCGTCTTCTATACCATCGTCGATCGCGAGCTCGGACTGTATTTCGAGAAGCGCTGCGAAGAGTTGAAGGTTCCCTGCGTAGGCGTGCTGGAGCCGCTGCTGAAGGTGTTCGAGTCCTATCTCGGCACGCCGTCCACTCCGGTCGTGGGCGGCCAGCATGTTCTGGACACGAATTATTTCGAACGTATCGAGGCGATGAACTTTACCCTCGCGCATGATGACGGCAACCGCACGGAAGAGCTGGAGGATGCGGACATTGTCATCATCGGCGCGAGCCGCACCTCGAAAACGCCCACGAGCCTCTATCTCGCCAATCGCGGCATCAAGACCGCGAATGTCTCGCTCGTGCCAGACATCATGCCGCCGCAGAATCTGGGCGCGCTGAAGCGCCCTCTCGTGGTCGGACTGGTGGCCAGTCCCCAGCGCATCGCCGAAATCCGGCGCCACCGTCTGCTCGGCATCCGGGACTCTGCCAATCAGGACTATATCGACGCGGAAAAGATCTCCAGCGAAATGAAGTTCACCCGCCAGCTCTGCGGACGCCACAACTGGCCGACCATAGACGTGACACGCCGTTCGATAGAGGAAACCGCTGCGGCGATCATCAAGCTCTATGAAGACAGAAACGGCAATGTCTGATCCCGGCGCGGCGGGCCGTCCGCTCATACTCGCATCGGCAAGCGCGGGACGGGCGGCGCTGCTGCGCAATGCAGGCCTCGATTTTTCCCTGCAGCCGGCCCGAATCGACGAACGCGCGCTCGAACGCGCCGCGCTCGGGCGAGCGCCGGAC
>CAYOUE010000030.1:0-9480 GCA_964407075.1 uncultured Hyphomicrobiaceae bacterium
TCGTAGGCGGTAATCCCGAGAGAAGCGTCGCGCTTTGGCGCCATGGTGGCATAACGGTTTGGATAGGTTTCCACAAGTCGCCAGTCTTCGTCATCCATCACCACCTGGGCATTGAAGCGCTCCTGCAGCATTTGCGCTCCGCCAATATGGTCGCCGTGGGCGTGAGAGATGATGACATAACGGATGTCTTCCGGATCCAGGCCGGTGATCTCGGCGGCCTCGCCAACGGTCATGCGGACGCCTTCGAGCGCCGTCTTGAAATCGGTGCGGGCGGCGGGATGGGAGGCGTCCTCCGGCGAGCCATCCGCAGCAGAGGCGATCGTGCTGGCGTCGATGAAGGCCTGGTCGACCCAGCCCTTGTCGGCGATCTCGGTGAACAGCGCATTGAAGAGCGCCAGGTCGGTCCCGGACTTGATCTGCAGATGCAGAACGTTTTCCGCACCGGCCTCCGCTTCGCACGCCGCGACGGTGACGGTGCGGCGCGGATCGACGATGATGATACGCGCCCTGTCGTGAGGCTCGCCGGCGAGCTGTTCCTGCTTCTTGCCGATCGAAGAACCGCGCAGGTTGGGCACCCAGTGGTTGAGGAAATAGTTGGTCTGGGTCTCCAGGGGATTGGCGCCGACAACCATGATCGTATCGGCGAGTTCTGCGTCCTCATAACAATTGTTGAGTTCGCCGACGCCCATGTCACGGGTGGCGTGCACCTCGGAATTGTAGGCCGGGCGGTTATGGATGCGGATGTTCTTGACCTTCATCGCTCCGAAATAGAGCTTGCCCGTCCCCCAGGTGTTTTCATAGCCGCCGCCTGCGCCGCCATGATCGAAGGCGGACACGAAAAGAGCGTCCTCGCCCTTCTCGGCCACGATCCGGGCAGTGACGCGAGCGACCAGGTCGAGCGCATCGTCCCAGCTTGTCGGCTGCATCTGCCCATAGCGCCACACCAGCGGGTCCGTCAGACGCTGCTGCTGTGTCTGCCGCGCCCGGGAATAGCTCATCTCGGCCATGCGGGCGCCCCGCACGGAGCCGAGGCCGGAATTCACGACGCACTCCTTGTCCGGCTTGATGACGATATGGACGTCCTTCCCGTCCTGCTTGACGATGTTGTACATCGACGGCGAGTACCAGGCGTCCGTCTCCGCATTCTGCTGTTCGGAAAGATTTACGCCGAAGACGTTGGCCGAAGGCTCATTGCCACCCTGCTTGTTCACAGGCCAGCTGTAGGCGTGGTAGCCGCAGCCGACGATGCAGTAGTGGCATACGACATTGTGTTTCGTGGCATCGGCCGGAATGATCGGAAGGCGATCGGTCTGTCTCTTGTAAGCCATTGTCTGTTCCTTCAAAGCACGTTGGACAGGCGGCCGTAGAGAAGCTCGTCCACGCCTTCAGCGTAGATGTCTCCGGCTTCGTCGACGCGCAGCACATATTGCGGGAGGTTCTGGGTCGCCTGGCCCCAGATCTGCTGGCCGCCGGCCTCACAGTCGAAGCGTGAATAGTGGCCGGGGCAGTTCAGGGTCCGGTCACCGGCATTGTAGAGAAGGGGAAAGCCCTTGTGCGGGCACAAGGTGGAAAAGCCGACGATGTCACCGTCCGGACCTGCGCCGCCTTCCACAGGCGCGCCGAGCTTGAGCAGCACGCCGGGCGCGTTTTCGTCCGGATAGGCCACGTTCAACGGCACATCCACCTCAAGATCGGCGATATTGGCGAGCCTGTTCGATGGATACTGAACCCGCGCCATTGCTGCGGACTGGGCATTGGCATGAGCGGGAAGGGCAGCGGATGCGGCTGCCCCGGCTGCGGCAACGGCGCTTCCCCTCAGAAACTGGCGGCGGCCGGCGTCAACCAGCCTTTCGCATCGTGACATGCTTTCCTCCTGTTATGTTGTGTCGATGCAGGCAGGAAGAGCAATGTGCGTGCCATTTGCTCAACTATCTGAAGTGAAAGGGTTTTGCTAAAACAGTCTTCGGCGCGCAGCATCAGTTCGTTCGGAAATCCGGACATGCTGCGCCGCCGAAGGTTCAGGACTCTGAACGGGTTTTCTCCAGGAGCCCCAGCCGCGTCATCTTCTCCCAGAGCGTGGTGCGCGATATCGCGAGCAGGCTGGCCGCCTTGCCGACCTGCCCGCCCGTCTGTTCGAGCGCACGCTCGATCTGTCTGCGTTCCGCAGCATCTCTGACCTCAGCCAGCGGGGAGAATGCCTTTCCCGGCTCGTTCCTCGCCTGCTCGGGGAACAGATCGCCGGGCATTATCCATTCATGCGCAGCAAGCGCCGCCGCGCGCTCCACCCGGTTGCGAAGCTCCCGGACGTTGCCCGGCCACGGATGGGCAAGAGCGGCTTCTTCGGCCAGAGCGCTGTAGCCGCGTATTCGCGCATCCGTCCGCGCGACTGCATCAGCAAGAAAGCGCTCCATCAGCATGACGATGTCTTCGGGCCGCTCCCTGAGCGGCGGAATCTCGACAGGCAGCACCGCCAGCCGGAAGTAGAGATCTTCGCGTAATCCTGTCAGGGCGGCTCCCTTCGATATCTGGCGGTGCGTCGCCGAAACGATCCGCGCCCTGAAGGGTATGGCGTTCTCGCCGCCGACGCGGTGGAAACCGCCTTCCTCGATCAGCCGCAGCAGCTTGGCCTGGAGCGGCAAAGGCATGTCTCCGATCTCATCGAGGAAGAGGATGCCCCTGCTCGCCCGCTCGGCGTAACCGAGATGGCGTTGGTGCGCTCCGGTGAAAGCGCCTTTCTCGTGGCCGAAAATTTCACTCTCCAGCAGCTCGGCGGGTATCGCCGCGCAATTTACCGCGATGAACGGCTCTTCGTTCCGCGCCGACACCTGGTGAAGAAACCGGGCCGCGACTTCCTTGCCCACGCCCGTCTCGCCCGTAATCAGCACGGGCAGTTCATGACCGGCATAACGGCGTAGAATATCCTCGGCGCTGCACATGGCGGAAGATTCACCGAGAATACAGGCCGGATTCGAACCCGAAGGGCGTATCCGGCGGCCTAACTCGATGCGCTTGAGGAAATCTTCCATCGAGAAAGGTTTCGATACGAAGTCGGCCGCGCCCGAGCGCATGAGACGCACCGCCTGGTCGATCTCGCCATAACCTGTAATGAAGATGAAGGGCGGGGTCTCGGGCAGCTTCGCCAGCTCGCAGAAGACCTTTTCGCCGGAGATGTCGGGGAGGCGAATATCGCAGATAACGAGTTCGAGCGGACGCCTGACCGCGGGAATCCCGGTGATGGCCTCACGGCCCGACTGCCACCAGTCGACGTGAAAGCCTTCGAGTTCGAGCCTCTGGACCAGCGAGCCGCCCATGACAGGATCGTCCTCGACAAGGCCTATATGCGCAAGTTCATGCCGCATGGGAACTGGCGCCCTCCCGCGCAAAAGGCAGGATCAAGGTTACGATCGTCCCGCCATCGTTTTTTTTCTTGATTTTCACGCTTCCGCCGAGTTCGTCAATAATGCGGCGCACCATCCAGAGGCCTAGCCCCCGACGAGCGCGCATCGCCGTACCTGGATCTTCGCAAAGGAGTATCGCTGCGGCGTCGTCCGGCATTCCGGGACCCTGATCCTCGATCTCGATAGTGACGAGGCGATCCGTATTGCCTGCCCGGAAGGCGAGCGCTCCACCTTCAGGCGTGACAGCGCTGGCGTTGAGCAGCAGATTCAGCAGCGCCTGCCGGACCGGTCCGCCATCTGCGAGGGTCGCGCCCTGGTCCGACCAGGCGACATTCCAGACGAGTTGCTGCCGCTTGCGCTGGATTTCCGGCTTGATAAGAAGCCGGATGTCCTCGAAATCGCAATGGCTGAGCGGTCGCTTCGAGCGCTCGGGCCGATAGGTTGCCAGCGTCGCCTCGACCACATCGCGGATTCCGGCAAGCCCACGCTCAACAAGACTGATCGAGGTTTCGCGCACTTCGGGAGATTTGCCGTGTTTTTTCAGCGTATCGAGGGCGTTGAACAGCCCGCCTAGCGGGTTGTTGATTTCATGCGCCATACCCGAGGCCAGCCGCCCGAGGCTCGCAACCTTCTCTTCCTCCGCGAGCTGCATGGCAAGATCCGCCCGCTCGCGTTCGGCATGGACGAGCGCGTTGTAACCGCGGAAGAGGCTGGCGACTTCGCGGTCTCGCGTCGGGAACTCACTCGGCGAGATCGGCTCGACCGCGCCTCTCGCGGCTGCCCGCATATGGCTTTCGAGGACCTGCATAGGACTTATCATCCGCCGGACCAGGAGGAACCCGCCGAGGGAAAACAGGGCCGCAAGCACGCCGTTCGTGACAAGGAGCGTCAGCAGAATTTCATGCCTCTCCGCGAAAAGGTGGGAAACATCGAAGGTCGCGTGTATGGTCCCGATCGCCTGTGCCTGGTAGACCAGATCGCGGCGGGCGAAGCCTGTTCTGGATACTTCGTCGATCGTGACGAGGCTGGGGCCATACCTTTCGGCATACGCCGCAGGAAGCTCGGAATAGGCTTTGATCCTGCCCGGATCGCTTGCGGCAAGCACGCGGCCGTCGGCTCCCGTCACCACCGTCTCCAGCGGCGCCAATGCGCCATAGGTCGTCGCGGAGCGGTCGAGCGCGTCGAAAACTTCCCACACATCGCCGCGCAACACTGCCGGCACTACAGCAGACGAGAGGCCGTCAAGATAGGTCTCCGCAAGTCCGTCGAGAAAGCGCTCCTGCGTCCGCGTCAGCCGGTCGAGAACACGCTCCGAGATCGCAGCGCTGACCGCGACCATAAGCAGCGCAACGATCAGAGGGATCCGATAGGAAATCGGGATCAGCCGCGGATAGGAATTCATCCGAAACGCCTTACGGTATCCACTTTGGCGGCAATTGCGTCGAACAGCGACGGATCGGTCGGCACAAAACCGTCCAGCCTCAGGAGGTCGAGGACCTTGCGCCCTGCGTCATCCCCGGTCATCGATATCAGAGCTTCCTTGAGCCTCGCGAGCCTTGCATCGTTCGCCAGCGATTTGGGCGCGGCTACCGGAGGAAAGCCGAGCCATTCGGAGCGCCTGACGATCTTCGTCTGAGCGACCAGTGCGGGCTCGGTCTCACGCATGACCTCCCAGACATAGCCGTCGACGCTGCCCGACTGCGCGAGCCCGGACGCAACGGCCCGGACCACATTGCGGTGCCCGTAGGTGAAGAAGTGCTTCTGGAAGAACTGATCCGGCATGATCCTGTTCTCCGCCAGCAGCGTCCGCGTGACGAGATAACCGGAATTCGAATCAGGATCGGAAAACGCATGGATATCGCCGCGAAGATCCTGCCAATCGTCCGCCGCGCGGTCAAAGGAGACGATCAGGTAGGACTGATACAGCGGCTTGCCTTGCCAGGATGGCGTCGCAACGAGATCCAGACGGTCGCGGTACTGCACATAGGGATAGCCACAAATCCAGGCTGCATGGACCTGGCCGGAGACCAGGAGCGCGGTGATTTCCTGATAGGTGCGCCTCGTCACCAGTTCGACCGGTCCCCCGACTTTTCCGGTCAGATAGGCTCGAAGGTGGCTGAGAAGTTCCAGATCGCTCGTCAGAAAGACGGGCGTCAGGCCGAACTTCAAATCCTCGCCTTGTGCGCTAAGCTGTGTCGCGGACGAAGCCGTAATTGCAGCCGCCGCAGCAGTCAGCACAAAATTTCGGCGGGTGAGGCCGTCCAACTTCCGATGGATCGGTTCATCCATCAAATTCCTCCCGGTCGCCGGATGGCGAAGGGGAAAATATTAACGCAGCCGCCGCAGAAATGCGATGTCCGTGAAAGAACGCTCATGCGCCCGTCATATAGAGCCGCCGAGCAGCACTCTGAAGATGCCGAATAAAAAGGCCAGAATTGCTACGATACGCATTATATGCGTGAAGAACATCTTTGCCCCATGCCTCTGCGGGGGAACTATCACTTCAAGCAGAAAAAGCTGGGGCGAGAAGCGCTAGGCGGCCAGTCTCGATTCTGCAGGATGCAAAAGTGCCAGATCCCGCCGAGATCGATATAAAATAACCCTGTCAAAGCCGCTGTTCGCGCATACCCGATAAACATGGCTTCTGACCCCTCTCAAATCAGGCCGATCCAGAATGTCATCCCAGAACGAGACGCCAATTCCGGTGCAAGTCAGAAGCAGCCATGTGAAAGGGCAGACAGTCTGATACCCGCCCAGCTTCGGCTGCTTTCTGGTTAAGGCATCCATCAGCGACGTGACGGTAACGTGCCTCGATTTATCGCCGGTCATTCCGTCGCCGTCGAGGGTTTCATCCTTAGCCTGGTCTATCGCAGCTTCCAGATCGGAGAGTTTTTTTAATCTCAATCACTATCATCGCTTCTCACGCCCGATCTCAATTGCGGCAGAACCGGGGACATGAACCTGAAACCCGCCTGAAAGTTGAGGGAAATCAATGCCTTAACAGGTGAAGTGGCGCTCCCTAGGGGAATCGAACCCCTCTTTCCAGATTGAAAATCTGGCGTCCTAACCGATAGACGAAGGGAGCAGCGCTCAGGCGTCACAACGATATAAAAAGGATTTGTCCGCAACACAAGTCCTCTTGTTGCGAAGAGGCCGAACTCAGGCGTTCTGCCGTCCGGGATCGGCTAGATCCTCGATCAGAAGCTCGATTTTCTCCCGTCCGCCCCAATTGTCGCGCTGGAGCCGTCCGGCTATGTGGACCGGGCGTCCGTCATCCTTCTGCAGCGCGTCTCCCAAAGGCGTCCCCAACGCGCGGAAGGCAATTGCGCCGATGCTCGCGCCGCCGCCTGATCTGAGCGTGCAGCGCAGATGCGCCTCTCCCATCTGCTTGACGAAGCCGATCCTGTGCGCGGGAAAGACGAAACGCGGCGCGGGATTGCCTGCGCCATAAGGCCCCGCCTTCTCGATGAGATCGACGAGTTCGGATGTCGCGGCTTCCGGGGTCAGCGCCCCGTCGATGAAAAGCGTCGCGGCGTCGCGCGCCGCGGAAACCTGGTTCGACAGTCTTTCCGCGAGGAACGCCTCGAAGTCGGCGAGTTTGTGACGGGCAAGCGTGACGCCCGCTGCCATCGCATGTCCGCCACCCTTGACGGCGTGCCCTGCAGCCAGAGCGGCGCGGACGGCCTGACCGATGTCCGCGCCTGCAATGGAGCGGGCGGAACCGGTGCCCTCCCCTTCCGCGGCGCTCCAGGCGATGGCGAGGGCCGGACGGCGGAAGCGGTCCATAAGTCTGCTGGCGACCAGTCCGACGAGGCCCTTGTGCCACTCATCCGAGCCAACGACGATGACCGGCAGGCCGGGATCGCTTTCAAGCCGCGCCTCCGCCATTGCAAAAGCCTCTTCGCAGCAGCGCTGTTCCATCTCCTGCCGCTCGCGGTTGAGCTGGGTGAGCGTCGCCGCGATCCGGGCGGACTCGGCTTCATCGTCATTGGAGAGCAGGCGCGCGCCGAGCGCAGCGTCGCCGATACGCCCTCCGGCGTTGATGCGGGGGCCGAGGATAAAGCCGAGATGATAGGGCGTCGGCGCCGATTTCAGCCCCGCGGCGTCTGCGAGTGCGCGCAGTCCGGCGTTTTCGCGGCGGCGCATTACCTTCAGCCCCTGCGCTACAAAAGCGCGGTTCACGCCTGTGAGCGGCACGACATCGCAGATCGTTGCCAGCGCGACAAGGTCGATGAGCCGCATCAGATCGGGTTCGGGCCGGCCGCTGCGATAATGACCTGCTTCCCGCAACTGACGGGCAACGGCAATCAGAAAGAGAAAGACGACGCCTGCGGCGCACAGATGCCCTTGCCCGGAGAGATCGTCCTGCCGATTGGGATTTATGACGGCGGCGGCCGGCGGCAGCAGCTCTTCCATCTGGTGGTGGTCGATGACGATCACGTCCGTTTTCAGCCTTTCGGCCGCGGCGAGCGGGCCATGGCTCGTCCCGCCGCAATCGACGGTGACGATAAGCTGTGCGCCGTCCGCGATCAGCTTCTCGATCGCGGCTTCGTTCGGGCCGTAGCCTTCGAAAATCCGGTCGGGAATGTAGATTGCGGGCGAAAGGCCATGAGCACGGAGATAACGGCGCACAAGTGCGGCGGAGCACGCGCCATCCACGTCGTAATCTCCGAACACGGCGATATTCTCGCCCTTCTGAACGGCTTCGGCGAAGCGCGCCGCGCCCTTGTCCATATCCTGAAGCAACGACGGATCCGGCAGCATCGCCTTCAGCGTCGGGGCCATGAGATCGGCGACGTTGTCAGGCGTCGCGCCGCGTGCTGCCAGTATGCGGCCGAGCAGATCGGGGAGCTGCTGCTGCTGGCTGATAGCGGCTGCAAGGCGCGCCTGCGCCGGCGTCAGACGCTCGCGCCAGACCTGTTCTCTCACCGAGCGGTCAACGCCCAGAAATGCGGCGCCTTCCTCATCCACGCCGCCCTCCTGAAGCTTCAACGCAGCATTCTTCATTCCGCCCCCCTGACCGTTGCGCACCGAACCTAACGCGATTCGGGAAGCGGGCACGCCAGATCAGGGCCGGTTTTCCGCGTCTGATTTGAGAGCGCGCTCCTCCGGCGGGATCAGCCCGGCTTCCGCTCCGCGCTATGCCGCGTCCTGAGCCAACGCACGGTCTTGGTCGCGGCGCGCATGATGACGGTATGAGTCTCCACCCAGTCGCCGCCGAACTTCACCCCGCTCAGCATGGAGCCGTCCGTCACGCCGGTTGCGGCGAAAATCACATCGCCGCCCGCCATGTCCGTGAGCGAATATTTGCGGTTCAGATCGGTGATGCCCATGACTTCGGCGCGCTTGCGTTCGTCCTCGCTGAGAGGCGTGAGTCGGCCCTGCATCTGGCCGCCGATGCATCGGAGCGCGGAAGCTGCGAGCACGCCTTCCGGCGCGCCGCCGATGCCCATATAGATGTCGATGCCGGTCTCGGCCGCCTCCACAGTATGGATGATGCCGGCGATGTCGCCGTCGAGTATGAGCCGGATCGCGGCTCCGGCGCGGCGGACTTCCTCGATCAGCTTGGCGTGGCGCGGGCGGTCGAGGATGCAGACCGTCAAATCGGAAAGCGGAACGCCTTTGGCTTTGGCGAGACGGGTCAGATTTTCGGTAGGACTGAGATCAAGGTCGATCATGCCGTCCGGATAGCCAGGACCGACGGCGATCTTGTCCATGTAGATGTCGGGCGCGTTCAGGAGCGTTCCGCCCTCGGCTATGCCGACGACGGCGAGCGAGTTGTGCATCGCCTTGGCGCACAGTGTCGTGGCTTCGAGCGGATCCACCGCAATGTCCGTCGCCGGGCCATCTCCCTTGCCCACCTCCTCGCCGATGAACAGCATCGGCGCGTCGTCGCGTTCGCCTTCACCGATCACGACGCGCCCGCGAATCGGCAGCTTGTTGAGTTCTCGGCGCATGGCGTCCACCGCGGCGCGATCCGCGCCTTTTTCGTCGCCTCGTCCCCTGAAGCGGGCCGCCGCAATGGCCGCGGCTTCGGTAACGCGCGCAAGTTCAAGCGCGAGATTCCGTGTAGGTGTTGCAC
>CAYOUE010000030.1:9490-24256 GCA_964407075.1 uncultured Hyphomicrobiaceae bacterium
GTACGGTGGAGCGTGGTCGTTGCGTGGTCTTCGCTCATTGTCGGCCTTCCTGTTCCTTCGATCTCGTTAAAAAGGCTTGAATGACGCCATCGATCTTGAAGTTGCGTTCCAATAGTGTCGCGGAACGGCGCCGCATCCTCATGACGCTCAAAGCTGTTCGATACGAATCATCTGCGGCTTGCTCGCGACATGCCCATCAGCCTCGATCGCTTCGAGCGCGCGACGGATTGCGGCTTCGGTGGTCTCATGGGTGATGATAACGACACGCGCAGGCTGTTCGACCGCACCCTCGTTTCGGCCAGCCGGCGTGCGGCGGGCTGCGCGCTTCTGTACAATGCTCTCCAGCGAGATCTTTTCCGACGCCATGCGCTGGGCGATCGCTGCGAAAGCTCCGGGCCGGTCATAGACGGACAGACGGATGTAGTAGCCGCCTTCATGGGCGCGCATTCTCGCCCGCACGTTCGGGGAAAGCCCCTCCGCGGGACGGCCGAAGACGGGCAGGATGCAGCCACGCGCGATATCGGCGATGTCGCTCACGACGGACGACGCGGTCGGATAGGCGCCCGCGCCCGGGCCGACCAGCATGATATCGCCCGCGAAATCCCCATGCACGGCCACACAGTTGAGCACTCCGTCGACCTGGGCGATCGCGCTGGCGCTCGGCACCATTGCCGGGTGCACGCGCTGCTCGATGCCGGTTTCCGTCCGCAGTGCGACGCCGAGCAGCTTGATCTTGTAGCCGAGTTCCTCAGCCGCCTCGATGTCGTCCGGGGTGATCGAGCGGATGCCTTCGAGATAGATGTTCTCGAACGCGGTTTCCGCGCCGAAGGCAAGGCTCGTCAGCAGCGCGAGCTTGTGGGCGGTGTCGTGACCGTCGACGTCGAAGGCCGGGTCCTCTTCAGCGAAACCGGCGCGCTGGGCGTCGGCGAGCGCGTCGGCGAAGGTTTGGCCCTCGTCCTTCATGCGGGTGAGAATGTAATTGCAGGTGCCGTTGAGGATACCGAAAATGCGGGCGACGCGGTTTCCGGAGATGCTCTCGCGCAGTGTCTTGACAATCGGGATGGCTCCGGCCACAGCGGCTTCGAAATTCAGCGCTACGCCATTGGCCTCGGCCAGCCGCGCGAGCGCTGCGCCATGTTTGGCGAGGAGGGCCTTGTTCGCGGTCACGACATGCTTGCCCGCGCCGAGCGCTGCTTCAACGGCCTGTCTGGCCGGGCCTTCGTCGCCGCCGATCAACTCGACGAAAACGTCGATCGCCTCGCTTCGGGCAAGCTCGACAGGATCGCCGAACCATTCATAGGCCGACAGGTCGATCCCGCGATCCTTGTTTCTGTCCCTGGCGCAGACGCCGCTCACGGCGACGCCGCGCCCGCAATAGCCCTGCAGCAATTCGCCATTGCGCGCCAGCATCGCCAGCACGCCGCAGCCGACCGTGCCCAGGCCCGCCAAGCCAATTCTCAACTTATCCATTCACCGTCCCAACGGCCGTTCCCATTGCTATCCGGAGCCGGGCAAACCGCCGGAGCGCATCACTACGCCGCTATATCTAGCCGTTCCGCCCGGATGCCAACGGTATGACGTTATGCATGTTCGTCGCTGCCTCGGACAGGAATTTTTTCACATTTCGCGCAGCCTGACGGGTGCGCTGCTCGTTTTCCACCAGCGCCAGACGTACGAAACCTTCGCCATATTCGCCGAAGCCGACGCCAGGGGATACAGCAACGCCGGCCTTTTCAAGCAGCAGTTTGGAGAATTCAAGCGATCCGAGCTCCCGCATCGGCTCCGGCAGCGGCGCCCAGGCGAACATGGTCGCCGGAGGGGCGGGAATGTCCCATCCGGCCCGGCTCATGGACTCGATCAGGCAGTCGCGCCGGCTTTTGTAGATCTGCCGGGTTTCCTCCACGCAGGCCTGATCGCCGTTCAATGCGGCGGCCGCGGCGACCTGAATGGGCGTGAAAGCTCCGTAGTCCAGATAGGATTTCACCCTGGCCAGCGCGGCGATAAGGCGCTCGTTGCCGACCGCGAAGCCCATACGCCAGCCGGGCATCGAATAGGTCTTCGAGAGCGAAGTGAACTCGACGGCAACGTCCATCGCGCCCTTCACCTGCAGGATCGACGGCGGCGGCGCGGCGTCGAAATAGATTTCTGCATAGGCCAGATCGGACAGGATGATGAGATTATGCCGGCGCGCGAAATCGACGACTTCCCTGTAGAAGTCGAGATCCGCAACGAGCGCGGTCGGATTGGACGGATAGCTCAGGACCAGCGCCAATGGTCTCGGGATCGAATGCCGCACGGCGCGGTCGAGCGCGGCCAGGAATGCCTCGTCCGGCGTTGCGGGCATCGACCGGATCGAGGCGCCGGAGATGATGAAGCCGAATTCGTGGATCGGATAGGTTGGGCTGGGCGAAAGGATGACGTCTCCGGGCGCGGTAATCGCCTGCGCCATGTTGGCGAAACCCTCCTTGGAGCCGAGCGTGGCGACGATCTGAGTGTCAGGGTCCAGCTTGACGCCGAAGCGGCGCTCGTAATAGGCGGCTTGCGCCCGCCGCAGGCCGGGAATGCCCTTCGAGGCCGAGTAACGGTGCGTACGCGGACGGGCTACGGTTTCGACCAGCTTTTCGACGATGTGCGGCGGCGTCGGCAGATCGGGGTTGCCCATGCCGAAATCGATGATGTCCTCGCCGCGGGCGCGCGCCTGGGCCTTGAGACGGTTGACCTGTTCGAAGACGTAGGGCGGCAGGCGCTTGACACGATGAAAATCTTGATCGGAACTTGACACCGGTTCTCACTCCAGAGCGTTGCAGACGATGTGCCATCCCGTCTCCGGACAATCCGATCCTTGAGCGGGGCGGCGGCAGATGGTTTCCTCGCGGGCGTCGTGCTCGCCCGCACCAGCCGCCCGCATCCGGCGCTATTCGCGCTCGGCTATTTCCCTGGCGGCTTCGGCGCCATGCGCCTTCTGTTCCTCGGAGAGGTCGCGGATAGCCTGCTGCTGTTCCTCGGGCGTCAGAGCTTCCGTGCCGATACCGGTCAGGTTCGACAGCCGCGGATACATATCCTGCGCGCAACCCGAAATGCTGGCGATGCAGAAAAGCGCCAGTATGAACTTGAATGGGAAAGTCATGAATCCTCTCAGAAGCGATCCGGAATTCCGAAGCCGCTCCCCCCATTAAGCAAAACGATTCGTTTGAATTTTGACCATGATTTACCATCTCCGCCGTGAAACGCAAATAAAACAGCGAAGCTTGCGTCGGGTTTCGGCTGGCGGCCGACAGGCGTTGAAGGCGCGCCGCTTTTCGTGGACAATCGAGAGCGTTGCGCCGGAAACGCCTTCGGCGCGGCATTATCGGGCTTGCAAAACCGTGCGTAACGCGCAACTCCGCTGGAGCAGAACGCCATGCACACTCAAGGGAGCGGGAAGATGCCGGAGAAGGACGACGACAAGGGCGGCGCGCCCGACATCCCTTATGCGATGAAGGATCCCGAACAGTTCGCCCAGAACATGGTCAAGCTCATGAATGTCGGCAGCCAGGCTTTGTCGCGCTGGCTCGACGACAGGCGCGCCGACAATCCGCAGAAGATCGTCAGCGAATGGGGTGAGGCCGGGCAGATCATCGGCTCGGTGATGGCGTCCTGGGCGAACGATCCGGAAAAATTCGCCGAACGCCAGACGAAGCTGGCGGAGAACATGATCGACTTATGGGGCCGCACGAACCGCCGCCTGCTTGGCGAGAAGGTCGAGCCTCTTGTTCAGCCCGCTCCGGGGGACAACCGCTTCCGCGACCCGGAATGGTCCGAGAACCCGTTTTTCGATTTCTTCAAGCAGGCCTATCTTCTCGGGACGAACTGGGCCGAGGATCTGATCGACAACGCCGAAGGCGTGGACGAGTCCGTTCGCCGCCGCGCCCAGCTATATCTGACACAGATCACCAGCGCGCTGTCGCCGTCAAATTTTCCGCTTACCAATCCGGAAGTTCTGCGCGCCACAATGTCCAGCAATGCGGAAAATCTCGTCGAGGGCATGTCGCAACTCGTCAAGGATCTCGAAGCCTCGGGGGAGTTGCTCAGAATCCGCCAGACGGATTTCAGCGCCTTTTCGGTTGGCAAGAATCTCGCCGTGACGCCCGGCAAGGTTATGTTCCGCAACGAGGTCGCGGAACTGATCCAGTACACTCCGGCCACTGAGGAGGTTTATTCCGTTCCGCTGCTGATCGTTCCTCCCTGGATCAACAAATATTACATTCTCGATCTCGTACCGAAGAAATCCTTCATCCGCTGGCTGGTGCAGCAGGGCTTCACGGTTTTTGTCGTATCCTGGGTCAATCCCGACCGGAGGCTCTCCCACAAGAGTTTCGAAGACTACATGCGGGAAGGCATTCTCGAAACCCTCGGCGAGGTTCTCAAGCTGACCGGGCAGCCGAAGGCGAACCTCATGGGTTATTGCGTCGGCGGAACGCTGCTCGGAGCCACGCTCGCCTATGCGGCCCAGACCGGCGACGACCGGATCAACACCGCATCATTTCTGGCCGCGCAGCTCGATTTCAGCCAGGCTGGCGATCTGCTCGCCTTCATCGACGACGAGCAACTGGCCATGCTCGAAGAACTGATGGCGGAACAAGGCTATCTCGACGGCGCGCGGATGTCCGCGGTTTTCAATATGCTCAGGCCGAAAGATCTGGTCTGGCCCTATGTCGTCAACAACTACCTGCTTGGCAAACAGCCCTTCCCCTTCGACCTTCTGTACTGGAATTCCGATACAACCCGCATGTCGCCCGCAAACCACAGCTTCTACCTGCGCGAGTTCTATCAGGCCAACCGGCTTGCCAAGGGCGAATTGGAGTTCGGCGGGGTCAGGCTCGACCTCTCCAGGGTGAAGCTGCCGGTCTATGAACTTGCGACGCGGGAGGATCACATTGCGCCCGCGAAATCGGTGTTTCTCGGGGCGCGTCTCCTGGGCGGACCGGTACGTTATGTTCTGGCCGGTTCCGGCCATATCGCCGGCGTGGTCAATCCGCCCGAGTCGGGCAAATACATGCACTGGGTGGCGGAGCACGCCGACCTCAAGAATTATCAGTCACTGGATGACTGGATCTCCGCCGCCAAGGAAATGCCGGGATCCTGGTGGCCGGACTACGCCCGTTGGCTCGCCTCATATTCGGGCGAACAGATCGAGGCGCGGCAGCCCGGCGGCGCTGGCGTGGCGCCCCTGTGCGACGCTCCTGGAACCTATGTGAAAGGCTGACCTTGCAGCCCCTTGTCCAGCCTGATTATTGGCCGGACACGAACCGGCTGACGCGATCGGCCAACTCATCCGCGGCGAGATCGCGGAAGAAATTGTCGGCGCCGGGAATGACGTCCAACGAAATTTTCTCCGCTGCGGGAATGCCTTCGATGGCTGGCACGATTTCTCTCGACAGCGGGTCGAGATCGCCGACAGCAACCAGGATCGGCATCCCTATATGCGGCAGAAGGCTCGGCGTATAGAGATTGGGGTTGGCGCCGTAATAGTTCACGAAGGCCGCAGCCGTGACCTTCGCGGAATTGCAGACCAGAAAAGGCGCGCCGTTCAGGAGCGCCGTGGCATGGTTCTGGTCGACCAGCCTTTGCGCCTCCGCGAGGATCGGATCGAGTGTCTGGCCGAAACGGCTGGCGTAACGGTCCTGCAGGACTCCCGGCGTATCGGCGATGGGCGCGATCAGGACAAGCCTTTTCACGGTCGCATCCGGCTCTTTGGCCGCGTAGATGGCCACCTGGTTGCCCCCGCGCTCGTGACCGGCGAGCGTGATATCGGACGCGCCCTGCTCCTTGAGCCAGCGCACCCATCCGGCGATCTCGACGGCTGCGTCCTCGTTGCGGTGATCCTGCTCCAGGGAACAGTCGAACAGCCCGCGGCGCTCGTTCAGCCCAAGGCTGAGCGTGACCGAAAGCGAATTGTGTCCGCGCTCACGCAACAGTTCCTGCAGCGCTGAGAGAATCTCCATGCGGTTGTGAGCAAGCGTTTCGTGGAGAAGCAATATGGCGCCGTCGGACTTTAGCGACTTGCCGGGCGCAAGCTCCAGATTCCCAAGCACGGTCAGGCCCTGGACTTCAATCGAAACTTCTTCCGCGATTGCGGGGCCGGACAAGGCGGCGGCGCACAGAAGGGCGCACAGTGCCCGGGTCCATTGCCGCAGCAGGCTCGCTTTCCGGTCATGCATAATCAGCCGCACCTCTTCCTTTCGTTGAATTACCGGGCCGGACGATAACCCCGCAATATGACATCCTGAGGCTGCTCAGTGCTTCCTTAGGATGACCTCGCGCCGCAGACGCCTGCGCCTTATCGCCATGATGTTGAAGAATTCCGTCGCCGCAGCAAACGCCATCGCAAAGTAGATGTAGGCGCGCGGGATGTGGAAATGCAGACCGTCCGCGATCAGCGCCACGCCGATAAGCATCAGGAAGGTCAGCGCAAGCATCTTCGTTGTCGGATGCCGCTCGATGAAGGCGGCCACGGGCTCGGCTGCAATATACATGACCCCGATGGCCAGCACGACGGCCGCGATCATGACTTCGACATGCTGCGCCATTCCGACAGCGGTGACGATCGAGTCGATGGAAAAGATCGCGTCGATGACGACGATCTGCGCAATGACCGCGCTGAACGCCATCGAAGCGGCCGATCCGCTCTTTTCATGATCGTGTGGGTCACCGTCGATTTCGGCATGGATTTCCTGAGTCGCCTTCACGATCAGGAAAATGCCTCCAGCTATCAGAATCAGGTCGCGTACGGAGATTCCGAGGCCGAATACGGTGAACATCGGCTGCGTCATGCCCATGATCCAGAAGATCGACAGAAGCATGAGAATGCGGAATATGAGCGCAAGGGCAAGGCCGATCTGGCGCGCGCGTCGCGCCTGGGCGGCCGGGAGTTTTTCGGTGACGATGGACAGGAAAATGACGTTGTCGATACCGAGTACGATTTCCAGCACGCTCAGTGCAAGAAAACTTGCCCATACGTTCGGGTCCAGTAGAAGCTCCACAGGGGTATCTCCTCAAGCGCGCCGCGCCCTGCGCAAAATTCTGCTAACGCCAAGCAATATAGCCTTAACTGCCGCCGGGAAAGCCCCCATGAGGCAATCCTGGCGTATTGACTTCAGCTGAGCGGTCTACATGCCACGCCCTTTCGGTTCGCCGCTTCCCAAGCTCCTTTGGAGGCCCAGCGCGATCAAGTAGAGGCTGGTCAGAGCGATGACCGCTTGCACCGCGATATTTGCCGGGAAGCCCTGTACGAGCGCGGCGACCGAAGCCGCAGCCCACGCGCCGACAACAGCAAGCGTGACCGGACGAAGGCGAGCCGCTCGAACCGGATGGACCCATTTCAACGGGACGAATGTCAGCGCCGCAAGGCCGAGCACGATTGCAAGGTTCACAGCGCCAGGAAGCGCGAAGACCAGCATGTAGAATGCGACTCCGTTCCAAAGCGCAGGAAAACCGACGAAAAAGCCGTCATCGGTTTTGCTTTCATTGTCGATGAAATGAAACAGCGAGGTGAGCAGAATGATCGCCGCGGCGCTCCAGGCCAGTCCGTCCGGCATTAGACCGGCTTCATGGATGATGAACACGGGCACCAGGACGTAAGTGACGTAATCTATGATGAGATCGAGGCGTTCGCCGGAGAAACGGGGGAGCTGTCTCCCGACGCCAACCCGGCGCGCAAGCGGACCGTCCAGCGCGTCGACGACAAGCGCCGCGCCCAGCCAGGCGAAAGCGTTTTCCCAGCGATGCGCTGCCGCTTCCAGGAGTGCCTGAAATCCCAGGACGGCGCCGAGCGCCGTGAAGGCGTGAACTCCAAATGCCGCTATTCGCCCTCCGCTCATGCAAGCCTGTTCCCGAAACGAAAAAGGCGGCATCGCGCCGCCTTGGAAACCATGATGTTCAAAGCCTTAGAAACGGTGCCTGATCTTGCCCTTGATAAGCACGTCGTCCTGCCTGTTGTCTATCCGGTTCTCCGGCCCTTCGCCGCCATCGCCGTAAAGCAGTTCCAGGCCGAAATCAAGCTTGGGCAACTTTCCGATCGGCCCCAATCCGGGAATGGTCAATTCCGTTTCCTCAGAACCGCCAGCGCCCGGGGCGAGGCTCAACGGATCCGGCGTATCGGCCGGCTCGGCGTTAAGACTTTGTTGGGGAACACCTTGTGCAGCCTGCCCAGGTGGCGGGCTGATCTGGGTCTCGGTAAATGCAGCGGCGTATACGGCACTCCCAGCCAGAAGCAGGGAGGCCGCCAAAGCCGTTTTCGCCATTTTTGTGAGTGGATGAAAAACCATCTCGCTCAACTCCAGAATCTCTTTCATTTAAAATGACGTCATGGCGAAGCTATTTCAAGCGCGCTGAATTTTTACTTAAACCACTGAATTTATTTGCTAATTAACAGCGACACGCGAATCCTGTGTTTCTTGTGCAACAAATTTTTTTAAGCGGGTCATAATTCCGCCGCAAAAACGCATCCGATTTTCCATAATACTCCACAAAGTCACGAAAACCTGTTCGGATATCCGCGGACTGCGGTAAATCTGCACGTTTTTCGGTGGAAAAACGGTGTATGACCAACGACCCAAGCTCCGCCTTATTCTTGCCGGAATTGTAAAATTTTCGCCATTATTCGTCCTTGGCGACTTCGCCCGCGCCGCACTGGCCGACAATCCACTCCAGGAAGTCCTCGCCGCCGCCAGTCACAGGCAGAGTCAGCAGCGCAGGCGTCGAATAAGGATGCAAACGCCTGATCTCGGCCAGAAGCGCCTCGCTGCTTGTCCTTGCGGTCTTGAGAATCATGGCGGTTTCGCCGCCTTCCTCGACCTTGCCCTCCCAGAAATACACGGACGTCATGCCCGGGAAGATGTTGGCGCAAGCCGCCAGCCTTTTTCGCACGATCTCATGCGCGGCCTTTTTTGCATCGCCGGGGGCGGGGAATGTAGTGTAAACCAGAACCACACCACTGTCGCGGAAAGCTGCATCGGTGGTTGCAGTCCTGCTCGGTTCGCCGGAAGCTGGGTGGATCGTCTTTTGCATATGCTCAACCTGGTCATTCAATGGCGGCCAAACCAGACACGATAATCGAAAAAATTCATTTCGTCGCCAGCAGCAGCAAGGAAGCCCGCGCTGCGCTTGAAACGCTGCGGAAGGATTATGGCGACGCCCCGCCAGATGACGCCGAAGTGGTCGTGGCGCTCGGCGGCGACGGACTGATGCTGCAGACGCTCCACAGCTTCATGGGAAGACGAATCCCGATCTATGGCATGAATTGCGGATCGGTCGGCTTCCTGATGAACGAGTTTCGCGACGACAATCTGCGCAATCGTCTCGCGCAGGCCCGCCCGACCGTGATCCATCCTCTCAGGATGCGCGCGGAAATGGCGAATGGCGGCATAGGCGAAGCGCTCGCCATAAACGAGGTTTCGATCTTCCGCCTCACGCATCAGGCCGCGCAGCTGAGGGTCTCGATCGACGGGCAGGTCAGGCTCCGCGAGTTGATCTGCGATGGCCTGCTGGTCTCGACTCCGGCCGGCAGCACCGCCTATAATTTTTCGGTCGGAGGACCGATCCTGCCGATAAACGCCTCGCTGCTCGCGCTTACCCCGATCAGCCCGTTCCGGCCCCGGCGATGGCGCGGCGCGCTGCTGCCGAGTTCCGCACAAGTGAGCGTGAGCGTGCTGGACGCCGAAAAGCGCCCGATGAGCGCTGTCGCCGACCACACCGAAATCCGCGACGTGCTCAAGGTCGATGTCCGGGAGGAGCGGAACATCGGCCTTACGCTGCTCTTCGATCCGGGACACGAACTTGACGAGCGGATCATTGCGGAACAGTTCCGCTACTGACCGGGAGAGGTGGAATGACCGGGTTATATTTCGAGGAATTTGCCGAAGGCGCCGTCTACGATCATCCGATCCGCCGGACCGTGACGGAGGCCGACAACACCTTCTTCTCCTGCCTGACCCATAATCCGCAGCCGCTTCATATCGACCGTCATTATTGCGAAACGCAAACCGAGTTCGGCCAGCCGCTCATGAACTCGCTATTCACACTCGGTCTGATGATCGGCATATCCGTCAATCACATAACGCTGGGCACCACCATCGCCAATCTCGGCATGACCGAGGTACGCTTCACTCACCCGCTGTTTCACGGCGACACCGTTCATGTCCGCACGACCGTTGCAGGCAAGCGCGAGAGCGCCTCTCGCCCGAATGCGGGCATTGTCGAGCTGCATCACGAGGCTTTCAATCAGGACGGAGCGCTGGTCGCATCCTGCAGACGGCAGGTCTTCATCCACAAGCGCCCGCAAGGCTGACTGCGCTCAGCCGGCGGGCGCATCCGGAAAGCGCACGATCCGGGCAAGATCCGGCCGGTCCCTGTCCGCAGGCCGCTCCGCAGCCGTCCCGATGTAAACGAACCCCGCGAAGCGCTCATGATCTGCGAGGCCGAAGGCGGCAGCGACCTTCTCGTCGAAGCCGTACCATTCGGTGATCCACTGCGTGCCGTACCCCATCGCAGTGGCAGCGTTAAGCAGATTCATGCAGACCGCGCCGGCAGACAGGACTTGTTCCCACTCCGGACAGGCCGGATGCTCCACTGGCGAGGAGACGACCGCCACCACGACCGGCGCGCGCAGGAAACGGTTTCGTTCGGTTTCCAGTCTGATCCCGGAGGCGTCCGGCTCGCGCAAGGCGCATATTTCCGCAAGCCGCTTTCCGAACGCGGCGCGCGCCTCTCCGCGCAGAACGACGAACCGCCAGGGCACCAGCTTCTTGTGATCGGGGACTCTGGCGGCTATGGTCAACAGGCGCTCCAGCGTCACAGCGTCCGGGCCAGGTTCTCCGAGCGCGCTGGCCGGCACGGATCGGCGGGCGGAAAGCAGGGCAATGGCGTCGTTATCCATTTCGTTTTTCCCGATAGCGAGAAACTGACCCGGGCCGTTAACCGCCCGCGGCTGGTCCGGCGCGCTTAGGCGTCAAGCAAGTTGAATAGAGCCTGAATGGGCACTGGACAAGCCGGCGTAAAGCTGAGAAATGAAAATATCCGGAAATTTATCTTCATCAGGCCGATGCCCAGTAAACGGTTGAAACGCCCGCTTTGGCTGTTTTTCGCATTGGCGTTTTACGGCTTTTTCGCCACGGGGCAAGCCGCATTCGCCGCCGAGCCGGGTGGACCGCTCGCACAGGTCTCCTCCATCCCCGAACTGCCCGGCAGAAACCCTCTGAGCGCTGAAAATGTGCAGCTTACCGCCGTGCTCGCACCTGGGAAGCCGCCTTTGTCCGACGGCGTCTACTGGAAAGTGTACGAGGGCGGCGAGACAGGCGTGGAAACCGATGCGGCCCCTGTCTGGGCAGGCGGCGGCGCGCCGGAGCTGAGGCTGAAGCCGGGACGCTATCTTGCGGAGGCCACTTACGGTCTCGCCAGGGGCCAGCGCGAATTCGTCGTTCCCGATGCGGAACCCGTCAACCCGGTTCTTTCGCTGAACGCGGCCACCCTTAAGGTCCATGCGGTCGCGGCGGCGGGCGGACCGAAGCTGGACGGGATGTTCTATGCACTGCGCGAGACGGAAGGGGATGAGTTTGACGGAGATCTGGTGCGGTCGAGCCTTTCGGAAGCCGTGTTTCATGTGCCTGCGGGACGCTATGCACTGACGGCGCATCGCGGCCTCGCCTCGGTAAAACAGCAGGTCAGCGCGGAGGCCGGTCAGGTGCTGACAATCGAGATCCAGATGGAGATGGGCGAGGTTACGCTATCGGCCCATGCGCGCAAGGACGGCGCTGCGCTCGACGGCGCGACATTTTTTGTCTATGAAGCCGGCGAGTCCGGCCAGAACCGGGAAATCATACGCTCCCAGCTTGCAGAGCCGACCTTCAGCCTGCCGGCGGGACGCTACCGAATGGCAGCAGCTCTGGGGATGGCTCGGGCAGAAGCGGATCTGACCGTAGAAGCCGGGGACGCCAAGCGGGGGCAACTCGTACTGAACGGCGGTAGCCTGCGGCTGCGCTCCTTGCTTGCCGGCAGCGGGCAACCGCTCGACCGTAACGTGCTCTACCGCATTTATGGCCACTTGCCGGACAATGGCGGCCCTCAGCAAGGGGAAATCCTGCGATCCACGGTCGCCGCGCCGGTCCTGTTCCTGCCGAGCGGCCGCTACCGCGTCGAAAGTCAGTACGGATGGCATAATGCGCGCCAGACGAGCGAGATAGAGATCAGGCCCGGCAATGTCACCGAGATAGATTTCGAGCACAAGGCCAGCAAGGTGCGTTTGCGGCTCTTGCCGCATAGTGGAGGCCGGCCTCTCGGTCCCGTGAAATGGACCGTGAAGAACAATGGCTCCGGCACCGTCGTCATATCGCAGGATACCGAACCCGAACTGATCCTTCAGGATGGCGCTTACCAGGCCGTGGCGCAACATGGCTCGAACACGTATACGCAGGTTTTTGATGCGCAGTCCAACAACGACCAAATTGTCGAGATTACGGTTCGTTGATCCGCCACATGAAACGCGTCAAGGGGGACTGAACAAAGACCATGAACAGAACAACCGGCGCTTTCCATACCAACGCATGGGCCTGCGCCGCAGCGGCTTTGATCTGGGTCGCGGCAGCGTCCGCGACCGCCCGCGCGCAGAGCGAAAACGAGGCCGTGCTGCTCCTCGACCACTCGGGCAGCATGTGGGCGCAGATCGAAGGCGCGCCGAAAGTGTCGATCATGCGCGACGCGGTCGACGCCATGCTCCGCGAGCATTCGGGCAGGCTCGATCTCGGCGTGATCGCCTATGGCGCGCAGAAAACCAAGAACTGCGAATCGATCGACACGCTCAAGCCGGTCGGCGCCATAGATGCTGACGCCGACGCCAAGGCCATAGCCTCGGTCCGCCCGAACGGCACCGCCGCAATCGCCGCATCGCTCGCCGCCGCTGACAAGCTGTTCGAGACGGAAGCAGGCGGGCGCTCCATCATTCTCATCAGCGACAGTACGGACGACTGCAAGGCCGATCCGTGCGCTGCAGCCGAAACCCTGAAAACGCAATCGCCGAATACCGTCGCTCACGTCATCGCATTCTCCGAGCAGGATCTGGAGCCGCTTCAGGCGCTCTCCTGCGTTGCGGAGAAAACCGGCGGCACGTTTCAGACAGCAGCCTCGGCGGGGGAACTGAACGAAGCGGTGCGCAAGGCGTTCGAGCTTGCCTCGCTCGGCCTGCCGGGGGATGTCCTGGCGCAGCCCTTCGGTGAGTTGGCAGGCGAGGACGGTCAGGCCGCCGGCCCGGGCTCAGCCTTCCTGTCGGACGATCCCGGAACGCTGGTCCTCTCGGCTGTGCTCGCCCAGTCTGCCGCCCCGCTCACCAGCGGTCTGATCTGGCGCGTCTACGGCATCGAGGTCGAGGAGGACGGCAGCTACAAGCTTCTGCACCGCTTCGAGGACTCGCAGATCGCGGTGACGCTCCCGCCTGGCGAATATCTCGTCAATGCCTCTTATGGACAGGCTCACGTCACCAAGCGCGTGACCGTCTGGCCCGGCCGGCGCGTGGAGGACACGCTCAATCTTCAGGCTGGCGGATTGCGGCTCTATGCGACACTCGCCAATGAGCCGCTGATCGCGGAAAATGCGCTGCGCTTCGATGTCTTCTCGGAGGAAACGGATCAGTTCGGCAACAAGCGCCGGGTTATCGCGGGGGCCAAATCCGGCGTTGTGCTGAGGCTGAACAGCGGAACCTACCGCGTGCTGAGCCGGTATGGCGATGCGAATTCCGTGATGGAGGTCGATGTTGCAGTGGAGCCGGGCAAGCTGACCGAGGCGACCATCGACCATCAGGCCGGAAAGGTCACATTCCGGCTCGTCGAACGCCAGGGCGGCGAGGCTCTGGCCGATACGATCTGGCACATTTATTCCGGCAACGGCGAACTGGTCCGCAAGAGCGGCGGCGCATTTCCGACCCATGTCCTTGCTGCAGGAGACTACTCTGTCCGCGTCGAACATGGAGGGCGCGAGTTCGTGGCCAAATTCGCGGTCGGCGTCGGCGACAAGCAGCAGGTCGAAGTCATAAAGCCGTAAATGCCCGGAAGGGCCCTGAGGTCAGGGCAGCTTAAAATTTCGCACCTTGCCGTTCGGCTTCTTCGCGCTGCCCGGCGTCCAGTTGTGCGCCGGTCATGATCGCGCCTTCAAGCCGCGCATTCTGAAGATTGACCCCGATCAGCATCGTGCCTGAGAGATTGGCTCCGCGCAGGTCTGCACCGCTCAGACTGACGGGATTGTAGGCCCGCCCCCCGCTTGCCTGCGGGACGAACCTGGCGCTGCTCAGATCGGCGCCGATCATGAACGCCTGCTCCGCTTTCACCTCATGGAGAATCGTCTCGCGCAGGCTCGCGCCGGTCAGCACCGCCGCGGTCAAATCCGCCTGCCGCAGGTCGGAGCGGTCGAATACGCCGTAGCGCAGATCGCGTTTCCGCAGATTGACGCTCGTCGCGCCCGGATCTGTTTCGCTGTCCCGGACCATATCCTGATCCGTGACGATCAGATTGCGGCCGAAGAGGCCCGACGGCTTCCCCGAAAGCATGTCGACGCCAGCCTCGAACAGCCGGGCTGTCGGCAGGAAGGCTTGCCTTGGCGCAAGGCCGTCCACGGCGCGGCTTTCGATGGTCTCCGGCCAGATCGAGGTCATGACCCTGTCCATGCGCTCATCCGGGATCGTCGCGACACTGAACGAAAACAGCAGCGCGCTCGCGCCGAGCAGAAGGCTCACGAGGAAGCTTA
>CAYOUE010000031.1:0-23553 GCA_964407075.1 uncultured Hyphomicrobiaceae bacterium
CCTGCCTCGGATTGGCCAGCCCGGCCGTGTCGGCGATGTTGACTTCCTTGACGCCAAGGGCTGCATAAATGAGGGCGATGCGGACGACTTTTTCCGGAGCGATCTTGCCCTCGAAGCCGCAGCCAAGGGCGGACTGAATTCCGGCACGCACCTCAATGCCTGCAGCAAGGGCTTTTTCGAGAACGGGGACTATCGCCGCGCGTGCCTCATCCACCGTGCGGTTGGTGTTGTTCCTGGAGTGAGTCTCGCTGGCGGAAATCGAGATCGAGAGGTGCTTCACCCCGGCGGCAACGGCGCGCTTGAGGCCGTTATCGTTCAAGACCAGCGCGGAATAGACGATGCCGTCCTTCGGTTCGATGCGCTCGAAAAGTTCGTCCGTACACGCCATTTGCGGCACCCATTCCGGATGTACGAACGAGCCGATCTGGATGCGGCGCACCCCCGCATTTTCCAAGGCAGAGAGGAAATCAAGCCTCTCTTCGACGGTAAAGCACCGTTCTTCGTTTTGCAGCCCATCACGAAGGAATTCGTCTTCGATCAGCACGTCACCAGAAAAATCGAACACGCCCAGCTCCTGCTGAAACGGCACATCGTCCGGCGGACCGCCCTTGGTGTCTGCAGCGAGCCCACTTCTTATGGAAACGCCCGCCGGCGATTCACCTGTACGGACCGGACGGATTTATATTGTACCGAATAGTTAATTATGTCAACGAAATGAACCAGACGGTTAAAAACATCGCTGTGAAAAATCCGTCCGTGGGTGTAAACCGTTAGTATCGCGGCTTTGCAAATCAGGCGTAATTTATCGGTGGCACGGAAGAGGCAGTTTCACACGCCAATGCCGTAACTGGCGTGTCCGATGTCATGCTGATGCTTTGCTTGCATGGAAGAGTTCAACTCTCTCTGCGACAGGCTATTTCGCGATCAGAATAATGTTGCTCGCATCTTCATAGTGATAAGAATCGGGGCCGCGGAAACGGCTATACGGCTACGAGCGCGAGCAGCTTGCTACAGAATGAATGACTGCGGCGTCCGCATTTCCGACACTTTAGCGATTCTCGCGAATGACGGTGGCCTGCGCCACAGAGTGACACCAGTTCCAAAGGGATTTGCACGATAGCTATACTTAATTCCACAGATCAATCACTTGCCTAAGGTATTGATTTTATTGGTGGGCGCACAAGGATTCGAACCTTGGACCCGCTGATTAAGAGTCAGCTGCTCTACCAACTGAGCTATGCGCCCGGCACCATTTGCGGAAAAGAAAATGTCGTCCAGAATCTCATTATTGCTCTGCAATGTATGGAGAATTATCACGGATGGAATCTGAAATCCATTGCGCAATAGATAAATCCTGACAGGCCGCTGCACAAGCCGTGCGCGCCTTTGCGGAAGGCTACTTCAGCTTCATCGGCAACCCGGCCACGACGAATTCCACGCTTTCAGCCGCCGTCGCCACGGCTTGATTGAGCAGCCCCTGCCGGTCGCGGAAAGTCCGGCCGAGCGGGGTCTCCGGCACGAGGCCGAGGCCGGTTTCGTTGGACACCAGCACAAGATGGCAAGGTGCACGTGCGATCGCATCGCACAGGTCCGCGGTTGCCTGCTCCACATCGGCGCCTGAATGCATGAGGTTGGACAGCCAGAGCGTCAGGCAGTCTGCAACGGCGATGGCGTCGCCTGCGGGCAGGGCGCGAATGGCATCGGGCAGGCCCAGAGGCGTTTCGACAGTCTTCCAGCCTTGCCCGCGCTCGGCCCGGTGCGCGGCGATGCGCGCGGCCATTTCCTCGTCCAGCGCTTCGGCGGTGGCGATATACCAGCGCTCGGGGAACGGTTCGCAGAGCGCGAGCGCGCGGCGCGTCTTGCCGGAGCGCGCCCCGCCGAGAATGAGCGTCGTCCGCGCCGTCATGAGGTCATCGCCATCGCCGCCGCTCCAAGACCGCAAAGCCGGGCCATAACCACAGCCGCGCCAAGCACGTCGCCGGTATAGCCGCCGAGATAGCGGCGAGCGAGGGCCGTGACCGCCGCGGCACCGGCCGCCACGCCCGCGATCACCGCCAGCCCCGCGCCGCCGAGCCAGACCACCGAAAGCGCGCATCCAATCAGCACGCCGAAAATCCACGCCGCCGGGTTCAAACCCGTCATGGTCCTGCCGAACCCGTCGGCGCGCGCAGGCGGCAGGAGCCCGGCGGGCAAGGCGATAGCAGCGCGCGCTGCGGCCTCTGCCGCAACCAGCGCCGGGAGCGCGCCGCCCAGACCTGCGCCTTCGTAAATGCGGAGGAGAAGCGCGGCTTGCAGGCCGAGGGCCGCGACAAGGGCGAGCGCGCCGTAAACGCCGATCCGGCTGTCCCACATGATGTCGAGCCGCGCCTCGCGCGTCGCGCCGCCGCCAAGTCCGTCCCAGAAATCGGCAAGGCCGTCTTCATGCAAGGCCCCCGTGGCGATCAGCGCCGCCGCAATCGCGAGAATGGCGGCAACGGCCGCGCCGAGATTCAGAGCGCTCGCCAGCCAGAACGCGGCCGCGCCTGCGAAGCCCACCGCGGCTCCTGCGAGCGGAAAGGCCCAGAAGGCCGAGGCGATCGTCGCGGTGCTGCGGATTTCGAAAGCCGGAAGCGGAAATCGTGTCAGAAGGCCTATGGCGAGGGCGGTTTCCTCCAACAGCCTGCGAGCCCGCCCCGACTGCAACTGCGGGTTTCTCAAGGCCGTATGTCCGTCCTGTTCGCAACGCGCGCCTCCTCGAATGTCGCCATATCGTTGTGCGCGCGCGCCGCCGCCTTCAGGAGAGAAATCGCCAGCGCTGCGCCGGTCCCTTCGCCCAGCCTCATGCCGAGATCGAGCAGTGGGGTGAGGCCGAACCGCACCAGCAGCGCCCCGTGCGCCTGTTCGGCGGAGCGGTGCCCGGCGATGCAATGTTCGAGGATCGCCGGATTGTCCCTGAAGAGAGGGGCAAGGCTCGCACTGGCGACATAGCCGTCGAGAACGACCGGGATGCGCATGTGACGGGCGGCGAGCGTCGCCCCGGCGATGGCCGCCGTTTCGCGTCCGCCGACCAGGCGCAATGTCTCAGCCGCATCCGCGCCGCCATCCCGGTGAACATGCAGGGCTTCGTCGATGACCGCCGCCTTGAATGAGATGCCTTCGGAGTCCAGTCCGGCACCGGGGCCCGCCCAATCCGCGCCGCAGCCGCCGAGCGAACGCGCGGCGAGGGCCGCCGCTATGGTGGTGTTGCCGATGCCCATCTCGCCGAATGCGAGCAGGTCGCCGCCCCGCAATGCGGCGCGCGCGCCGATATTCAGCGCTTCGAGCAGCTCGTCCTCGGTCATCGCGGCGCCGCGTGAAATGTCGCCCGTGGGCCGGTCAAGCGCGATCGGCTCGATATCGAGTGCAGCCCCGCACGCGCGGGCCAGAGAGTTGATCGCCGCGCCGCCATTACTAAAATTAGCGACCATCTGCTCGGTCACTTCTGGCGGAAACGGGCTGACGCCGCGCGCCGTGACGCCGTGATTGGCGGCGAAAACGACGATGCGCGCATCGTCCGCGCGCGGCGAAGGCTCATTGCCCCAACCTGCGAGGAATATCGCGCAGTCCTCAAGCCAGCCCAACGATCCGGCCGGTTTCGTTAACGCGCTCTGCCGGGCGCGGGCGGCGTCTCTCCAGCTTTCGTTCGCCGGCGGCAGATCGGAAAGAGCGGCCCTGAACTCCGCAATGGAAGAATACATGTCAGCCATGGAAAAGCCCTTTCGGCCGGGGAAGCGCGAGCATAACCGGATTCAGCGCGATTGACAGACCAAACCGGCGCTCATAGTGTTTGGCATCCGGTTGCCCAATAGCGCAAAGTGCTGGGCATGAAAAGGGAACGCGGGCAGGATTGACCATTACGGGATCCGATGCCGCGGCCGCCCCCGCGACTGTACGCAGCGAGCGTTACCTCGTTACGCCACTGGCCGATCAGGCCGGGAAGGTGAGGCAACGCAGCGACCTGCAAGCCAGGAGACCTGCCGGAGAGACTTGAGACGTGTTCGGACGGGGTGTTCCGCAGCGCGCATTCGCAGCCTCGGAAGGGCTGCGTCCGCCGCAATGGACGCCTCCTCATCAGGAGGTCCAGATGTTTTCTTCCAGCAAGTCCCATGCTTACCGGCAGGCCGGTCTTACCGCCGCCTTGCTTCTATTATCCACCGCGCCCGCATTCGCGCATCATGCGATGGGCGGCGAAACGCCGACGACGCTCGTGCAGGGGCTGATTTCGGGCGTAGCCCATCCAGTCATCGGCTTCGACCATCTCGCCTTCATCATCGCGATCGGCATCGCATCGGCGTTCATCGGCGCACGCTTCCTCATGCCGCTGCTCTTTGTCGGCGGAACGCTTGCCGGATGCTTCCTGATGCTGCAGGGCGTCGCGCTTCCTCTTGCGGAAATCGTCATCGCGGCCTCGGTCGTTCTCATCGGCGCGCTGATCCTGTCGGGCGCGGCGGTTCCGGTATCGCTTTACGGCGCACTGTTCGCCCTGGCGGGACTTTTTCACGGCTGGGCCTATGGACAGGGCATCATCGGGGCTGAGCAGACGCCGCTCGCCGCCTACCTTGCCGGCTTTGCCGCGACTCAGTATGTCATTGCCGCCGCCGTCGTCATTGGAGCGCGCGCCGCATGGCAGGCGGCCAACACAGTTCCGCTCAGAATAGCGGGTGGCGGTATTGCCGGTTTCGGCCTGGCTTTCCTCGTCGAGAATATCGAGGGTCTCATCTTCCCGGGCATCGCCTGAACCAATAAGGCGGCGGCTACAGCCGCCGCCTGCAACAACGGCAGAACGGGAGAAAAATCATGGCGCAACGCATCCCTGCAACCATCGTGACCGGCTTTCTCGGTGCGGGCAAGACGACGCTCATCCGCAACCTGATGCAGAATGCGGGCGGGCGGCGAATCGCTCTGATCGTCAACGAGTTCGGCGATGTCGGCGTGGACCGCAGCCTGCTGACCGATTGCGGTGACGAGGCCTGCGGCGCGGACGATATCATCGAACTGGCGAATGGCTGCATCTGCTGCACGGTCGCCGACGATTTCGTCCCGACCATGCAGATGCTGATCGCGCGCGATCCTGCGCCGGATCATATCGTGATCGAAACATCGGGACTCGCCCTGCCCCAGCCGCTGATACGCGTCTTCAACTGGCCGGAGGTTCGGGCCCGCGTAACCGTTGACGGCGTTGTGACGGTGATCGACGCACGCGCTGTAGCCGACGGGCGTTTCGCCAATGACGAAGCCGCGATAAATGCGCTGCGCATCACCGATGAAAAGCTGGATCATGAAAGCCCGCTGCACGAGTTGTTCGAGGACCAGCTTTCCTGCGCCGATCTCGTCGTGGTGAACAAAACCGATCTCGTCGACGACAATGAATTCGCCCGCGTGACGGATATCATCGAATCCGAAAAACGCCCGGCGGCGCGCATCGTGCGCTGCCAGAGCGGCCAGCTTCCAGCTGAAATACTGATAGGCCTGGGGGCGCGCGCGGAGGAAGACGCGGAGAACCGCCGTTCGCATCATGAGCATGAGGGCGTGGACAATCACGACCATGACGATTTCGACAGTTTCGTCGTCGCCATGCCACCGATCGAGGACCCGCGGGCGCTGTCCAGAACGCTTATCGACTTGGCGGGAGAAATGCCGTTGCTCCGCGCAAAGGGCTTCGTGACCGTGGAGAACAAGCCGATGCGGCTTGCAGTCCAGGGCGTCGGTCCGCGCGTAGACAGCTATTTCGACCGTCCGCTCCGGGAGGATGAACGCGGCGGCGGCCATCTCGTCATTATCGGCGTCAAGGGGCTTGACCGCGAAAGGGTCGCATCGAGGCTTGGGGGCGCCGTCGCATGAGCGCTGCAGAGGCCATCAGCGCAGCGCCGGCGGCGGTACCGACTCCTTGCATCGGAGTCTGCGACATGGACGATGCGACAGGGCTTTGCCGTGGCTGCGCCCGCACCGGCGAGGAAGTCGCTGCCTGGCAGGATGCAGAGCCGGCTTTCAAGCTGAAGGTCTGGAGCGATCTGCCGCCGCGCAGGGCGGCGCTCTCGTTGAGCGCTTACCGTCTGCCCTGGTCTCCGGACGAAATCGGGCGCCTGATCGAACGCACATTACGGCGGCGTTGGGGTAGTTGGACTCTTGGTCCGGACGGAGGGCAAGCGCCTTTCCGCATCGGTGCGGATGATGACGCCGAGATCGTCAGCACGCCCGAGGCCGTCACGGCGATTACCGCACGCGGCGCCATCAGGCTCCTGAAACATCCCAAAACGATCGCCGTCGCATTTGGAGACGCCTCTGAGGTGAAGGGGCCGAAGGCCGTCGCGCTCATACTGCCGCGCGGGCGGGTCGTGCTTGGAAAGGGCGAAGCGCAGCCGCAAGGCAGGCCGGACGTCTCGGCGGTCTGCCCCGCTTACCGCGCGATGAGTCTTTTCGATCTGGGCGTCGCGCCGCAATTAGCGGTCCGATATTATCTGCGTACTGACGATCAGCGGCCGGCGGCGTCTCTTCACTGCGGGGAAGCTGCGCGCGTCCACGATTCGCGGGGCGCGGACGGCGCACAGGACAGTCCCCGTGCGATACATCTGATCGTCGAAACCGGCCTGGGCCGTGTCGAGATCTTCAAGCCCGATGCGGAATGGATCAGCTCTCTTTCCGGCGCTCGTGACGAACTGCCTGACGGCTGGACGCTGCCGCGGGTCTTCGCGCCCTGCGCGCTGTTTTATCCCGACACATGCAAGTCCGTCGACGCCTTCCTGGACGGGCATTTCTGATGCATCTGCTGGTCACGCAGTCCGGCATGATCGACGATGGCGCCGAGCCGCGCGATCTCGCTCAGGACCCCGGCGATATTGTGGTGCTGTCGTCAGCCGACAGTGAGCTGGGGTTGCTGGCCGATGCGCATCGGAGGCTCGCAGAGCATCAGTCCCCGCCTTCGCTGCGTCTCGCCAATCTGATGCAGCTCAGGCACAATTTCTCGGTCGATCTGTATGCCGAAAAAACGCTCGCGGGCGCGCGCATCGTCGTGCTTCGGCTGCTCGGGGGCAGGAGCTACTGGCCATACGGACTGGAACGTCTCACGGAGATGGCGGCGGACGGCGCGTTCCGTCTCGTTGTCCTGCCGGGAGACGACCGGCCCGACCCGTTGCTGGACGGACTGTCCGGGGTCGGAGATGAAACGCGCGAAGCGCTCTGGAGATATTTGTGCGAAGGCGGGCCGGAGAACGCTCTGCGATTTCTTGAAGCCCTCGCCGCCCTGCTCCACGGCGCTGAGCCGCCGCCACCGGCGCGTCCGCTCATGAGAGCAGGCCTTTACCGGGCGGAGGGCGAACGAGCCGGCCCTGATCCGGGGGGGCACAGCGCATGTCCGGACTGGCGCGAAGGCCGCCCTGTCGCTGCGCTTGTCTTCTACCGCGCGCTCATGCAATCCGGCGACCTCGCCGCCGTCGATGCGCTGATCGAGGCTCTCGGGAGGCGAGGCTTCAACGTGCTTCCGGTCCATGTGAGCAGCTTGCGCGACGCTTTCAGCATAGAGACGATCCGCAGGCTGTTCAGGGGCGCTCCGCCGGATATTATCCTGAACTGCACGGCTTTCTCCGCATCCTTGAAAGATGGAGGCGGGGGCGATGCGCCGTTCTCCGGGCTCGACGCGATGGTTCTGCAAGCCGTCTTCTCCGGCGAGAGCGAGGAAAGCTGGGGTGCGGGCGCGCGTGGCTTGTCGCCGCATTACATCGCGATGCATGTGGCGCTGCCCGAAATCGACGGCCGTATCCTGACACGCGCCGTGTCTTTCAGGTCCGACAGCGGCTTCGACGAGGCGACGCAATATCCCATGACGCGGGCGCGGCCCAAGCCTGACCGCGTCGATTTCGTCTCCGATCTGGCTGCTAACTGGACAAAGTTGCGCCGCACGCCGGCAGGAGATCGCAGGCTGGCGCTGATCCTCGCCAACTACCCGAACAGGGATGCGCGGCTCGCCAATGGCGTAGGGCTGGACACGCCGCAAAGCGCCATCGAAATACTGCGCGCGCTGAAGGCTGAAGGCTACCGGACGGGCGGGATCCCGGCTAACGGCAACGCGCTGATCGAAGCGCTGTCGGAAGGGCCGACCAATGCAGCGGCGCAGGGACGGCGCGTAAGTGAAACCTTGCCGCTGGCGCAATATCTGGAAGCGTTCTCGCGGCTCCCCGAGGCGGTGCAGCAAGCCGTTACGGCGCGCTGGGGGCCGCCTGAAGGCGATCCATTCTGCATCGGCAAAGGTTTCGTCATCCCGGTTCTGCGCTTCGGCAACGTATTTACCGGCATCCAGCCCGCGCGCGGGTATAATCTCGATCCGAAAGGCGTCTATCACGACCCCGCGCTCGTGCCGCCTCACGGCTATTTCGCATTCTATCTCTGGCTGCGCGAAATCGCGGGGACGCAAGCCGTTATCCATCTCGGCAAACACGGCAATCTGGAATGGCTGCCCGGAAAGGCGCTGGCTCTGTCGCAGGAGTGCTATCCCGAGGTTGCGCTCGGTCCGATGCCTAACATCTACCCGTTCATCGTCAACGATCCCGGCGAGGGCGCGCAGGCCAAGCGCCGGACTTCCGCCGTCATCGTCGATCACATGACTCCGCCCATGACGCGCGCCGAAACCTACGGCGAACTCAAGGAACTGGAGGCGCTTGTCGACGAGTATTTCGAGGCTGCGGGCGTCGACGAGACACGGCGGCGCCATCTTGCGGGCGCTATCCTGGCGGCGAGCGCCCGGCTCGGGCTGAACGAGGATTGCGGCATCGCTGCCGACGCAACAGAGGAAGAGGCGCTGGCGGCGCTCGACAACCATCTCTGCGAATTGAAGGAGATGCAGATCCGCGACGGGCTGCATATATTCGGGCGATCACCGGAAGGACGCATACGGACGGATCTGCTGGTGGCGCTGGCGCGCACGCCGCGTGGCGTACGGGCGGAGGACGCTTCGCTGATCGCCGCGCTGGCCGCAGATCTCGGGCTGGACGGTTTCGATCCGCTTGCCTGCAAGCTCGGCGAGCCGTGGACCGGACAGCGTCCCGGCGTTCTCTCCACTTTGCACGACGCGCCCTGGAGGACGAATGGCGACACGGTCGAGCGTCTGGAAATTCTGGCGCAGCGGCTTGTTGCGGACATCGCCGCATCTTCCGATCTCTCTGATTGCGAGATATTGCAATGCGCCGGCATACCGGGTGATGAGTGGAAGAGTCGTCGCTCCGGAGCCGTGCTGGACGAGATCCGCGAAACACTCGCACCTAATCTGGATCGCTGCGGCCATGCTGAAATCGAAGGCCTGCTCACAGCCCTGAACGGCCGTTTCGTGCCGCCGGGTCCATCCGGCGCTCCGACACGCGGCCGACCGGATGTGTTGCCTACAGGGCGAAATTTCTATTCGCTCGACAGCCGCGCCCTACCGACTCCTACAGCCTGGGAACTTGGCCGCAAATCGGCGGAACTGGTCGTCGAACGCTATGTGCAGGACCATGGCGACTGGCCTCGCGCCATGGCGCTCAGCGCCTGGGGGACGGCGAATATGCGAACAGGCGGCGACGATATTGCCCAGGCGCTCGCCCTGATGGGCGTCAAGCCGACATGGGAGCCGGCATCGCGCCGCGTCACCGGTTTCGAGATCGTCCCGCTGGCGAAGCTTGGGCGTCCGCGAGTCGATCTCACATTCCGCGTCTCCGGCTTCTTCCGCGACGCCTTCCCCGCGCAGATCGACCTCATCGACAGCGCTGTCCGGGCGGTCGCCGCGCTGGATGAACCCGAAGGCGAAAATCCGCTGGCGGAGAACGCGAAGCGGGAAGCGGCCCGGCTGAGGGCGGAAGGCGCATCGCCGGCCGCCGCCGTCCGCATCGCCAGCGCGCGTATATTCGGCTCGATGCCAGGCGCCTATGGGGCGGGACTGCAGACGCTGATCGACGAAGGCCTTTGGGAAACCGAAGCTGATTTTGCCGAAAGCTATCTGCATTGGGGACAGTATGCATATGGCGCCGGCCTGGATGGGCGCGCAGAGCGCAAGACCCTGGAGAGAAGGCTGAGCAACCTCGACGCCATACTCCACAACCAGGACAACCGCGAACACGACATCCTCGACAGTGACGACTATTACCAGTTTGAAGGCGGCCTTGCTGCGTCGGTGAAAGCGCTGAAAGGCGCTCCGGTGCGGGTATATCATAATGACCATTCCCGGCCTGAACGTCCGGTCGTGCGCGCGCTCGAAGAGGAAATCGGCAGAGTCGTGCGCGGACGCGCGGCAAATCCCAAATGGATCGCGGGCGTGATGCGTCATGGCTACAAGGGCGCGTTCGAGATCGCGGCGACAGTCGATTATCTCTACGCCTTCGCCGCAACGACCGGCGCGGTGGGCGACCATCATTTCGAGGCTCTCTACGAGGCTTATCTGGGCGATGGCGAAGTACGTGATTTCCTTGCGGAGAATAACGGCGCGGCGCTGGCCGATATTGCCGGCCGCTTCGCAGACGCCATCGAACGCGGCCTCTGGACGCCGAAGAGCAATTCGGCGGCGATGGAGCTGGACGCTCTTGTTTCGGGATGCCGGGTATGATCCGTGCGCTGTTCATTTCCGGCAGGGCCAGGGCGCGCGGCCCGACCGCTGCGCAGATTTCTGCACAAATAAGGGGTGTACGGGCTGATTGCGGCGGATTGAGCGACGATGCGGACGATCGGCTCTCCATTGAGCAGATCGAATGGGCGGATATCATCTTTATCATGGAACCCCGCCACAAGACGCAGCTAGTCTCGAAATTCGGCGGCGCCATTCGCGGCAAGCAGGTGATAAACCTCGATGTGCCGGATCTGTACAGTTTCATGGAAGCCGAGCTTGTCGAAATTCTTGCCGGCAAGATCAGGCTGCATTTGAAATGAGTTCGCCGTAAGGGAGGCAGCGATGACCGAAGACGCCAAGACGGACGACCTGGCCCGCCATGCGGAGAAGATGGCCAAGAAGAAAGCCGCGCGCGACAAGATCATGGCGACCAAGACCGAGACGCGCGGGCTCGTCATTGTCCATACGGGCAAGGGCAAGGGCAAATCGACAGCGGCCTTCGGCATGGTGTTCCGGGCGATCGCGCATGGAATGCCCTGCGCCGTCGTGCAATTCATCAAGGGCGGCATGGACACGGGCGAGCGCCGCCTGATTACGGAGCATTTTTCCGGCGTCTGCCAGTTCCACACGATGGGCGAAGGCTTTACCTGGGAAACTCAGGATCGCGAGCGCGACATGGCGATGGCGGCCGCGGCCTGGGACAAGGCGAAAGAGCTGATACGCGATCCTGCAGTAAGGCTGGTGCTGCTCGACGAGATGAACATTGCGCTGCGCTACGACTATATCCCGCTCGAAGATGTGCTGAGTTTTCTCGCCGAGGAAAAGCCGAAGGACACGCATGTCATCGTCACAGGGCGTAACGCGCCGGACGGATTGCTGGAACTGGCCGACCTGGCGACGGAGATGACGCTCGTCAAGCATCCGTTCCGGTCGGGCGTCAAGGCGCAGGCGGGCATCGAGTTCTAGGCCGTGGATCGAAAACTGCGCACGCCCGCAATCATGATCCAGGGAACCGGCTCGAATGTCGGCAAGTCTCTGATCGTGGCCGGGATGTGCCGAATCTTCGCCAGACGCGGGCTGGCCGTGCGCCCGTTCAAGCCGCAGAACATGTCGAATAACGCTGCTGCAACACCCGATGGCGGCGAAATCGGACGCGCGCAGGCGCTGCAGGCGCAAGCGGCAGGCGTCCCGCTCAGCGTGCATATGAATCCTGTGCTCCTGAAACCGGAAGCGGATTCGCTCAGCCAGATCATCGTGCAGGGGCGCCGCTTCGGGCGGATGCGCGCGCGCGAATTCGGCAAGCGTAAATCCGAGTTGCTTCCACGCGTGCTGGAAAGCTACCGGATCCTGTCCCGTGACGCCGATCTCGTCATCATCGAGGGTGCAGGCAGCCCCGCCGAGGTCAATCTTCGCGAGGGCGATATCGCCAATATGGGTTTCGCAGAGGCTGCGGATGTGCCGGTAATCCTGGCGGGCGACATCGAACGCGGCGGCGTCATCGCTAACCTCGTTGGCACGCATACGCTGTTGCCCGAAGCCGACAAGGCGCGGATCAAGGGGTTCCTCATCAACAAGTTTCGGGGCGACGTCTCGCTATTCTCTGATGGCGAGAGACTGATCGCCCGGCGAACGAACTGGCCAGGCCTTGGCGTCATACCCTGGTTCGAGAACGCAAGCCGTCTGCCTGCGGAGGATTCTGCGGATATTCGGAGCATGGCGCGTCCCGCTGGCCGGAAGCGGTTCAGGATTGTCGTGCCTGTCATCTCGCGGATCGCGAATTTCGACGATCTCGACCCTCTGAAGCTGGAGCCGGACGTCTCGATCGAATTCGCGCAGCCCGGTCGCCCGCTGCCGCGTGACGCCGATCTCATCTTTCTGCCCGGTTCGAAATCGACCATAGACGATCTGGCCGGACTCCGCCGCGAAGGCTGGGACATCGACATCGCATCCCATGTCCGGCATGGCGGATTTGTCGTAGGCATCTGCGGGGGCTATCAGATGCTGGGACGCTCCATTGCCGATCTCGATGGCGTCGAGGGCAGCAGTGGCGAGCATCCGGGGCTGGGATTGCTCGACATCATGACCGTTCTTACGGCCGAGAAGCGGGTCAGGCCGGTTTCGGGCGCCGAAATAGCCTCCGGCCTTCCCGTGACTGGCTATGAAATACATCTGGGCAGAACTGACGGCCCCGCCACACAGCGTCCCTGGCTGAACGTCGAAGGCGAGCCGGACGGCGCGGTCAGCGCGGATGGGCGGGTGATGGGGTGTTACGTGCACGGATTATTCGGAAGCGACGATTTCCGCGGCGCATTCCTTGAGCGTATGGGATCGCGCGCTGACAACGGACTTTTCTACAAGGAAATTATAGAGACAACACTCGATCAGCTGGCGGATCATCTTGAGGCTCATCTGGATATCGAGACAATTCAAGGGATCGCGGAAGGTCGCTAAGCCGCCGCCGCAAAGCCAATCGCGATGAGTACGGCAAATCCGAAATGCGCCTTGCAGGCTGCGGTGAAAAGAGCCAGCCCCCTCCCGATGTCGGACGGCTGAGCGTCCCGGCTGCCACCCGCGTTCATCCAGGCGTCATCGACTGTGCCGCTCGCGTAGACGCGCGGTCCGGCCAGCGCCAGATCCAGCGCGCCGGCCATCGCCGCCTCGGGCCAGCCGGCATTCGGCGAACGGTGCTGGCGCGCATCGGCTTTCACTGCGGCAAGAGCGTTCCGCGCATTGAAATCGGGCAGCAGCGACGCGGCCAGGATGAAGAAAGCCGAAAGCCGGGCGGGGATGAAATTCATGGCGTCATCGAGCTTCGCCGCGGCCCAGCCGAAATGCTCGTATCGCGGCGTCCGATGACCGATCATGCTGTCTGCAGTGTTGACCGCCTTGTAGATCAGAATGCCCGGCAGGCCGGCGGCCAGATACCAGAAGGCCGGGGCGACCACCCCGTCGGAGAAATTCTCTGCCGTCGTTTCTATCGCGGCGCGGCATATCCCTGCACGGTCCAGCCTGTCCGGATCGCGCCCCACAACGAGCGATACCGCCTCTCGCGCAGCCTCCAGCCCGCCCTCGCGAAAGCCTGCCGCAACCGCGCTCACATGCTCATGAAGGCTGCGCTGGGCGAGCAGTATGGCGACAATCGCGATCTCCGCAGCGATCCCGGCTGGATGCTGCATGAAAAGCCAGTGGAGGCCAGCGCCAACAGCGCCGCCAAGAACCACGAGCGCGGCCGTCGCCACGGTCCCGGCGTCTCGCAACGCCATTTCCGGGGTTCCGCCGGCCCTTCTGGCCTGCAGCCATCCAGTGAACGGCGCTGATGCGGAGTTCAGACGCGACTCAAGCCATTCGATCAGCATTCCGAAAAGAACGGCGGGATGCGGCGCGCGGCGCCAGAGCCATCCCGGATCGCCGATGGCGGCATCCAGCGCCAGAGCGAAGACGAGGATGGCCGCCGCATTCAGGTCGTAGAGCAGCATCAACGCGTCCCGGCGCCCGGCCGCAGCCCGGCGAGCCGGTCTTGAAGCTCCGCGATCGCCTCCGGAAGCGCGGGACCGGCGCAGATGAAAAGCCGTCCCGGAATGGAGATGCGCCGCTCGGCGGGATAGATGCGCCGGAGCGCTGGATGGAGAAGCATCGCCGCGCCCTGATCCGTCGCCGTCTCGGCGGGATCGAACAGGATCAGCCCATCGGCCCGCGCCTTGATCGCGATCTCCAGCGGAGCGCGCCCGAGCTGGCCTACGCCGAGTTCCTCCGCGGCGTTTCGCACGCCGAGCCGGCTCAAAACGTCCCCGATGAGAGTTTCGGGACCCGAGACGAAACCCCGGCGCTGATATTGGAGGACACTCAGATCGCGCGCTCTCATGCCGGGCGCAGCGTCGAGCGCGGCGTCGATTCTGGCGACGAGCGCCTCGCCTCGCTCCGGGTGGCCGAAAATCCGCGCCGCATGTAAGATCATCCGCCGCGTTTCCTCGACCGTCCGCGCAGGCGGGAAAAGCTCCATGCGCAGCCCCTGGTTTTCGAGCAACTGGCGCGTCGCCCGCCGCGTAAATGTGCCGGCAAGGACAAGATCCGGCTTAAGCGTAAGTACTTCTTCCGCGCCGCCTCTGATAAGGGGCAGACCGCTGGCGGCAATTTCGCCGGCGAAGATCGAATAATCGTCCTGCGCGGCGTAGCGCGTTAGCGCCGCGATCTGGCTCCGGTCCGCAAGGGCGTAAAGAAGCTGATCGGTGCAGGCGTTGATCGAGACGATCCGCGACGGCCTGGATGCCGACGGACCGCTCTGTGCGGCGGCCGAAAGCGAGGCGATCAACAGGATAGCCACAGCGGCGAGGTGAATCGCAGCCCGCGTACTGCTCCCGACTCGCGATCCGGCAAGCGCCATGTTAGCTCTGAACCTGTTTTCCCGTGACACATATCGTGGCGGGTGCCTGACGGCAAGACTCATCGGATCAGAGGTCTAACATGTTGTTCATCACTCCACGCGCATGTTTTTGCGCGTCTTTTGCGCTTTGCGCAATCTTCTCTCATACCCTGTCGGCCCAGACGCCGATCGAGTTGGAACCGATCATCGTGACCGTTAGCCGCTTCGAACAGGAGGCGGGCAAATCCGGCAGCGCGGTGACGATCATTTCGCGTGAGCAAATCGAAAAGTCGCCGGCGGAAAATGTCGTGCAATTACTTGAAACCGTGCCGGGCTTGAACTTATTCCAGTCCGGCGGGATCGGCGGAACGGCCTCGGTTTCCATCCGCGGCGCAGACGGGGATCAGACGCTCGTCATGATCGACGGCATCCGCATCAACGATCCGGCCAGCACGGGAAGCGAGTTCGACTTTTCTGTCTTTACGCTGGCCAATGTCGAGCGCATCGAGATCATCCGCGGGCCGCAATCCGGGGTCTATGGCAGCGACGCCATCGGCGGCGTGATCAATATCATTACGCGGAAGGCTCTGCCGGGCGAGACCGAGACTGTTACCGAAGTCGAGGGCGGGAGATACAAGACCTTCGCCCAGCGCGCCTATGCAAGCGCAACGCAGGACGATATCAGCGTCTCCGTCGCGGCGTCGAACTTCCGCACATCCGGTTTCTCGCGCTTTGCGGACGGCACGGAAGAAGACGCCACGCGCAAGCAATCCATTCATGCGCGGCTGGATTACGATCCCACACCAGATTTCGGCCTGACGATCACAGGGGGACGCTACAGGGTCGATGCGGAACTGGACAGCGTCGGGCTTTCATCAGGACGCGACTCAACAGACAACGTCGAACGGCTGTTGACGCTCGCTTCCGCGACGGCGCGCTTCGACCTTCTGAACGGCGGCTTCACCAACAAGCTCACCGCTTTCATTACTCGGTCGGATCGAGACTTCTTCGATGATGACGGGTTCGGCGGCTCTCCGGGCACAAGCGTTTTCGAGGGGGTGAGCCACGGGCTTGAATATCAGGGCGATCTAATCGTGCGTGGAACCGACCGGCTGGTGTTCGGCGGCAAGATCGACGAGCAAAGCGGAGCGGCGTCCGACGAAGTTGCTATTATCGGTACCGTGCCGCGCTATGATGTCACCGAGACGTGGCGCTCGGCCTTCGCGCTCTACAGCTTCAACCCGGCCGACGATCTGAGTTTTACCGGCGCGGTGCGGATGGACGAATTTGGCGATCTCGCGACCGAGACGACCTACCGGCTGACCGCCGCGTACCGCATCCCGTCATCGGGCACGAAGCTGCGCGCCAGCTACGGCACCGGCGCGAAAGCCCCGACGATCCAGCAGCGTTTCGAAGATTCCGGCTTCGCAAAAGGCAATCCTGATCTTGAAGTCGAGACCAGCAAAGGGTTCGATCTCGGCGTCGATCAGGACTTGCGCGACGGCGCGGTCATGATTTCAGGCACCTACTTCTCGAATGACATCGAAAACCTTATCAATTGCTCAGGCGGCTTTCCCTGCACTTTCGACAATGTCGCCAAGGCCGAGATCGACGGGGTCGAATTGTCCGCAAGCTGGTTCGCGGCTGACTGGCTGACGCTCCGGGGCGCTTATACCTGGCTGGACGCCATTGACGCCAATACCGGGCTCGCTCTCGCCCGCCGTCCTGAACACACATTCAACATGAGCGCGACACTTCAACCGGCGGAAGGCATTTCCATCACCGCGAGCGCCATCTATGTCGGTGAGCGCTTCAACCGCAGCAACGAGCGCGATCTGCTCGACGACTATATCCGTGTCGATCTCAGTGGCAGCTACGATCTGACCGAGAGCGCCCAGCTCTATTTCCGGGCCGAGAATGTGTTCGACGCCGAATACGAGGAGATCAAGGATTTCGGCACGGCGGGACGCTCGGGCTATGTCGGGCTGCGCGCGCGGTTCTGATCGTCATCCGTAACCACCGACACGCCGTCCTGTATCTGTGAAGCACCGCTTCGTGCTGCGTCGCACACGGGACGGCGTGCAACCCGTTTTTCAGGAAAGCGCGGCGGCGAGCCTCTTGAACTCGCCCTCGCCGCCGGGCAGCCCGAAGCGGAGCCAATGGCGGTGCTCGTCGAAACGGCGGACCCAGATGCCCTGCCGCGCAAGATCGCGATGAATGTCCTGCGCCTGCTCATGCTGCGCGAGGCGGAATAGCGGCGTGCCGCCGACGATTTCGAAGCCCGCATCCGCCAGCAACGCATCGAGCCGCGCCGCTGTTTCGGCGCAACGCATCCGCGCCCGGTTTTGCCATTCCGTATCGCGCAAAGCCTGCGCACCGATTTCGATGGCGGGACCGGAGATCGCCCACGGGCCAAGCAGTTCCGCAAGCCGCGCAATCAGCGCCTGTGGCCCCAGAGCGAATCCAAGCCTGACGCCGGCCAGCCCGAAGAACTTGCCGAACGAGCGCATCACGACAAGCCCTTCTCGACCCGCATGGGGTGTAACACTGACCTCATGCTTCACATCGGCAAAGGCTTCATCGACGATCAGCAGCCCGCCCCGCTGCGCCATTTCATCGGCGCAAGCGAGCACATGCTCCGGCGTCCAGCTCCGTCCGTCGGGGTTATTAGGATTGACAGCGACCACGACACTGCACATTTCAGCGGCATTTCCGAAATCGTTCTTGTTGTCGTCCCGGCCGAAGAGCCGGGATCCACTCATATCAGCGCCGGGCAGAGCACCAGCTTGTGGGCGATGGATCCCGGACAGCCCTTCAGGCTTCCGGGACGACAGAATATCGCCTCCTGCGCCGAACACCATTCCAGTTGCACCGGCCAGATCGTCAATCGCCACAACCTCAGCCCCCGCCGCCCGCCAGCAGAGAGCGTGCTCGCTGTAGGTCGGTCCGACGACCGCAACCTTTTGCGCTGGAAAGGCCACCGGCAGAAGCTGGATCAACATCTGCGTTCCCGGCGCGGCGGCGACGGCGGCACTTATCGGTGCGCCGTAAGCGGTCCGCGCAGCCTCGATCAGCCCGGCCAGCGCGTCCGATTGAGGCAGTTTTTGCCAGCTTTCAGCGCTCGGCCGCCTGAACGGATAAGGCACAGGATTGATGCCGGTCGAAAGGTCGAGCCAGTCTTCGCCGCTCCCACCAAACGCCTCTGCCGCCTGCGATAGATCGCCTCCATGTCTCATTCTGATCTCCGGCCTGCCAGCCTGTCGCTCCGGCTGCGTTTCATCCGGCAATCTAAACCTTTGATTGCGCCATTTCATCCGCTATAAAACCGGCACACAGCTCAAGGGGCTGACCCTGCCTGGCCTCCCCGAAAAAGCCGTAGAACTGAAATTCAAGCCTCGAACCCAGGGAGGATAATCATGCGTGTTTATTATGACCGCGACGCCGATCTCAATCTCATCAAGGGCAAGAAAGTCGCCATTGTCGGCTATGGCTCCCAGGGCCACGCTCATGCGCTTAACCTGCGCGATTCCGGAGTGGCCGAGGTAGCGGTCGCGCTGCGCCCAGGATCGGGCTCGGCGAAGAAAGCCGAAGGCGAGGGATTGAAAGTCATCAGCGTTGCGGAAGCCGGCGCATGGGCCGATGTCGTCATGATGCTGACGCCGGACGAATTGCAGGCCGACATTTACAACGAGCACCTTCACAGGACGATGAAGGACGGCGCCGCGCTGTTCTTCGCGCATGGCCTGAACGTGCATTTCAACCTGATCGAGCCGCGCGCCGGCATCGACGTGGCGATGGTCGCGCCGAAAGGGCCAGGCCACACGGTGCGCTCCGAATACAAGCGCGGCGCGGGCGTGCCCTGCCTGATCGCAATCGCCCAGGATTCGAGCGGCAATGTCCACGATGTCGCGCTGTCCTATGCCTCGGCGATCGGCGGCGGACGCGCGGGGATCATCGAGACGACCTTCAAGGAAGAATGCGAGACCGACCTGTTCGGCGAGCAGACCGTGCTGTGCGGCGGCCTTGTCGAGTTGATGCGCGCAGGCTTCGAAACGCTTGTCGAGGCCGGCTACTCGCCCGAAATGGCCTATTTCGAGTGCGTTCACGAGGTCAAGCTGATCGTAGACCTGATCTATGAAGGCGGCATCGCGAACATGAACTATTCGATCTCGAACACCGCCGAATATGGCGAATACGTCACCGGCCCGCGCATCATCACCGCCGAGACCAAGGCCCGCATGAAGGAAGCGCTGACCGACATTCAGACGGGCCGCTTCACCCGTGACTGGATGCTGGAGAACCGCGTCAATCAGACCAGCTTCAAGGCGCAGCGCGCGAAAATGTCGGCTCACCCTATAGAGGAGACAGGCAAGAAGCTGCGTGCGATGATGCCGTGGATTTCCGAAGGCGCGCTGGTCGACAAGTCGAAAAACTGAGTCGTCCCGGCAGTACGCAGGCTTTGACGGGCCGCAAGGCCCGTCCTTCCATTTCGTACAGGCCGTTCGATTGTGCTGTTGTAAAAACACAATCTTTTATGGAAAAATATTCATCTGCGGATCGTTCATTGCCGCATGAGTTCATGATCCCGAATTTCTGATCGCGTCTTTTAAAGTGTTATTAAGTATTTCCCGCGCTGCATTGAGATGGACCAGAAATGAATCCCGCGGCCTGTCTTAAGCTGTCAGGGTCAGCGTCATTATATTGCCGCGATTTTGACGCCGGATTCCGCATTATGGCAGTTTCACGCTGACATATGCAGCCGCAGAGCAGCGAAACCGCCTGAAGCGGACTGCTCAAGACCTTGGCGCAAGCAGACCGCCTGGTCGGATGGGAAGGAAAATTGTCCGATGTCGAATGACGGACCCATGAAACCTGCACAGCGTTTCAGCCGCTACTCTCGTGCTTCTTATGAAGACGTGGCGCCGTTACCCCCGCAGCAGGACGAGCCATCGCTGACCGAGCTGACGCAGCGCGCGCTGAACGGAGAACGGATTCCGCGCCGGCCCGGCCCGCGCGGCAAGGATCTTTCCGGGTTTCCTGAAAACGGCGCAGGCGAGACCCTCGCGCCGGTCAATGTCGATCAACCTCCTCCGCCTGAAACGCAGGTCTGGGACGATGAAACTCCCTACGAGGAAAACCGCAACGGTACCTCCCGCATTCGCAGGACGAAATACCGGGAGATGGTCGGCCCCCCGGTTGCCGACCCAATGCATGAAGCCCGGTCCGATATCGAGCCGGCCGCGGTCGAACTGGAGAAGAGCGCCAACCGGGACGCTACCGCACACAAGCGCGCCGACATGCTTGGCAGCGGCACGTTGCAAGCCGCTTCTTCGACGCGGGAGAGAAAGCGGAAGGCCAGAAAGGAGAATTCGCGCAAGCGCATGGACGCTGTGAAGGCTTCAGCAAGAAGCGCGCGTGCGAAGGCGATACCGGCTTTAATGAACAGCGGGCTTTGGCTTGCGAAGAATCTCCGTCGCCGCGAGATCCGGCGCCGTTACAACCGCCTTCTCGTATTCGGCCATACGCGCGTCGGCGACCGCAAGCTGGAGCCGCTGTTCTTCGTGCCGACACGCAAGGCGGAAGTGATCGACCCCGCTCCGGCGCGCGGCATTCATTATGACGGCCCTGTTCCTTCGAAGGCTTTCGACTGGGTGATGTCGGTCATGCCCGGCGATCTTCGCGAATTCGCATTCATAGACGTCCGCGCCGGGCGTGGCAGGACGTCGCTCTTGGCCGCAAAGCACAATTTCAAGCAGATCATTGCTTACGAGTACGATCCCGAGACGTTCGACGACCTGCAGATGAACATCGCGCAATACCCGCGCTCCCGTATGGTCTGCCGCAATATCGACGCGCATCGCGGCGACGTGGACGGCATCGTCATGCCTGACCGTCCCTGCATCGTCTATTTCTCCAATGCATGGCGCGAGCCTATGATCGAAGGCGTGATCGACTATGTGAGCGGCACATACCGGCAAAGCCCGCGGCGCATCTATGTCATCCTCGAAAACGTTGCCGCCGATACGGCGCTGTCGCAGAACAACCTGTTCGACCTGATCGAGCCGCCCCTTGCGCAGCGCGTGAAGCTTCGGCTGTTCAGTCCCATGGATTTCAGGATCTATCGGTCTGTCGCCTGATCCGGGCGGTTCCGGCATGGCCAAGTTCGGCGTTGAGCGCCAGCGCCTCCGGCTGTAGGCTTGCGGCAATCAGCAACCGCGCCGGGGAGCCATCAATGACCGTGACGCATCTGCAAAGAGGCGTAATCGCGCCGATCCTTACGCCTTTCGACACTGACTGGTCTATAGCGCATGACCTCTTCACGGCCCACGCGCACCGCCTGCTTTCCAATGGTTGCGCTGCGCTTGCGCCGTTCGGAACGACGGGCGAAGCGCTGTCGATCGGAATCGACGAGCGTATCGCGGCGCTGGATGCGCTCATTGCCGGCGGCGTCGATCCCGCCAGGCTCATTCCCGGCACGGGCCTCACCAACGTCGCAGATACGGCGCGCCTGTCCGCGGCCTGTCTGGAGCGCGGCTGCGCAGGCGTCATGGTCCTGCCGCCGTTCTATTACAAGGAAGTGTCCGATGAGGGGCTTTCCGCCTATTTCAGCCGCCTTATTAGCGCGATCGGCCACCGCCATCCGAATATCTTCCTCTATCACATCCCGCAGGTGGCAGGCGTCGGCATTCCCGTCGCGGTCGTCCGCGAGCTGCGCGACCGTTTCCCTGACAGGATCGTCGGCATCAAGGATTCCTCCGGCGACTGGGACAACACCTCAGCTCTGCTCGATATTGAAGGGCTGATCGTCTATCCGGGCTCGGAGCTTCCGCTCCTTGAGGCGCTGGAGCGCGGCGCGCCCGGCTGCATCAGCGCGACAGCCAATCTCAATGCGCCCATGATCTCTAGGATCGTATCTTCATACGATTCGCAGGATATGGATGCAGCCCGGGAGGCCTATTCGGTCGCAAAGCGGTTTCGCGAGATCGTCGGCGGTTACGGCGCAATCCCGGCGCAGAAGCTCTTGCTTGCGGTCATGACGCAGGACCGGCGCTGGTCCATTGTCAGGCCGCCGCTGACAGCCCTCTCGCAGGAGACGAGCGCTGCCCTGATCGAAAAGCTCAACGCCGAGCCGGGGCTTGCCAGGCTGCAGGACTGAGGCAGTCCCGGCGAAACGGATCCTGATCTATACTTTCCGCGACATGGATGGCGCCGTGTGAAGCGGGTATCGCGGTTCGGCGCATCAAGTCCGCGCGCCGTCGCCACATCAAAGTTTTCGCAGCTTAACGGCCTGATTTTTTCTTTTGATTTCAGTTACTTGAAATGTGGTTCGATTTTTTGGCACTCATCACTTGACAGTGCTAATAATTGCGCCTAGATCGCGGAACAGAGCGGAGACGCCGTTGCGTTCACGCTTCGATCATAGTCCGAGGATTTTAGGGAGACATCACAGATGAAATTTCGTCCGCTTCATGACCGCGTCGTCGTTCGCCGGATCGACGCAGAAGAAAAAACCGCTGGCGGAATCATTATCCCCGACACCGCGCAGGAAAAGCCACAGCAGGGCGAAGTCGTTGCGGTAGGCCCGGGCGCGCGCGGCGATGACAACGAACTCATTCCATTGGACGTAAAGGCCGGAGACCGGGTGCTGTTCGGCAAATGGTCCGGCACCGAAGTCAAGATCGACGGTGAAGAGCTGCTGATCATGAAGGAGTCCGACATCATGGGCATCCTCGAAGACAGCGCATCGAGCGGCAAGAAGAAAGCCGCCTGAGGATCTACCGAAATTAGGAGACTTTGAATATGTCCGCTAAAGAAGTGAAATTCTCCCAGGACGCCCGTGAGCGTATGCTCCGCGGCGTTGACATTCTCGCCCACGCCGTAAGCGTCACGCTCGGGCCCAAGGGACGCAACGTCGTTCTCGACAAGGCCTTCGGCGCCCCGCGCATCACCAAGGACGGCGTGACCGTGGCGAAGGAAATCGAGCTTGAGGACAAGTTCGAGAACATGGGCGCGCAGATGGTGCGCGAAGTCGCCTCCAAGACCAACGACGTCGCAGGCGACGGCACCACGACCGCGACTGTTCTCGCGCAGGCAATCGTCAGGGAAGGCGCCAAATCCGTCGCCGCCGGAGCCAATCCGATGGATCTGAAGCGCGGCGTCGATCTCGCCGTCAGCGCGATCGTCAAAGAGCTGTCCGCAAAGGCGAAAACCATCTCCTCCAGTGGAGAGGTCGCCCAGGTCGGCACGATTTCAGCCAATGGCGACGAAGAAGTCGGCCGCCTGATCGCGGAAGCGATGGAAAAGGTCGGCAATGAAGGCGTCATCACGGTCGAGGAAGCCAAGAGCCTCGAAACCGAGTTGGAAGTCGTGGAGGGGATGCAGTTCGACCGCGGCTACATCTCGCCCTATTTCGTCACCGACGCCGAAAAGATGCGCGTCGAACTCGACGATCCCTACATCCTGATCCACGAGAAGAAACTCTCGAATCTTCAGGCCATGCTGCCGGTTCTCGAAGCCGTGGTGCAGTCGTCCCGTCCGCTGCTCATCATCGCCGAGGACGTCGAAGGCGAAGCTCTGGCGACGCTTGTCGTCAACAAGCTGCGCGGCGGCC
>CAYOUE010000032.1:0-20877 GCA_964407075.1 uncultured Hyphomicrobiaceae bacterium
CGAACGTGCGCTGGCGCCCTACGGCGAAGTGATCGTCGCCTCGACCGGCAACGCGGCCGAAGCCACGGACGCTCTGCTGCGGCGCAACCCTTCCGTACTGATTCTCGCCAACATCGGCCAGCTCACCGATGAGACCGAAGCACAATTGCGGCAGTGGGTCGAAAATGGCGGCCTGCTGCTCCGCTTCGCAGGACCGCGCCTCGAAAATGGCGGCGACGCCTTGCTGCCTGTGCCGCTCAGGCAGGGCGGGCGGGCGCTCGGCGGCGCCTTGTCCTGGCGGGAGCCCCAAAGACTCGCCGATTTCGAGGAAAACAGCCCCTATTTCGGGTTGCAGGTTCCGCAGGACGTGCAGGTCAACAGGCAGGTGCTCGCCGATCCCGTCGTCGAGTTGCGGGACGAGACCCGGATCTGGGCGCGCCTTGAGGACGGCACACCGCTCGTAACCGCCTCGCAGACCGGTCAGGGCTGGCTGGTGCTGTTCCATGTCACGGCGAGTTCGAGCTGGTCGAACCTGCCGATATCCGGCCTCTTCGTCGAAATGCTCCGGCGCACCACCGAGCTGTCGAATGTCAGCGGCATAGCGCAGGCCGGCGAGGAAACCGGCGGCGGCGCATCGCAGGACAATATACTCAACAGCTCGTCGAGAGCATCCTTCCTCACCCCCTGGCAGACGCTGGACGGTTATGGCCGCCTCGGGACCCCGCCTGTCACCGCCAACGCCCTGCCAGCCGCCGATCCCGGCGCCATACGCCCCGGCCCCCGCCATCCGCCGGGTTTTTACGGCCAGCCTGGCCGGACAAGAGCGCTGAACATCATGCAGGCCGACAGCACTCTGCAACCTCTCAATCCAGCAGACTTCGGGGCGAGCCGGCTCAGCTATCAGCTGCAGAAGCCGCTTCCGCTCATGCCCTGGCTCCTGCTCGCAGCTTTCGGACTATTTGCCGTGGACGCATTGATTACGCTGATCCTCATGTCCGGCGGATTATGGCGCCGCCGAATGGCCAACGCCGCGCGGAGCGCCGCCGCTCTCGTCATCCTGACAGCCACCGGCTTCGGCGCGGCCAGCCTTGCAGACTTGCCGCGCGCGGCAGCGCAGGATAACGCCGCGCAGGACCAGTTCGCCCTTCAGGCGACGCTCACCAACCGCCTCGCCTATGTCATCACCGGCAACGCCGCTATCGACGACGTGAGCGAGAGAGGGCTGTCCGGCCTGTCGCGCATTCTCGCTGCGCGCACCGCCATCGAACCGGGCGAGCCGATGGGCGTGAACGTCGATTCAGACGAACTGGTGTTTTTCCCGCTGCTGTACTGGCCGGTCCTCGATGACGCCGAGCCGCTGGCCGAAGCAACGCTCGCCAAGGTCGACGCCTACATGAAGCAGGGCGGCATGATCGTGTTCGACACGAAGGACCAGCATGTATCCTTCGGCTCCGGCGGCGCGGGACAATGGTCGGCCCTGAACCGCCTGATCGGCGAACTCGACACGCCGCGCCTCGAACCCGTGCCGGAAGGCCATGTGCTCACCAAGGCGTTCTATCTTCTGAACGGGTTTCCCGGCCGCTGGGACGGCGGCGCGCTCTGGGTAGAAGCCCGCGCCCCCGAAGATGACGGCAGCGAGCAGCCCCGCGCGCTCGTTTCCGACGGCGTCAGCTCGATCCTGATAACCTCGAACGATCTCGCCGGCGCATGGGCGCTCGGACCCGATAACCGGCCGCTATACGCCGTCGTGCCAGGCGGGGAGGTACAGCGCGAAATGGCGTTCCGCACCGGGATCAACATCGTCATGTACGCCCTTACGGGCAATTACAAGGCCGACCAGGTGCACGTTCCCGCCCTGCTTGAGCGGCTTGGACAGTAAAGACGCCGCATGAACTGGACCATCGAATTTCTGCCTTTCCTGCCGCTTCCCTATCTGATCGGGGCTGGCGCAGTCGCATTCGCCATCGCGGTCATCCTGCTGTGGCGCGGAAGGCGCGGTGCGATGTTCCGCATCGCCGTGCTGGCGCTGCTGATCGGCGCGCTGGCCAATCCCAATCTCAAGCAGGAGCAGCGCGAACCGCTCGCCAACGTTGCCATCGTGCTGTCCGACCAGAGCGCCAGCCAGCGCATCGCCGGTCGCGGCGAACGCACCGCAGAGATCCGCGCGGAGCTGCTCGAACGCTTCTCCGCGATACCCAATCTGGAAATCCGCTGGGTGGAAAGTTCGGGCGGAACAAGCTCCACGGCCGAAGAGACAACCCTTTTCGCCGATCTCGACGAGGCGTTGTCCGCCGTTCCCGCCGAAAGGCTCGCCGGCGTCGTCATGATTACGGACGGCCAGATCCATGACGTTCCCGGCGACGTCAGGAAGCTGAGCTTCGAAGCGCCCGTTCACGCCCTGATTACCGGCACGCCCGACGAATTCGACAACCGGCTGGAGATCGTCTCCTCGCCGCGGTTCGGCCTTGTCGGCAGCGAGCAGACCGTCGAAGTGAGGCCAGTGACCAGCCGCCCCGGCAACGAGTCCCGCCCGGCCGTGCTGACTGTCCGGCGCGCTGACCAGACCGAAGAGCAGATCATCGCCCAGTTCGGCGAAACCGTCCGGCTGGCGTTCCCTTTCCCTCATGCCGGCCCGACGCTGATGGAGGTCGAGCTTGCGGCGGAGCCAGGCGAGTTGACGCAGGCGAATAACCGCGTCGCGCTGCAGGCCGAAGGCGTGAGGGAAAATCTGCGCGTGTTGCTCGTCTCGGGCGAACCGCACGCCGGAGAGCGCACCTGGCGCAATCTGCTGCGCTCCGACGCATCCGTCGATCTCGTCCATTTCACCATCCTGCGGCCGCCCGAGAAGCAGGACGGCACGCCGATCAACCAGCTTTCCCTGATCGCGTTCCCGACGCGCGAGCTGTTTTCGGAAAAGCTGTTCGATTTCGACCTCATCATTTTCGACCGTTATCAGCGCCGCGGCGTGCTGCCGCTGATCTATCTCGACAATGTGGCGCGCTATGTCGACGAGGGCGGCGCGGTTCTCGTCGCCGCCGGATCGGACTACGCCTCCGAGCTGAGCCTGTTCGGGACCCCGCTCAGCCGCGTTCTTCCCGCCCAGCCGACCGGGCAGGTCATCGAGCAGCCTTTCAGGCCGAAGATCACCGAGACCGGCGGACGCCATCCCGTCACGGCGAACCTTCCGGGCGGCAACGCCGACGCGGAGGCCGAGCCGCGCTGGGGCCGCTGGTTCCGCCTCGTCGACTCATCCGCATCCGAGGGCATGGTGCTGATGAACGGCCCGGATGAGCGCCCGCTGCTCGTCCTGTCGCGCCGCGGCGAGGGGCGCGTCGCCACTTTCCTTTCAGACCACGTCTGGCTCTGGGCGCGCGGTTACGAAGGCGGCGGCCCCCATTCCGACCTGCTCCGTCGCCTGTCGCACTGGCTGATGAAGGAACCGGACCTCGAAGAGGAGTATCTGCGCGCGACCGCCGACCGGCAGGGCATCGTGATCGAACGCCGCAGCATGAATGATGAGGTCGGCGAAGCGATCGTGACCACGCCGACCGGAGAAGAGGCCAGCGTTCCGATGGAGCCGGCCGGCAACGGCCTCTGGCGCGGAACGCTCGCTGCGACCGAACCGGGGCTGCACAAGATCAATATGGACGAACTGTCCGCCGTCGCGCTCGTCGGAACCGCAAACAGCCGGGAATTCTCAAGGGTCACGGCGACCGCCGAACTGCTCGATCCCGTGCTTGCGGCGACCGGGGGCGGCGCGTTCTGGATGGGCGGGACCAATAACGCGGAGGCGCGCGACCTGCCGCGTCTGACCATGCTGCCTTCGGCCACGCGCTATCACGGGCAGAACTGGCTCGCGCTCCGCGACCGCGAGGCCTATGTGGTCCAGGGCGTGCAATATATCCCGCTTCTGGCGGGCTTCCTGGCTTTGGCGCTCTTCCTCGGCATGATTATGCTGACATGGTTCCGCGAGAGCCGCTGATGCCCCCGCTCAGGCCGCTGTTGTCTGCCTCGGCGATCCCGTAGAAGCGTTCAAGCGCGCCGTCTTCAAGAGCCAGCGCGAGCAGCCGCGACGGGTCAGCTGGACCGGGCAGCTCTATCCTGCCAGGCGGGACCTGTACGAAGCCGACACGGCTGTAATAGGGAAGGTCGCCGACCAGGATCACGAGCGCAAAGCCGAGTTTCCGCGCCTCCTCGATCCCCTGGCGCATCAGCTTCAGCCCGCATCCCTTGTTCTTGTAAGCGGGAGCGATGGCAAGCGGACCCAGCAGCAGCGCGCCGGACACGCCGCCAATTGCTATCGCCGTGAAATGAATCGATCCGGCAAGCCGCGCCCCCTGCCTGGCCGTCAGGGCGATCACGGGCGCACCTGCCGAACGCTCGCGGATCCGGTACGCGGTGCGAGAATAGCGGCCCGGCCCGAAGGCCTCTTCATGCAGCGCCTTGATTTCCGCCTTGTCGGCGGCGGCTTCCGTGAAAATCTCGAAACAATCGGTCATGCCAGTCGCCCGTCCGTCAGCCTTTCGGGAATTGCGGAAGAAGCGGGCGGCGGCGGGCGGCGTTCAGGACTTATCCGGGCCTGAATTCAGATGCCATGCGCATGGGCCGGCGCTTCGGTCGTAGTGACGCGAAGCGGGCGTCGTCGCCTCTGGGGGCGCGGAGACAAAACGCTTACTTGATCTTTCATCATCATGGCAAGCGGTCCATATCACAGCCATGAGAAGCCGTCCAGCGGGATTTGTGAGCCGCTGGCGGCCACGCAAAACCATAAAGGAGAGATCATGGGCCTTTTAGTGGACGGCATATGGCGCGACCAGTGGTACGACACCGAATCGACAGGCGGGCATTTCCAGCGCAGCGAGTCCTCGTTCCGCAACTGGATCACGCCCGGCGGCGAGCCTGGACCGGACGGCGAGGGCGGCTTTGCGGCCGAAGCGGGACGCTATCACCTCTATGTGTCATATGCCTGCCCATGGGCGCATCGCACTCTGATATTCCGCAAGCTGAAAGGCCTGGAGGACATGATCGGCGTCAGCGTCGTGCATCCTCACATGGCCGACCACGGCTGGACCTTCGATACCGGTTTCGACGGAGCGACGGGCGACGGCGCAAACGGCAGGGACCGGCTGTATGAAGTCTATCTGATGGCAAAACCGGATTACACCGGCCGCGTGACCGTGCCGGCGCTCTGGGACATGAAGCACGGCACGATGGTCTCGAACGAATCCTCCGAGATCATCCGCATGTTCAACCGCGCGTTCGACGGCATCGGCGCAAGAGAGGGCGACTATTACCCAGAAGCGTTGCGCGAGGAAATTGATGAGGTCAACGCACGCGTCTACGACACGGTGAACAACGGCGTCTACAAGAGCGGCTTCGCGACCAGCCAGGCCGCCTATGAAAAGGCGTTCGATGCGCTGTTCGACACGCTGGACTGGCTGGAGGACAGGCTCGGCCGCATGTCATACCTGGCCGGCGAGAGCCTGACCGAAGCCGACTGGCGGCTGTTCACGACGCTGATCCGCTTCGATGCGGTCTATGTCGGCCATTTCAAGTGCAACAAGCGGCGCATCGCCGACTATCCCAATCTCTCGAATTACCTGCGCGCGCTCTATCAGCATCCGGGCATTGCCGAAACGGTCCGCATGGACCACATCAAATTTCACTATTACGGCTCGCACAAGACGATCAATCCCACAGGCATCGTTCCGCTCGGCCCTGAGTTGAATTTCGACGCGCCGCACAACCGAAGACCGGCGCATTGATGAACGCGCTTACCAGTGCTGGCGGACCGGCTGGCCCTCGAAGATCTCCTGCAGGCGTCTTTGCGGGCCTTTCGCAAGGTCGTCCGGCAGGCCCGAGAGGGGGAAGAAACGCTGCTCGCGGATTTCGAAAGTAGGCTCCGGGACACGAGGCTGCTCCCATTGGTCCGCCACATAAAGCGCGACGTGATCGCTGGGAGCGGCTTCGAAATTTGCGAATACGCCGTGCAGGCGCGGCTGCCCCTTGATGACGACGCCGGTCTCCTCCTCGACCTCGCGCGAAAGGGCGGCGAGCAGCGTCTCGCGCCATTCGACGCCGCCGCCCGGAAAATGCCAGCCCGGCCTGTATCCGTGACGCACAAGGAGGATTTCGCCGCCATCGCGGAGAACCAGCGCCTGAACCCCGAGAGTCATGCCTCTGGTCATCCGCCAATAGGGGAACATCAGGGTCCTGATGAGCTGCCTTTTCATGAATCCACCGTTCCGCGCCTGGACGACCGATTCGGACCGTTACGACACGAATATGATTTGCTAAAGGCTTCCGTATCGAAAATATACGGCGAAACAACATGTTCACTCTCGCGCATCTCTCCGACATCCATCTGGCGCCCCTCCCGCGTCCCGATCTTCATCATCTGTTGAGCAAGCGGTTTCTGGGCTACGTCAACTGGCAGCGCCGCAAGGGCCAGCACCGGCGGGATGTGCTCGACCAGGTGACGGAGGACATGCTGGCACGAAATCCCACGCATATCGCCGTAACTGGAGATCTGGTTAACATCGCCCTGCCGGAAGAGTTCCGCCTGGCGCGGAGATGGCTGGACGGATTTCAGCGCGAAGCGGAGCATGTCAGCGTCGTTCCGGGCAATCACGACGCCTATTCGCCATTCGTGAACGACCCGCGAATCCGTCATTGGCGGCCCTATATGGTGTCGAACGAGCAGGCCGCCCCCTTCGCCGATGGCTGGACCCGCGATTTCCCCTATCTGCGCATCTTCGGAGACATCGCGCTCATCGGCCTGACCTCCGCACGGCCGACTTTTCCGGGCATGGCTTCGGGCTGGCTGGGCCCGAAACAGATCCGGCGCGCGGCTGCGCTTCTGGACCGCCTCGGCAAGGCCGGTTTATGCCGCATCGTGATGATCCATCACCCGCCGCTGCCGGGCCAGACGGGCCAATTGCGCGGGCTGCACGATGCGCGCATGTTCAAGGCGGCGCTTGTCGAGCATGGCGCCGAACTGGTCCTGCACGGACACAATCACCGCACGATGGGAACGCTTCTGGAAACGCGGAGCGGCCCGCTGCCCGTCATAGGCGCGTCCTCGGCCTCGCTCCTGACTGCGGAGCCGGACAAATGCGCCAGCTATAATCTGTTTGGCATCGCCGGCGCGGAGAATGGCCGTTGGCGTATTTCGCTGAACCGGCGCAGTCTCGATGAAAGCGGCAATCTGCAGGATCGCGAAACTGACCTGAGCCGACTGCCCGCACATCATTAGCAACGCTTATAGTCCTCATTCCGAAAATTCGTTGGACCGCTCCGTACGATCCAACGATTAATGTGCGGCGTTTTTGCTTATTCAAGGGACAGGCGGCAGGCTCATGCAGCGGAAGATCAATCCGGTCTGGTGGATCGTCATTGCGGCCGCCGCAATTCTCGCGATCAATATGGGCATCCGGCAGACCTTCGGCCTGTTCCTGCCGCCAGTCACGCGCGATCTCGGGGTCAGCCGCGAAGCCTTTGCGCTCTCCATCGCGCTCGTCAACCTCATGTGGGGGGCCGGTTCGCCCTTCGCAGGCGCTTTGAGTGACAAGTTCGGCGCGAGCTGGGTCGTGCTCTCCGGCGCGGTTCTCTACATCGCCGGCCTCATCATCATGGCGACGGCTGCGGGACCCGAGGGTCTCGTACTCAGTGGCCTTCTGATCGGCCTTGGCGTTGCGGGCAGCGGTTTTACAGCCGTGTTCGGCGTCGTGGCGCGGGCGGTTCCCCCGGAAAAACGCCCGATGGCGCTCAGCATCGCCAGCATGGGCAGCGCCGTCGGCCAGTTCATCGCCCTGCCCTACGCGCATGTTCTGCTGACCGAGACTGGCTGGGTCATGACGCTTTTTATCCTGGCGGCGACGGCGGCGGTCATGGCCCCGCTCGGCTTCGCCATGGCTGTGCGCGTCCGCCCGGCATCGGCTGGTGCGGCGCCTCAGCCTGGCGCGATCCCGCAAACGGCGCCGGAAGCCGTCCCGCAGCCCGCGAGCCAGGCGCTGATCCCCGCCTTGCGCGAGGCGATGACCTATCCCAGCTTCGTTCTGCTGACGCTCGGATTCTTCACATGCGGCTTTCAGCTTGCCGCGGTCGTGACGCATCTGCCCGCCTTTCTGGGCGACAAGGGCTTCGACGCGAGCCTCGGTGTGATCGCGCTGACCGTTGTCGGCCTCACCAATATTGCGGGCACCTATCTGTGCGGACGCGCGGGCGAGATCATGCAGATCAAGGTCGCTCTCACGCTGATCTATATCGGGCGGGCCGTGGTCTTTCTCGGGCTGCTGATATTCCCGCTCAGCAACGGCTTCGTCATCGCGTCGATGGCGGTGCTCGGCTTCCTCTGGCTCGGCACCGTGCCGCTGACAAGCGGCCTGATTACGACCTTTTTCGGTCCGCGCTGGCTGTCGATGCTTTACGGCGTCGTCTTCTTCTCGCATCAGATCGGCGGATTTCTCGGCGCTTGGCTCGGCGGTCTCGTCTATGACCGCACCCAGTCCTATGATATTCTATGGTGGATGATGATCGGCGTGAGCCTGTTCGCGGCGGCGTGCCATCTGCCAATCCGCGAAGGTCCTGCGCCGCGCCTGCGGGAAGCACCCGCGCCAGCATGATGGTTCCGGAGTCAGGCGAATGCCGCTCGCTGCACGTATGACGATTTTGGCAAGCCTCGGCGCGCTGCTTGCCGGCGCAGCCTGGTTGCTGATTGCGCGCGGCAACGCCATCATGCTCGATCTTTCGGCGTCGGTTTCGCAGTTGCTCTGCCTCTAAAGCGCTTTCAGGCGAAGTGGGCCCCGGTTCGCCGCCCGGAAAGCGCGTCAAAGCAAAGAACGGGAGCATCGGCAGCGAATTTGTGTGAGCGGATCATACTGTAGACGCGCCCGCCGAAAGGCTCAGATATTCTGCTGATAGAGCTGCGCCAGCGCTTCCATAGGCTTGTAGAACGTCTTTTTTCCCGATGGATCGGTTCTGACCCAGCGGATGTCCCTCGGGAAATTCCAGTCGCGGACGACGCGTTTGAGAAGCCATTTGTCTACGCCCGCGCCTTTCTCGAATTCGAGCTTCTGGGGGTCGAATTTGTCGAAACCTACGAGGATATCGATACCGGGCGCGACGTAGGGGGGCTTGCGGTCGGCGTTATTCCGGGTCTCGGCGATGATCTTGATCTGCGCTGCTTTGACATTACCTGCATAAAGCTCGCGCAGGAGGAAGGCCGTCATCGCAGCCTTGCCCATCGTCGCGCCCTTTCCGCCAAGCTCCTTCTCGTTTGCCTCTATCAGTTCGTGGGCGACCGAGCGGTATCCGGCCTGATTGTAATTGATGCCGCCGAACGCTGCGCTTCCAGGCGTGGCCAGGGCGCCGGGCGTCGGAAACTCGACCGGCATCGCCATCTTGTTCCATTCGCGGCGTTCGGCGACGCGGTCCCTGCGGCCGCCATGCGCGAGGCCGCTGGCGAGCAGATTGTTGAACTCGCGCTCCGCCAGGGTGAGGCAGGTGGCGACGAATTCGGCTTTCTTGTAGATGAAATACTCGACTATGCCGAGACCGATCACCAGCATCAGCGCGAGGAATGCGAGCGTGTTGAGCAGTTCGTTGTCAGACGCGAACACGGTTGCCGATCCGTTGCATTTACGGGTCACGGGGCCGCATCGAACGAGCGCCCTCCGGACCGCATTCTTACACGGACAAGAATGGCGGGAGCGGCAGGGAACGCCAATTTTTTTCTTAAGTTTAAGTAAATAAGAGCCGCCATCTTCGAGCGGGATGTGAGAAACCTGTGTGGCGCCTCGACATAGCTGCGGCGCTGCGTAAATCGCTTCGATAGAATGGTCTTTGACGATCGAAGATCAGGCGGCGGCTGCGAGCGGTTCGGAACAGGTCTCGATAAGGCGGCTGGAGAACTCGGCGATTTCCGAAGCATCGGCCGGAAGGTTCAAGCCGGTTGACCGTCCGATGCGCATGGAGTCCAGCGTTTCGATCCGCCCTTCTGCATCGACGCGGACCAGCTTGGCGCGGAACTTCGGCGCGAGGATTTCGACGCCGATCGAATCGAGGCGCTCCTCCCAGTCGCCGAGCATGGAGAACTCGTCCGAGACGCAGAGCCGGACGCCGGACGTTTTCGCCTGCCCGATGAAGGCCGGCAGCTTGCGCCATGCGTCTTTCATCATTTTCGGATGGACGGTCAGGGGCGCGGTGCGGGATGAGGTCAGGAGCGGGGAGACCAGCAGTCTCGGGAGTTTGTGTTCGGCGGTGAAGTCGATGATTTCGGGGATGGCGTCGAGATTGCCGGGCATCAGGATCGTGGCGATGGAGATCCGCTCACGGAGCGAGGGATCTTCCGACGCCAGACGGAGTCCGTCCCTGATTCGGGCGAAGGCTCCTGCCTTCCGCCTGATCCTGTCATGCCTGTCGCTCGCGGCGTCCAGGCTGATGACGATCCCGGTATCCGGCAGCACTTTCAGTTCGTCTATGAAATCGACTAAATTATAACCGTTGCTTATGAGCGCGGTCGGCGCGCCGGCTTCGATGGCCCGGTCAAGAAACGCCTTCGCCATTGGCCAGCAATGATCCTGCAAAGGTTCGTCCCCGACGATCGCCGCCCCGCCGAGTTGATCCCGCTGCGCGAAAGCGCTCACCAGTTCGGTCAGATGCTCTGTGGACAGATGAGATTTTTCGCGGCGCTCGTCACGCTGGTTGACGATGCAGAAAGGGCAGTCGAGGTTGCAGCCGCCTGGCAGGACCGCTGTTATCAATACCTTAGCTTCTGAGGCATTATTTTTATGTAAAAATGCAGAAAGTGCTGCATATGCCATTTATTTTCACCCAGCCGCAAACGTCACGAATACACAACGATTGCGAGACATTGAATTTTTTCCGTTTACAGAATCTTAGTTTAGTAAATGCGCGCTATTAGGAAGGCAAGATGAGCTCAGGCATGAGAAATTCTTTTGCACTGCAAAGTGATTTTTATGCACCAAAATTACTGGAAACGCACTATTTAGTTTGAATTGCTCCAAAATGAAGCGCTCTCGGAAAAAGCGATAGTAGAATTGAAATTGGAAGCACTTCGTATCCTATATCTCTCAAACCTGCTGCTGCATTCATATTCTCCTGATGAGTTTCCCCTTTATCAAGCCCGAGCCGCCCCCTAGCGGCCATATATACAGTACGCTGAGCATCATCGTATCTTGCTCCTGGCGATTTACGGCGGACTACATAAAATAGATCATCTTCTATCGAGAATGTATTTGTAGCTTGACGGCCACGACCTGACACTCGATCAATGCTACTTATATTTTTTTCAACTTGTTGTGCATTCGATGTCTCTCGAATATGCCGAGGCGGAGGGGTAAAATATTCTACACGCAAACCTTCCGGTTCATTTTTACTCGGGCGAACCAAAACATCCCAATAAAAATTATTCATATCGTACACTTCTAAATCTTGAAACTCTTGGGGGTAGTTTCTTGGTAGCACATGATTACTTTCAAAGCGAATAAAACCTTGAAAATCATTTAATATTTCGAACGTTTGCTCAGGTTTCCATTCTGCAATATATTCATCGAACATATTGTGCTTCAAAATTACTCCTGTTTCAGGATCAATTAATGGAGGCTTGCGTATCGCTACGCAGCAACGCTTGCATAGAGCTCGCCAACGTGACCAATCAACGCGATGACGCTCCACAGGTCTCTTGAAATCATAATCGGGAGGAAATAAAGCAAATGCCGTCATAGCAGAAGATAGTAATCCAATATTGTAAATTAAACCAAAACCTCCAATTCCAGCTTCAAAAATTGCCCCGTCAAATATAAAAATTAATATTCCTCTTTGATTTTCACTTATGAATTGGCTAGTAATACTATGAAACTCACGAATTGTATTAACGGGATGTGTTCCAATTAGTATAAACTTTGCACCAGCAACAATCAGCGCTCCCTCTTTCTGCCCCGCCTCCCGGATGAACTGCCGTGCCCCGATTCTCTCCTCGCTGACCAGCTTGAAAACCCGCACCTCCATATCGTCATCGGTCCACTCCAGCGACCTGCCGCCCGACAACTCGCTCAGCAGCTCCCGGATGAACCTGTCCGCCAGCTCGCGCGACCGCTTGACCGCCTCGTCTTTGCTTTTCCCCTTCCGGCCGATGCCGAGCGGCTCGGGCCACGAACAGATCATCGCGGTGAGAATGCGGCGGGCGTCCTTGACGGTCACGGGGGTGCTGCCTGCGAGCTTGGTGTAAAGGCTCGGGACCGGGCTTGGACTGGCGCCGAAAATCTCGCGCAGCGTATCCTCCAGGCGCTGCCGCGCGGTCTTGCCCTTGGCGGCGGTCTTCTGCCCTCTCGGCTTGCGTCCGCGCGCGCTGGCCGAATAGCCCCACGCGCTCAGCATGTCGCGGATCGTCCCGCCGGGATTGATCATGAAAGAGCTGTCGAAAGCGGCTTGACGTTGTTGCGGCGTCTTCGCGGCCGCAAAAGCCTTCAGCCGCGCCGTCCATTCGGCGCGGGCCTGTTCGTCTCCCTTGCGGCCCTTCGGTCTGCTTATCATCAAAGCCCCGATCTGCCCCCCACTAGGCGAGGGATCCGGCGAACGACTCGAAAACGGATTGGATCGGCAATGACTTAACGCTGAAAAGATTGCGACTTGAAAAACTTTATCAGTCTGTAGTGCAAAATGAAACTTATGAGCAAAAAAAATTCTTTTGAAAAATTCTAAAATTTTTTAAGTTCATGCATACACTTTTTGGTTTGCCAATTAACAAACTGTAATGTTTAATTTCCACTGTTAAAGCCGAAATCCGCCCTGGTCAACAGCCAAATCGCTAATGAGGGCGGATCGGAAAAAACCTAACGAAAAGGAGGCAGCAGAAAGGATGATCGTCGGCCGCACAGCGACCAGCGGCCGAAGGTAAGGTCTGAGTGCCGGATTGACCGTAATCCTTTTCAATCCGGTGGCATGGGAGGCCAAGATGTCGAAGACCTTCCGAATACTGACCGTGCTGGCCGTGATGGCCGGCGTCGGCGAGTTCCTGATAGGCTTCAGGCTGTTCGTCAGCGAAACGGCCAATGGGCCGGCTGGCGGGCAGGTTCAGCAATATCAGGCGACGCCCAACCAGGAAAATTGCGATATCACGCCTTACAGGGAAAGGATCGAGCGCGAGCGCGACCGTTTCCGGAATGGTGAGGTCGAAAATCCGGGCGAACTTCTTTTCCTCGGAGAAAGTTACCGGTATCGCGTCTTCTATGACTACAGGCTCGATGATGTCTTCTGCCGGCCGATAGACAAGCCGACGCAAACACGGGTCCTCGGACCGGATAGCCATCACCAGAGCCTGGATGACTTCGTCATCTACTGGGCGTCAATCGTCGCGCTGGTCAGCCTGGCCGGATTGATCATCACTCGCATATTGCGGGATGATGGAGACGACAGGTGAGCGAAATGACGATTGTGTCAGTCTATGCAGAAAACAAGCCGAGCGCGTTCGGGGCTGCGTCCCCGGGCGGGCTCGATGATATCGCGGCCCGCAAAAAATAGGCCGCTTCACCTTCACCGCGGCATGACCAGCCAATAATCGATTTCCAGTACGACGCCCTCTTCCGGCGTGTTCTCGTCAGCCATGAACGGAAAGTCCTGCGCGGCGCGGTCCTTAAGCCCGACCGTGCGAATGCGCAGAGCACCGATATCGTCGCGTCCGGGCATTTCGGCCTTCTCCAGCACCTCGCTCCAGGCGTAGATCGTATCGCCTGCAAACACCGGCGCGATGTGGCGGCCACCATTGATCGCGGCGATATGGAAGCCGTTGGCGAGGCCGTTGTAGCTCAGCGCGCGAACCGCCGAGATGACGTGCCCGCCATAGACCAGCCTGCGGCCGAAGCGGCCCTGGCTTTCAGCGTGCTGGTTGAAGTGAACCCTCGCCGTGTTCTGGTAAAGCCGCGTCGCCATCTGGTGCTCGGCCTCTTCCACCGTAACGCCGTCCAGATGGTCAATGCGCTCCCCTGACCGGTAATCGCCCCAGCGCGCAGGGCCGCCTGCCAGTGTGTCGTTATAGTAAGCGCCTGTAATTTTAGGAACCGCGCCGCCAATGGAGTCAGGCTCCACATTCTTCGCCAGTTCGGGAACCTTCATTTCGCCTGTTTCGGCTTTTTCATCGCGTTTGCGCACCATGACCCAGCGCACGAATTCCAGGACGGCGCCGCCATGCTGGTTAACGCCGGTTGAGCGCACATATACGACGCCGGTCTTGCCGTTCGAATTTTCCTTGAGACCGATCACAACGGACGAAGCGGTGAGCGTGTCGCCCGGGAAAACCGGCTTCAGAAAACGGCATTCCGCATAGCCGAGATTGGCCACGGCGTTGAGCGAAATGTCCGGGACGGTCTTGCCGAATACCATGTGAAAGACGAGCAGATCATCGAGCGGAGCGGCTTCATAGCCGATGGCGCGGGCGAAACTTTCGGAGGACTGTACGGCAAAGCGGCTTCCGTAAAGCGCGGTGTAGAGCGCGGCGTCGCCGGAAGTCAGCGTGCGGGGCGTGGCGTGCTCGATCACTTGTCCGGGATGGAAATCCTCGAAATAATTGCCGGGTGAGGTCTTGGCGATCATGGTCTTGCTGCAGCGTCCGGGTTATAAAGTGCGCGGGTAGGAGTTTGTCACGCACACTCTATCAGACTTGCCGCAATTGCGTAGCCGCTTTGAAGTGCGGCGGCATACGCCTGCCGCCCTTTCACCCTGGGAAAGGCGGCCCCATGGAGCCCGGACCAGCAACCCTGCAATCGACGCCATGCGAATGAGATCGGCAAAACGGCTCGGAACTGCGCTGGCGGCGCTCGTCGCCTGCGCGCTCGCCTTTTCGCAGTGGGGCTATCCTCTGATCGAAACGGCCCGCTACGCCCATGAGACGCATGGCGTCAGCGTTTCGGAGCGCCAGGGCGCGATCGACTGGGAGGCGCTGCGCGATAGCGGCGTCACTTTCGCCTATATCGAAGCCACCGAGGGAGGCACGGCCAATGACAGCCGCTTCTCCCGGAACTGGTTCGCAGCGGAGCAGGCGGGGATGCCGCGCGGCGCCGCGCACGTCTTCACGCTCTGCCACAGCGGGCGGGCGCAGGCTGAAAATTTCATCCGCGTCGTTCCTGCAGATCCAAGCGCACTGCCGCCGACGGTTCATGCATACGATATGCGGCCATGCCGGGACCGCGAGCCGGTTTCCGACATCGCCGCCGAGATCGCCGTGTTCCTTGAGATTATCGGCAAAGCCTTCGGCAAACGGCCGATCGTCTACGCCACGAGAGAATTTCACGACGCGCATCTCCACGGCAAGTTCGCCGATGTGCGTTTCTGGGTGCGGAGCCTGCTTTTCTCGCCGCGTTATCGCGAGGACAGCTGGATTTTCTGGCATTATCACAATCGCGGCAGGCGCTCAGGGATAGCAGGCCCAGTCGATCTCAGCGTTTTCCGCGGCAATACGCAGGACTTGCCGGCTTTGTAAGCGCGGCGTTCAGACGATGCCGAACCGGCGGCGCAAGGTGAAACGCGCGGTCAGGACAAGCGCGACCGAAGCCAGCCCTGCGGCCAGCCCGATCCATACGCCCACGCCGCGCAGATCGTATACGAAGCCGAGCAGATAGGCGGTCGTCAGGCCCACGCCCCAATATCCGGCCAAGGCCGTCATCATCGGCACGGCTGTGTCGTTCAGCCCGCGCAAGACCGCCGCCGAGACGACCTGCGCGCCGTCGAAAAGCTGGAACAGCGCGGCGATCGCGAGATAGGACACGGCCAGAGCAATCGCTGCGCGGTTCTCCGGCCGGGACGGATCGAGATAGAGGCTTACGAGCGTCTCGGGCACGAGCCAGAACGCTGTGGCGGCGACCGTCATGACGCCCGTGCCAAGACCGATGGCCACCCATCCGGCGCGGCGAACGTCTTCGGCGCTGCCTCGTCCGCGCGCCAGCGCGACGCGCACCGTCGCCGCATGGCTCAGTCCCATCGGTACCATGAAGGATATGGCCGCGAGCTGCAGAGCTACGCCATGTGCGGCCAGTTCGTCCGTTCCCAGCCAGCCCATGAAGAAGCCGGCCGCGGCGAACAGTCCGACTTCGGCGAGCATCATCAGGCCGATCGGCACGCCCAGCCGCAGGATCCGCCAGAGGCGGGGCCAGTCGGGCTTCCAGAACCGGACCAGCAGCGAATAACCACGGTAAATCGGCTTCGCCTGGATGTGGGCGAGCAGCAGCAGAAACATCAGCGCGTTGACGAGTGACGTCGAAATACCTGCGCCTGCAAGCTCCAGCCGCGGAAAGCCCCAATGGCCGAACATCAGCGCATAATTGAACATGGCGTTGGCCACGATGCCGAACGCCATGATCGGCAGGATGACGCCGGTATCGTCATGGGCGGTTATCAGGCCGCGCAGGACAACAAATCCGAGAAGCGGGTAGAACATCCATAAGGCGGGGCGCGCATAGCTTTCGGCAAGCCGGGCAATCTCCGGCGACTGCCCGAAGAACAGGAATACGGCCTCGAAATGCCAGATCAGCGGAGCCATCAGGGTTGCTGCGCCAATGACGGCCCAAAGCCCCTGCCGCACGGATCGCCGCAGGCTGACCTCGTCGCCCGCGCCGCGGGCCTGGGCAACCAGAGGCGCGACAGCCGAAGCCAGCCCCATCCCGAACAGGGCGAAGGGATGCATCGCCGTGACGGCCAGAGTGCCGGCGGCGAAATACGCAGCGCCTAGCCAGCCCATCATGATTGCATCGGTGGCGAGAAGCGCCATCTGGCCGAGTTGGGCGAGAATGAGCGGCCAGGCCAGCCTGAGCGTAGCCACTATCTCGCCCGTCCAGCCTCCTGCGGGAGCAGACCGGCCGGGCAGGCCATGCGAAGGCAGACCGGCTGATGCTGACATACCGATGATCCAGGTTCTCAAGTTCTGAAGGCTGAGCAGCTTTAACGCAGGAAGGATGTGGCCACGCGATCGTAAAACGGCAAAACGCCCCCGAAGAGGCGTCGCACCTGAACTCACGCCAGGGTAATTCTGTCGCCGTTATGCGGTCAATAGGCGGACGCCGTCGCGCCTACGCCGTCGCGCTTGTAGAGATCGCGGCGGAAATGCACCTTGCCGTCCGGCGTCGCCCAGGCCGTCACATATGAGAAGTAGAGCTTGATGCGGTTCCTCATCGAGACGTTCAGCGTCTCCCCGCTTTTCTTCATGCTCAGCACGCGGCTCTCGTCCCACCCGTCGTCCCGCAGCAACCAGCTCGCGAGCTCGCTGATGTTGTGAATGCGGACGCACCCGGAACTCTCCGCACGGAAGTTCCGCGAAAAGATCGTCTGGGAGGGCGTATCGTGCATGTAGACCGAATGCGCGTTATGGAAGTTGATCTTCATGAAGCCGAGCGGGTTGTCCTTTCCGGGCTTCTGGGCATAGAAATAACTTCCCGGTCCGACCCGCGACCAGTTGATCTTCTTCGGATCGAGCGGCTTGTCGCGGCGGTAGGCGTCGTAGTCCGAATAGACGTCGATGCCGTAGCGCTCGAACACCTTGTATCCGTCCTTGCCGCGCGTCTTCGGCAGCAGGTCTTCCGCGATCACGGTCGGCGGCAGGATCCAGTCCTTGTTGAAATTGATCTCATGGATCTGGGACTGGAGGATCGGGGTCTGACGTCCGATCTGGCCGACCACGCCGGCATGGCGCGAAACGACCTCGTCGTTCTCGACCGCCTCGATCTGCGCAGCGGGGATGTTCACCATCACGTAGCGGCCCTTTTTGGGCGCCGAAATCGTTCTGATACGGCCGAGATTGGTGCGAAGCTGGTTGAGCCGCTCGCGCGCGGAGACGTTCAGCGCAAAAATCGTCTTCTTATCGACGACACCGGTCGGTAGCAGGCCATGCTGGATCTGGGCGACTTTGACGGCGCGCTCCAGATAATAGTCGAAATACGCCGAATTCCCGCCCTCAGAAACGAGGCCTTCGGCTTGTAGACGCTCGCGAAGGACTGCGACGGCCTTGTGCGTCATCCCGGGCTTCAACTCCAATACCGGGAGCTCTTTCCAGCCGCCTTTCGCGACGATCGCCGAATAACGCTTGATGGCTGCTTCCGTATATTCGGCGTTCGAGGAGGAAATCGTCGGAAAACCGCGATCCAGTTGCGGGGCGTAGGATGGAGCGGGCGTGGTGTAGCCGCGATAGGTCGACGACTTGCTCTCGCCGAAATTCGGCCAGTTCTCGATGGAGGCGACAGCTTGCGCATTCGCAGGCGCGTTTACGGGCGATGCAGCGAAAAGAAGCCCCGCAGCAAAAAAGACCGAAAGATTCGTCAACCGGTTTACTGGATACACTGTCCGCTTCTCCCGTCTAGAGTCCGCTGCCCTCAAAAAGCCGCCTCATGCGCGTCCGGCCTGGCCGGGCTTCGGCATGATTAAATCCCGTTCCGCATACCCGGACCGGGATTGCCGCAAGATCGCCAAAAAAGTAGTCATTTCAGACGCCTGTCTGAACAATGATCCGCGCACCCAGGATCATCGCTTCTAGCACTGGCGCATGGTCGCACGCATTTCATTAACAAACTGTGGGAAAACCCGCCTGAAATCAAGTCCGGCGGCCAGACGCTGCGTTAACCTCCGGCAACGTTGATTTTTTGCAACTGTTTTTATCGCGGCTTTACTCTGCGAACTCCGAATCACCCTGTGCCCGCAGACTTGGCGGGTTATCGGGCCGGATCGTGGCCGGCTAAAGCCGGTAACGGATCTGGTCGCTCCAGAAGCGCTCCAGCCGCGAGAGATGATCGTTCATCGACTCCAGGTCGCTCAGCGAAAGCCCGGCGATCTTTTCGATCATCGTGAGCTGACGCTCGAAAAGGCCGCTGACGATCGTGTAAATGTCCTTGCCCTTGGGCGTGAGGCGCACGCGGACGGAGCGCCGGTCGGTCTTTGAGCGCTGATGGTGGATATAGCCGCTGTCGACGAGCTTTTTCAGGTTGTAGGAGACGTTGGAGCCGAGATAGTAGCCGCGCGTTCGGATCTCGCCGGCGGTTAGTTCCGTATCCCCGATATTGTAGATCAGCAGCGCCTGCACGCCGTTGACGTCGTTGCGGCCTTCGCGTTCGAATTCGGCCTTGACGACGTCGAGAAGGAGCCTGTGCAGCCGCTCCACGATCTTCAATGACAGCAGATACTGATTCATCAACGGACGGGCTTCCTGAGCCGTTTCCGTCGGCGAATAGTCCAGAACCACGCTCATAACGCGCCCCTTCATATTGATAACGACGTATGATCGCTACCTATGCGCGTAATTTGCTAAGTTGAGATTAATTATACAAGCTAAAATTGTACTATCCAGGATTTTTATTCGAATCTGCCGTAGCTTGAGCGTCAGATAGACCGATCCAGTTTATCAGATTCGATCAAATATCTGAAATATATGGATTATGATCTCCTGTATGCGGAAAGCTGGCTATCCTGACGCCTCATTCGACGAGGCCCCAGTGATCGGTCAGCTCGATGTCGCCGCTTTCGGGAGGCCGGAAATAGGCCTCGACCATGTCCTCGCTCACCTCTTCAAGCGTGGCAGGCTCCCATGCCGGATTGCGGTCCTTGTCGATCAGCGCCGCCCGCACGCCCTCGGGCATGGTTACGCCGCGCAGGAACCGGCAGGTGATGCGGAACTCGGTTATCAACTCCTCCTTCAGTGACGCCTTGTTGCGGCCTTCGCGGATCTGGCGATGGGCGACCTTCAGGCTCAGCGGGCATCGCGTGCGCAGCAGCGCGGCCGTTTCCTTCGCCCAGTCCTCATGCGCGCCGGTCTCGCGGTCGAGACGTTCCAGGATCTCCTCAACGGCCGCAGCGGAGAAGATGCGGTCGATCGCGTCCTGCCTCGCCCGCATCGCGCTTTCGCCCGGATCGCGGTGCAGGCCGTCAAGCACGGGGTCGATCGGTTCGCCCTCGATGACAGCCTGCCGGATCTGCGGAAAGGCGGCGCTGTCGATGCAATGGGTTGCATATCCCGCGTAATAGGCGTCGGCACGCCCGACCGCCAGTCCGGTCAGCCCGAGATACATGCCGGTCTCGCCGGGACAGCGCGCCAGAAAATAGCCGCCGCCTATGTCGGGATAAAAGCCGATCCCGGTCTCGGGCATGGCAAACAGGATGTTTTCTCCCGCAACGCGGTGTGTGCCGTAACGCGAAATTCCGACGCCGCCGCCCATGACGATCCCGTTGACAAGCGAGACGCTTGGCTTGGTGAAGCATTCCAGCATCCAGTTGAACTGGTACTCGTCGCGGAAAAAAGCCTCTGCGGCTTCAAAGCCGGACTTGATATTTTCGACCAGCCCGCGAATATCGCCCCCGGCGCAGAAGGCGCGGCCCGGCGCGGCCTCGACGACGACGCCGTAGATGCGGGGCGTTCCGGCCCATTTCAGATAGGCCGACTGGAACGCCTTTATCATGTCATGCGTTAGGGCGTTGAGCATCCTCGGATTGTTCAGCGTCAGCAGGCCGGCCCGGCCTTCCTCGCGGAGCACAAGAGAATCGGTTGCGTTGGAGATCTCTGACATTGCCTCTCCTGAAATTACCGGCGTCATGGGAAAACGTCTTCCCGGCGGGATCTGAAACCGGCGTGCAGCCTATACGCCGCGGGGCGGGCCGCACAAGCGAAAGCGCCGCGCGGGCGGGCTTGCCGGGCGTCACATATCCGGTGCGGCTCAGGGCGATCGCTGCGGCGGCGCTCGGGCTGGCGCTGGTTCTTCACTCCGCCGGTTCTGCGCAAGCCGCGAGCGCCGTGCCTGTTCCTGAGCGAGGGCCGGTCATCCCCGACCTGCCGGAAAAAGGGCCTGCGGCAGACGGCGATACGGCGGGCGCCGGCGACCGGGCTGGCTCCGCATCAGCGGACACGCCTCC
>CAYOUE010000032.1:20887-23212 GCA_964407075.1 uncultured Hyphomicrobiaceae bacterium
CCCGCCATTGCCGGCCCCGCGCCAATACCAGAAAGCTGGAGCGACGACGAGATCGCCGAGGCAAGGCGGCAATGCGGGAATCTGCTGGCGGACGCGCTGTTCGACTACGATCCTGCCGAGCCGATGCGCAAGGGCGTTTGCGGGACGCCCGCGCCGATCTCGCTGAATGCGGTTGAGGCGGGAGAAACCGTGACCATCCGTCCGTCGGCGAAGCTCAATTGCACCATGGCAGCGGCCTTTCACCGCTGGATGGCCGAATTCGTTCAGCCGAGCGCGGAGAAACATCTGGGAACGCGGATTGCGGGTGTGCTCAACGTCGCATCCTATCATTGCCGGACCCGCTATAACGACCCGGTTCAGCGCATGAGCCAGCACGCTTTCGCCAACGCGCTCGACATCTCCGCCTTCATCACGGCGAAGGGAGAGCAGATCTCCCTTGAGAAATTCTGGCCGACGGACACCCCGCAAAGCGCTTTTCTCAAGGAGATCCATGCCGGTGGGTGCAAGGTATTCGGGACTGTTCTCGGCCCCGAAGCCAACGCCGCGCACAAGGATCATTTCCACCTGGACATGACCGAGCGGCGCTACGGAGCCTATTGCCAATAGGTAAAAGGCCTCGGTGAAGGCCCGCATCGGATTGCGCGCGTGCTAACAGCCCCCTGAATGCGCTATTTAGGGGAGCATTCGGCTTGTCCCGATATGGTGTTTCCGGGCGAACGGCAACCGCTCGTCCGGAAACAGTCCGGTACGGACCGGATGGACCGCTCAGGATCTAGTTGAAGCGGCGGCGCCGATAGCCGCGATCCTGTTCTTCCTCGTCATAGTCGCCGAGCCTGTCGAAGCATTTCTGCAATTCGGCGACGCGAAAGCGCGTTTCATCGGCGAGATATTGCCGGCGTGCGCCCATGCACCACTGGAAGTGCGAACGCTCCTGACGGTTCCATTCGCCGCCTCTATAGCCGCATTCGAATTTGCGGTTGGCCTCGGCATGGACCACGGCGGTCTTGGCGTAGGTTTCGCAGCTTGCGCGCTTGCCGGCGATGTCGCGGCGGCGCTCGCGGCGCGCATCGCGCTGGCACTCGCGGATCTGGTCGGTGCGAGCCTTCTGTTCATCTTCAGCCTGACGCGGGAAGATCATGCACCAGCCGAAATGCGCCGCGCGGTTGCTTTGCCAGCGCGGGCCGCTGAAGCCGCAGTCGCGCCGTTCGTTGATCTCGTTCTGCTCCACCGCCTGATCCGCATATTGATTGCAGAATGCGGCGCGGTTCTGCGCATTGGCCGCCGCAGGCGCAAAAGCTATGGCGATCAGACAGGTTATCGCGAAATGACTTAAGGCATAAAGCCCGAGGCTGTTCTTGGGCGACATTTCCGTTTTTCCTCTCCAGAGAGTCAATATGGGCTAATAATGAGCCCGACGAAGGAAAATAGACCTAACTCGCGCTGTGCGCATCCAAAGAAATCAAACTTATGCATAATTATTGTGCGCCCTGCCCGCCAGTCCTTGCACCGTGACGATTGCCGAAATCCGGCGGACTTGCTAAGACGGCGCAAATTTCGACAGGAGGCCGTCTCATGGACCAGCAAACGGAACGCGGCGGCGCGAAAGCGCGCGGGCCTCAACAGGAAGGCGGCCTTGCGCCGGGCTTTCCCGCAATCCGTATGCGCCGCCTGCGTCAGGCCGACTGGTCGCGCAGGCTTGTGCGGGAAAACGCGCTTTCGGCAGGCGACCTGATCTGGCCGCTCTTCGTCGTCGACGGCGAGAACAAACGCGTTCCGGTCGAGTCCATGCCGGGCGTCGAGCGGTTATCGATCGACCTCGCCGCAGCAGCAGCCGAAGAGGCCGCCAGCCTCTCCATTCCGGTGATCGCGCTCTTCCCCTACACTGACTTCAGCCTGCGCAACGACCGGGCGACCGAGGCCGCCAATCCCGACAATCTCGTCTGCCGCGCGGTGCGCGCGATCAAGGCCGCCGCGCCTGACGTCGGCGTGCTCTGCGACGTCGCGCTCGACCCCTACACCTCGCACGGCCATGACGGCATCCTCATCGGAGAGGAAATCGCCAATGACGAAACCGTCGAAATCCTGATCGAACAGGCGCTGGTTCAGTCCGAAGCCGGATGCGACATCATTGCGCCGTCGGACATGATGGACGGGCGCATCGGCGCGATCCGTGAGGCGCTGGAAGCGCGCGGACACAGGAACACCCTCATCATGGCCTATGCGGCCAAATACGCATCCGCCTTCTATGGACCGTTCCGCGACGCGGTCGGCTCGTCCTCTATGCTGAAAGGCGACAAGCGCACCTATCAGATGGACCCGGCCAAC
>CAYOUE010000033.1:0-10213 GCA_964407075.1 uncultured Hyphomicrobiaceae bacterium
GCCCGCTTGGTGAAGCCGGACAGTCCGCCCCCCTGGCGCAGCGTGCGGATGCGGTCGCGCCGACCGGTCAGTATCTTGTGCGGATAGCACTGATGTCCGACGTCCCAGATCAAGCGGTCGCGCGGCGTGTCGAACAGATAATGAATCGCGACCGTAAGCTCGACGACGCCCAGGCCCGCGCCCAGATGACCGCCCGTCACGGAGACGGCGTCGATCGTCTCCTGGCGCAGTTCGTCCGCGATCTGCCGGAGATCCTCTTCGGCGAATGCGCGCAGGTCGGCAGGCGTCCTGATCTTGTCGAGAAGCGGCGTCTTGCTGGCTTCAGTCACGTTCATGGCCCTCTGATGCGGTCTGCGGCAGATGCAGACACAGCATAGTTAACCGCATTTTCGCATTCAAAACAATGCAGGGGACGGAAGAGCCGCAACCGCTGGTATTGAGGCCAAATGTCACTGCTCGGCGTCCAGCGGGACCGCGCCGCTGACATTGCCCTGCGCATCGAGCGTAATCTTCTCGACTTTGGCCTCGATGCCCTTGAGCAGAAACTCGCAATGCGCCTTGAGGGCTTCGCCGCGCTCGTACAGCTCTATGGAAGGCTCAAGCTCGACGTCGCCGCGCTCCAGCTTGCCGACGATCTGCTCCAGCTCCTTCAGGGCCTGCTCGAAAGACATCTTCTTGATGTCGGCGTGAAGCTCCGCGGATTTGGCCATGATCTCTCCCTTTATCGAAATTCGAAGGCGGGGCGCCGTCCGGCGTGCTAACGCCCGGCGTCCATCAGGGCCTTCAGGTGAACGGCGACGGAATCGCCGAGCGCGTTCAGATGATAGCCGCCTTCGAGCACGGAGACGATGCGTCCGGCGGCGTATTTGTGCGCAATCTCGGCGAGCTTGTAGGTTACCCACTCGAAATCGTCCTCCACCAGCTCGATCCCGCCAAGCGGATCCTTGTGATGGGCATCGAAACCTGCGGAGATGATGAGCAGATCGGGCTGGAAATTGTGCAGCGCGGGGAAAATCCGGCTCTGGAAGGCTTCGCGGAAAACGGCCCCGTCATCGCCGTGCCTGAGCGGGGCGTTGACGATGTTGTTCGCAACGCCTGTTTCATTCGGATGGCCGGTGCCCGGGAACAGCGGCATCTGGTGCGTCGAGGCGAAGAGCAGGTTGCGGTCGGCCCAGAAGAAAGCCTGCGTGCCGTTGCCGTGATGGACGTCGAAATCGGCGACGGCGATCCGCTCCGCACCGTGGACCTCGCGGGCGTGCTTGGCCGCGATCACGGCGTTGGCGAGGAAGCAGAAGCCCATCGCCCGCTTCGGCTCGGCGTGGTGGCCCGGCGGGCGGATGGCGCAGAAGGCGTTCTGCGCCTCCCCGCTCATCACTGCATCGGTCGCCCGCAAGGCGGCCCCGGCTGCGTGCAGCGCGGCCTTCATCGTCCCCGGCGACATCGGCGTGTCGTCATAGACATAGACCTCGCCGGACTCCGGCGCGGCGCTGCGGAGCCCTTCGACATAGGAGCGCGGATGGGCGCGGGCGATGGCGTCTTCGCCCGCCTCGGGCGCTTCGGCGCGCATGAGCGCAGCGAACTCCTCGCCTGCCAGGGCCTTTTCGATGGCGCGCATCCGGTCCGCCCGTTCGGGATGCCCCGGACCGGTGTCGTGATCGAGAAAACAGGGATGGGTGAGGTAAAGCGTGGCCATCGCGCTAAATCATCACGGATTGCGGGATTCGGCAAGCGTCCAGCCTATGCGTCCATAGCTCTGGCGGCAGATGTCGAAGAACCCGTGACGGCTTTCGGCGCGCCGCGGGGCTGCACCTGTCTATCCTTTCCCGGCCACGATGAAGACGGCCTGTTTCCGCCCCGGCTGCCATTGATGCTCGATTGCAAAGCCCGCCTCGTGAAGATCGGCTGCAAGCTCCCTCCCGGTAAAGATATCAACATAGGGGAGGAATCCCAATGCGCGGCCGGCCGGAGCGACGTAACGGAAGAGCGGCAGCATGTCGGCGATACAGGCCGTGCTTGAGACGAAGACCCCGCGCAGCTTGAGCAGTCTGTGGACCTTGGCGATGGCCGCCTTTCTGTCCTCCAGCAGGTGGAGAACGCTAAGGCCGAGAATAACGTCATAAAAGGCGTCCGGCGCGTCGAACTCCTCGATGCCGGACTGGGTGAACGTGACATTGCCGATGCCGGCTGCATCGGCCTTGGCCTTCGCGATTTCTATCATCTTCGCCGAAAAGTCGATCGCGTGAACATGAGTGACGTAAGGCGCATGAGCCAGCGCGGTCGAGCCCGTGCCGCAGCCGAACTCCATCACGCTCATGTCCGGGCGCAGATATTCGCGCGTGATTGCGAGCTTGCGCTGATAGATCGCTTCGTCCGGAACCGGCTTGCGTGCATAGCGCTTGGCGGTCCTGTCCCAGAAACGCGGCGAGCTTTTCGTTCTTGCCCCGTACGCCGACGCGCCATCCGGCCGATAGTCCATGCCTGCCATCTCCCAACTCCCGCCATGTTCACAAAACAGCCTTATCTCTTCGAGTAATCCATGTGAATTGACAGAATTCGCCTGTTCTATATGCAATAATGCATGGATTGGCGCTCCGTCACATTCGACTGGAACCGGGCGCGGGCCTTTCTCGTCACGGCCGAGGAAGGTTCGCTCTCCGCCGCCGCGCGGGCGCTGCGCATGTCCCAGCCGACGCTCGGACGGCAGGTCAGCGCGCTTGAAGCCGAACTCGGCGTCATCCTGTTCGAGCGGATCGGGCGCGGCCTCAAGCTGACGCCGAGCGGCCTGGAACTTGTCGAGCATGTCCGCGCGATGGGTGAGGCGGCAACGCGCGTCTCGCTCACAGCCTCGGGCCAGACGCAATCCCTGGAGGGGCGGATCTGCATCACGGCGAGCGAGGCGTATTCCGTCCATATCCTGCCGGAAATCGTCGCGAAGCTGCGCCGGGAGAAGCCGGGCATTACCGTCGAAATCCTCGCCTCGAACAAGCTCAGCGACCTGCGCCGCCGCGAGGCCGACATTGCAATCCGCAACGCTCCGCCGACCGACCCGGACCTGATCGCGAAAAAGCTCAGCGACCAGACCGCCTATCTCTACGCGACGCAGGACTATCTCGCAGGCATCGGAGGACTCGACAGGCCGGAAGACATGACGCGCGCCGATTTCATCGGCTTCGACGACAACGAGGCCTATCTGAACGGCCTCAACGGGAAGGGCGGGCTAAACCTCACCGCGCGCAACTTCCCTGTCGTCAGCGGCAGCCATATCGTCCATTGGGAGATGGTCAAACGCGGCCTCGGCGTCGGCGTCATGGCGAGCCGGATCGGCGATGTGGAACCGTTGGTGCGCCGCGCGGCGCCGTGGTTTCCCCCGTTCAAATTCCCGATATGGCTTGTCGCTCACCGCGATGTGCAGACCAGCCGTCGCGTCAGACTGGTGTTCGATCTGCTGGCGGATGAACTGGGAAAGCTTTGAGCCGCTCCGTTTCGCCTGATCCCGCAGGTAGACCGGATGGAGCGGAGCGAAATCCGGGATCTTCCGGCGATTGTCGCCCGGCTTTCACGGCGGACGCTTCCTCGTCACCTATGTGAACGAGACCGGCGCCGACGCCTATCTGCAATGGGGCGCTGCGCCGATCCCGGCGGGAACGGTCATCGCGAAGGAATCCTTCTCTGTGAACGAGCAGGGCGCGGCGCAGGCCGGACCGCTCTTCATCATGCAGAAGACCGAGGCCGGGCAATCGCCCGAGACCGACGACTGGTACTACATGATGGTCGGCCCTGACGGCAGCCCGCAGGCCGTCGAAGTCATCAGCGCGTGCAGCCAGTGCCACCAAGACACGTTCGGCGAACAGCGCGGACTCGGATTCCCGGTCGAAGAGGTGCGGCTGCAACGCTGATCTCCGGCCGGCCGGATTTCATGATTTTTTCAACGGCTTCGCGCGCGGCGAGGCCGTTCGCCGGAACGAGCAGCCCGGATACCGCAGTCCGCCCGTCCCGGTCTGTGAACCGGGCTGCCCGCTTGTTGCGTTCATGCATAAATTTCGCCAAACTCCGGCTTTAGCGTCAATTCGGGCCGATGCCCCGGCGTGGCGCGCCGGAAGCGTTTCGCGTGCTGTAACGGGACGCGGCGGCGGCATAGCATGACCAAGGAGCGTCAAGGCGAAAGCAATGGCCAGGAAGATGTCCCCCGGAACGGCCAAGGCCGCCGACAAGCCGGTCCTGCTCTCGGGCGGCAATCCGCAGATCGCCAAGGGCTACGGCGACGCGCCTGTGCAGGCCTATATCGCGGCCATGCCGGGCTGGAAACAGGACATCGGCCGCCGTGTCGATGCGCTTGTCGAACGCACTGTCCCCGGCCTGCGCAAGGCGGTCAAATGGAACTCGCCGCTCTATGGCGCCGGAGACGAAAGCCAGGGCTGGTTCCTCAGCTTTCACTGCTTTGACAGATACGTCAAAGTCGCCTTCTTCCGCGGCGCGCAGCTTGCGCCCGTCCCGCCCGTCGCATCGAAACAGCCGGAAGTGCGCTATTTCCACATCCACGAGAACGACGAGATCGACGAAGCCCAGTTCTCGGACTGGGTGAAGCAGGCCGCGGCGTTGCCGGGCGAGAAGATGTGAGCGCGATAAAGGTCAAGGGGAGGTCCGGCTTGCTGCCGGACTGACGAACGCCTGCCATTGCGGGAACATTGCCCCCTGGCGTCTGCTTCCGTCAGACTGTATCCAGCCTGCGCAGCTTTTCCTCGCTCCATGCGATGCCGAGACCCGGACGGGCGGGCGCTGCCGCAGCCCCGTCCACGATTTCCAGCGGCTCTTCCAGCACGGCGTCGGCCCAATCGACATATTCGAGCCAGTGCGCCGTGGGGGAAAGCGTCAGCAGGTGCACGCTCAGCTCGGGCATGAGATGCGAGGACAGCGGAACGCCGGACGCCGCCGCGATCCCGGCCGCCTGGAGCCAGCCGGTGACGCCGCCGATCCGCGCTGCGTCGATCATCATGTAATCGGCCGCGCCAAGCGTCAGCGCGTCGCTCATGGCTTCCGGGCCGTTGAAATTCTCGCCGATCTGGACAGGCGCGCGCAGGTTCCTCGCAATCTCCGCATTGCCGCGATAATCGTCGTGGCGGATCGGTTCTTCGAGCCAGTAAATGCCCTCGTCCTGCAGGGCCAGCCCGCGCCGGATCGCCTCGGGCGTGGTCAACGCCTGATTGTAGTCTGCCATGATCTCCGTCCCGGCGGGCGCGCGATCGCAGACGGTCCTGAGCGCTTCGAGGTCTTCCGCAAGGGTCGGATAGCCGAGCCGGAGCTTGACGGCCTTCATTCCGAGTTTCAGGAGCGCGTCGGTTTCCTCCGCCAGTTCCCGCGGCGGCATCAGACCCAGCCCGCGGCTGTCGTAAGCGGGGATCGGCCGGGCGGCGGCGCCGAGCAGCGCGGCGAGCGGCTGGCCGGCGGCGGCAGCCGCGGCGTCCCAAAGGGCGAGGTCGAGCGCGGACAGCGCCATGCGCACCGTTCCCGTGACGCCGATCAGGGCGTAGCTGCGCGCCAGTTCCTGAAACAGCGTCTGCGGCTGGACTTTCCGTCCCCTGATCCGCTCCACGGCTTCGGCGAGATGCCCGGCGACTGCCTTCGCGCCTGACCCCGTGTAGCAGAAGATATAGCTCCGCCCGGTTACGCCCTCGTCGGTCCGCACATCGACAAGCAGGAGCGGAACCGTCCGCACGATGGCCGCACTCGTGCCCAGCGCAAATGTCAGGGGAACGCGGAGGCCGCGCGTCTCCACGCCCGCAAGGGTTGGAGCATTCGCCAGCAAGATATTTGCGCCCGTCATATGCGGTTCTGCTTTCAGGCTGCGGCCGGTCCCAGGCTGACCGGCGGCTTGCTGTCTTCCGGAACGAAGAAATCCGGGTAGAGCGGCTGGGTCGGATCGACACGGTAATGGTCGAATTCGCGCTGGCCGTGCTCGTATAAAAGCGTGTCGTCGATGCAGAAATTGCCGGTGAACTCGCGCGAGGGCCGCGTGAAGATCAGATGCGCAGCGTCGGCAAGGATTTCCGGCGTCCGGCTCGCGCGCATCAGCCGGTCGCCGCCGAGCAGATTGTTGACCGCAGCGGTGGCGATCGTCGTGCGGGGCCACAGGGCGTTGACGGCGATCCCCTGCGGGCGGAACTCCTCCGCCATGCCGAGCACGCACAGGCTCATGCCGAATTTGGCGATCGAGTAGGCGACATGCCCGGCGAACCATTTCGCTTTCATGTCCAGCGGCGGCGACAGCATGAGAATGTGCGGGTTTTCCGCCTTCGCCAGATGCGGCAGGCAGGTCCTGGAGACCAGAAACGTCCCGCGCGTATTGACCTGATGCATGAGGTCGAAGCGCTTCATTTCCGTGTCGGGCGTCTTCGTCAGCGAGATCGCGCTGGCGTTGTTGACGCAGATGTCGATGCCGCCGAAGCTTTGCGCGGTCTTCTCGACCGCCGCAATCACCTCATCCTCATTGCGGATGTCGCACAGGATCGGCAGAGCCTTGCCGCCCGCCTTCTCGATCTGCTCCGCGGCAGTGTGGATCGTGCCTTCGAGCTTCGGGTGCGGCTCGGCGGTCTTGGCGGCGATGGCGACATTCGCACCGTCCTTCGCAGCCCGCAAGCCGATGGCGAGGCCGATGCCGCGGCTCGCACCGGTGATGAAAAGCGTCTTGCCCTTGAGCGTGTCCATGCGCCCTCCCCTCTCAGCCGAAAAGCCGGTCCGCCGCCTCGCCGCGCAGCGTCTCGTGGCTGCTCGTGACGGCATGTTTCAGTCCCGCAGTCAGCGGCGCCTGCGTCTCGGCGAAATGCCGCGCGACGGCGATATGGCCCTGCTCGCCCGCGCCGTTCTCCGCGCGCGCCGCCGCCAGCGCGCCTTTGGCCAGATAGACGCCGCCCGCCGCATGGGCGAACAGGCGGCAATAGGGCGTCGCCCCGGCGAGCGCCGCGTCGCGGTCGCGCTGCAGCGTCTCCAGCAGCCAGCGGCTGGTTTCTTCAAGGTCGGACACCGCGTCGCCGAGCCGCTCCGCCATCGCGCCGAAGCCGGGGACGTTGGCGGCCCGCACCTGCTCCACGGTCTCGCGCAGATCCGCAATGTAGGCGCGCACGGTCTCGCCGCCGTTCGAGGGCAGCTTGCGCGTGACGAGATCGACGGCCTGAATGCCGTTGGTGCCCTCATAGATCGGCGCGATGCGCGCGTCGCGGTAATGCTGGGCCGCGCCGGTTTCCTCGATGAAGCCCATGCCGCCATGAACCTGGATGCCTTCCGAGGCCACTTCGACGGCGATGTCCGAGCCGTAGGCTTTCGAGACGGGCGTGAGCAGCGCCGCGAGCGCCCCGGCGCGCTCGCGCGCCTCTTCGCCGCCGCCGTGCTTCGCAAGGTCGAGCGCCAGCGCGTTGGCGGCGCAGATCGCGCGGGCGGCGGCGATCTTCGCCTTCATGCTCATCAGCATCCGGCGCACATCGGGGTGATTGACGATCGGCGTCATCTGGCCGGCGGGCGTATCCTCGCGGCTGCCCTGGCGGCGCTCCAGCGCATAGCGGAGCGCATCCTGATAGGCGTGTTCGGCAAGACCTACGCCCTGCACGCCGACGCCGAGCCGCGCCTGGTTCATCATCAGGAACATGTAATAGAGGCCCTGATTCGGCTCGCCGATCATCCAGCCCGCCGCCCCGCCCCTGTCACCGTAATTCAGCACGCAGGTCGGGCTGCCGTGAATGCCGAGCTTGTGCTCCAGCTTGGCGCAGGTCACGTCGTTGCGCGCGCCCAGCGAGCCGTCGTCATCGACGAGGAATTTCGGGATCAGGAACATCGAGATGCCCTTGGTCCCTTCCGGCGCGCCGGGAAGGCGGGCGAGCACGATATGAACGATATTCTCCGTGAGCGGATGTTCGCCGTATGTGATGTAGATCTTCGTGCCGGAAATCCTGTACGAGCCGTCCGGCTGCGGCTCGGCGCGGGTTTTCAGGAAGCGCAGATCCGACCCGGCGTGCGGCTCGGTCAACTGCATGGAGCCGGTCCATTCGCCCGAAACCATCTTCGCCAGATATTTCGCCTTCAGCTCTTCCGAGCCGTATTTGTAGAGCGCTTCCGCCCCGGCCTGGGTCAGCAGCGGATTGAGGCCGAACGCCATGTTCGCCCCGTTCCACATCTCGGTGACGGCCATCGACAGCGTGAGCGGCAGCCCCTGCCCGCCATATTCCGGAGGCAGCGAAAGCGCGTTCCAGCCGCCCTCCCGGAATTTCCGGTAGGCCTCCTTCCAGCCCTCCGGCATCACGACTTCGCCGTTTTCCAGCCGCGCGCCGCTCTCGTCGCCGCTGCGGTTGGTCGGGGCGAGTTCCTCGCTCGCAAAACGCCCGGCCTCCTCCAGGATGGCGCTGACGGTGTCGCGGTCGAGATCGCCGAATACGCCGTTTTCGACGAGCGCTGAAAATCCGGCTATGTGTTCGAGGCAAAAGGAAATATCAGAGACGGGCGCACGGTAGGCCATTCTTCCTCCACTGCATTCGCTCCGCCGGTATCCGGCTGTTGGTCTTTATCATATAGTCTGCGCGACATAAGTTTCAGCGAAAAAAGAGCGCAGAGGTTTACTCAGGCTGCCCGACATGCCTACGCCATTGCCCATCACTCCGGATACGGCCGCGCGCGCAGCGGACTGCCTGCACAGCGGAGGACTCGTCGTCTTTCCGACCGAAACGGTGTACGGCCTCGGCGCGAATGCGCGCGACGGAGAGGCGGTGGCGCGCATATTCGAGGCGAAGGGACGCCCGCGCTTCAATCCGCTGATCGTTCACGTTGCCGATCTCGACGATGCGAAACGTCTTGCGCATTTCAGCCACGAGGCCGAAGCGCTCGCGAAAGCCTTCTGGCCGGGACCTATGACGCTCGTCCTGCCACGGCGAAAGGAGTCCGGCCTCAGCGATCTGGTTTGCGCCGGGCTGCCGAGCGTGGCGCTGCGCGTCCCCGCCCATGAGGGCGCGCTGGCTCTCATCCGCGCCGCGGACCTGCCCATCGCCGGGCCGAGCGCCAATCCTTCCGGGCGCGTCAGCCCGACGCGCGCCGATCACGCCGCCGCCGATCTTGGGGACAAGGCGGACATGATTCTCGACGGCGGGCCATGCCTGGCCGGTCTCGAATCCACGATTGTCGGGCTGACGGACGGCGAACCGGCGCTGCTGCGGGCCGGGGCGCTCGGCCGTGAAGCCATCGAGGAGGCGCTCGGCCGTCCGCTCGCCTCGCCGCGGCGCGGGGCCTTGCCGCAGGCGCCGGGCATGTTAAGCTCTCATTACGCACCGCGCGCAAGGCTGCGGCTCGACGTGCAGTCTGCGCTTGCGGGCGAAGCCTTTCTCGGTTTCGGCGAGACGGATGGCGGGACCGTGCCGGGGCCGCGTCTCAATCTGAGCGCGCGCGGTGATCTGCGCGAGGCTGCGGCGAACCTCTTCGCTCATCTGCGTGAGCTGGACGCCAGCGGGGCTGCGGGCATCGCCGTCGCCCCCATCCCGCATGACGGCCTCGGAGAAGCGATCAACGACCGGCTCCGCCGCGCCGCCGCGCCGCGCCCGCAATCCGACAAGCAAGGAACGAGTGACCCGTGACTGACGCCGCCCCTGTAAATCCGCCCTCCCCCGAAACGCTCAAAGCCTTCGCCGCCATTGTCGGCGATGCGCACGCGCTGACCGCCGAAACGGACCAGCAGCCCTATCTGACCGAATGGCGGCGGCTCTATCAGGGCAAAACGCCTCTTGTGCTGCGCCCCGGCTCGGCCGGAGAAGTTTCGCGCATCCTCGCCCTCGCCAGCGAAACCGGAACGGCGGTCGTGCCCCAGGGCGGAAATACCGGCCTCGTCGGCGGGCAGATCCCGTTCGGGCATGAAGTGCTCGTCAGCCTGGAGCGGCTCAAGGCGGTCCGCGACATCGACACGGGCGGGAACACGATGGTGATCGAGGCGGGCGCGACGCTGGCGGAAGCGCAGAAGGCGGCCGAGGATGCGGGGCGCCTGTTTCCGCTCAGCATCGCTTCGGAAGGCTCGGCGCGGATCGGCGGCGTGCTCGCCACCAACGCCGGCGGCGTGCAGGTGCTCGCCTACGGCAATGCGCGGGACTTATGCCTCGGGCTGGAGGTCGTCACTGCCGACGGGCGCATATGGGACGGCCTGCGCCGGCTGCGCAAGGACAATACCGGCTACGATCTGCGCGACCTGTTC
>CAYOUE010000033.1:10223-22443 GCA_964407075.1 uncultured Hyphomicrobiaceae bacterium
CGCTCGGGATCATCACCGCCGCCGTGCTCAAACTCTGGCCGCAGCCGAAGAGCCAGGCCACCGCCTTCGTCGGGCTCGATAGCGTGGAAAAGGCCGCCGCGCTCTTCGACCTCGCAAGCGGGATGGCGGCGGGCGAGTTGACCGCCTTCGAACTCATGCCGCGCATCGGCCTCGATTTCGTGATCCGGCACGCGGAAGGCGCGCGCGATCCGCTCGAAGCACCCTATCCCTGGTACGCGCTGATCGAGCTTTCGAGCCGGCGGGAAGACGCCGCGCAGCCCGGCGCGGAGCGGATCCTCGTCGCCGCTCTGGAGCAAGAAATCGCCGCCGACGCCGCCGTGGCCGCATCGCTCGCTCAGTCCGCAGATTTCTGGCGGCTGCGCGAGATGCTCTCGGAAGTGCAGCTTCACGAAGGCGGGAGCATCAAGAACGATGTATCCGTTCCGGTTGCCGCCTTGCCGGAGTTTCTGAAACGCGCGATCGAGGCGGTCTCGGCACTCGTTCCCGGCTGCCGTCCCGTACCCTTCGGCCATTACGGCGACGGCAACATCCATTTCAACGTCAGCCAGCCGGAAGGCGCGGACAGGGCCGCCTTCATGGCCCGCTGGGACGAGGTGACGGGAGCGGTCAACGAGATCGTGCTCGACCTCGGCGGCTCGATCAGCGCCGAGCACGGCATCGGCCGGTTGAAGCGGGATCTGCTGGCGCAGGTGAAAAGCCCGGTCGAAATCGAGATGATGCGCCGCATCAAGCAGGCGCTTGACCCGCGCGGCATCCTCAACCCCGGAAAGCTGATCTGACCGGCGCTGCGTGCCCGTCCTGCCGGAGCGCGCCGGGCGCTATCGGGCTGACGGAAGGGCTGCGGTTCAGCCGAAGATGAAACGGATATTGCTGATCGCGAGCATGGCGGCGCAGTAATGAAATGCGAGCAGTTTCATACGCACTGCGCAGCGTGAAAGCAGCGCTGTAATTATAATCAGATGGGCCAGGACGGTAGGCGAAGAGTAAAGCAGCGCCTCGGAGGGTATGAAGATGAAGAACAAGACGATACGCTCCGCTGAATACAGACCAAGTCCGATCAGCAGATAATGAATATTGTTATTGTCAGAGATTTTCTTTTTGGAAAAAATTATCAATAATAATATGACCGCAAATGCAATAATAAACAAAGCCTGCGCAATATGTGAAAAGTATGTTGTTATGGCAGGGTAGAAATACCCTTCGTAATCCGGCCAGATCTGATATGTATGATTGGCGTATTGCGACGGTGCGGCAAGACTGAATATGAACCAGTTCAGAATGAACCCATAAAAACTTTCAAGGCTGTGATCGCCCAGCTTCGCAAATGTGATGAGCAGGTCCAGATGGCTGTTGCCCTCCGCCTCCAGGCCACGCGTCTGGACGGAGTAGTTTATGAACAACTCAAGGGCGAGAAAAATCAAAGGTGCTGGAAGAGCGTGCAGAACAACCCATTTGAGCTTGAAGATATTGTATTTATGTTTAAGAAAAGTGTCTATTGCCGGTATGGTTACAAGAAATGCTGCAACAATTGCGTTCATACAACCGATGATGAGGACGATTGTAAGCCATACTGCTCCCTTTAAGCTCCAATTGTTCCTGAGATGAATGTATATAGCGATGTAGATCGAAGCGATTGCTGCATCTATGATTTTCGTTTCGTGGATGCTTGAGAAATACCATACGCTAAGCGACAAGGCGTAGACCAGAGTTGCCGGCAGAACTAATGATCTTTGAGCTATTCCACGGAAGGCCGCATGAGCTGCGGCGACGCCGGCCGCACCTATTGCTGCAAACATTGCAGCCAGAATTTCGCCCGGACTCATGAAAGACTTAAGCGGCGCGAATATGGACATCCAGCCGTGAGCTATCAATATTGTGAAAGGGTGGAACAACTCCGCCTGAGGTTCGATCTGGCCGTAGGCAAGATTAAGGTAAACTTCGGAGTCCGCGCCGAAATAGCCTGTGCTTTCATTAGCTATCAATATCGCAGAGGTTGAAAAATATAGAACGAACGCTGACAAGAATATCATGCACTGATACACAATAAAACGAAAATTATTATTTGATTTTAATGCCATTTACATTCGCAGGTTGCAGTTTAAAGAAATTTCTCTCAAATCAATCAATGTTGCGTAATTTTGTTGCATAAAGACTATTGGCGAACAAGAGAATATATTTATAAAAATGTGTCTGAAGCCGCGTGTGTGCTGATTGAACCATATTCTGCCTCACGGCGTCCCTGGCAAGAGGGTGGATGCTGAGGAGGCCGGTATGCGGTGGAGCCTGACAATTTCTATTCTTGCAGTATTTTTAGTTTATTCCAGCGTATACGCAGCACAAAAACCTTTCGAACTCTCGGATCGTGAAAGTCAAAGCCGCCAGAACGCTAATAAACCCAAAAGATGCCCCGCTATCATGATCGGCAAGTGCCCGAAGGGCGCAAGACCGGTCTGCGCGAGGCTGCGCGATCAGTGCTGCGTCCAACTCGCCTGCCGCCCTACGAAACGTTGAACCGGCTTGCGCCTCCTCAGCCAACCTGCTGATTTTGTTGATATAACATCAAAGGCTTCGGGACATTGCGCCCCCCCCACAGGCAGCCGACGGACTGCCGAGGAACCGACTGCGCTCCAGCAACACGCGCGCTGGGTTGGCGTAGCGGCTGCGCGCAAGCAACAATGGTGGAGGTGAGAGGAGGATCCTCGAACCGGAACCCGCCGGTTGGGTTGGCGGGCGGCAACCGGCAAGCAAAAATGGTGGGCCCGGAGGGACTCGAACCCCCAACCAGACGGTTATGAGCCGTCGGCTCTAACCAGTTGAGCTACAGGCCCGCCGGAAGCGTTTCTAACCGGAAACCCCCAGCAACGCCAAGAGGATAATGGGACATATGCGCGTTTGTCTCCTCCAGGGCAAGCCTGCGCGCCGCCCCGGATCCGGCGGGTTCGGCCGTCTGAAACCTCTATAAACTCTTGTGCTCTATGCTATTATTGCGCTAATTGCCTGAAAAACGGCCATTAACGTCAGGCGCGCGCCGGCCCTGCATCGCGCCGGGGGATGGCCGGGCCGGGAGGAAAGGCCTGACGATGATCGACGGCTGGGTCATTTTTTTCTCCGCGTTTATCTATATCGGTTTCCTGTTCGCCGTCGCCTATTTCGGCGACAAGGACGCCAAGACGCGAGAGCATACATACGGACGGCCGACGATCTATGCGCTTTCGCTGGCCGTGTACTGCTCCTCATGGACATTCTTCGGCAGCGTCGGCCTCGCCACGACTTCAGGGTTGAACTTTCTCGCCGTCTATCTCGGCCCCATAATCGTCTTCACCTTCGGCCGTCCCCTGATCGAGCGGATAATCAAGGTCAGCAAGGCGCACAAGATAACGTCCATCGCCGACTTCATGTCGTCGCGCTATGGCAAGAACCCGCTGGTCGCAGCTACCGTGACCATCATCGCGGTCGCGGGGATCGTGCCTTACATCGCCCTGCAGCTCAAGGCGGTCTCGCAATCGGTCCTCGCCGTCGTCGAACCGGGGCTTTATTCGCCCTATCTCACGAGCGACGAGACTTTCGGCGGCATCGCCTTCATAACTGCAATGGTGCTTGCCGTCTTCGCGGTGCTGTTCGGAACGCGCCATGTCGACGCCACGGAGCACCAGAACGGACTGATGCTCGCCATCGCGATGGAGTCGATCGTCAAGATCGCCGCCTTCCTGATCGTGGGAGCGTTCATCACATACGCGCTGTTCGGCGGCATCGGACCGCTGATCGAGCGCGCCGCCGAACATCCCGATATCATCGGCCTGTTCGCGAAGGGCTTCGAGGGCGGCGGCTGGATCACCGTCACCTTTCTGAGCGCGGTGTGCATCATCCTGCTGACGCGCCAGTTTCATGTGACCATCGTCGAAAACAAGTCCGAGCGCGAAGTGGGGCGCGCGACCTGGCTGTTTCCGATCTACCTCATCGCCATCAACATTTTCGTCGTGCCGATCGCGATTGCCGGATTGCTGACTTTCCCCGCAGGCAGCATCGATCCGGACATGTTCACGATAGCATTGCCGCTCTCGCACGGGGCCGAGATCATCACGATCATCGCCTTTCTGGGCGGACTGTCTGCGGCAACGGCAATGGTGATCGTGGAGTCGGTGGCGCTTTCGATCATGATCTGCAACGACCTGGTCATGCCCGTCATCATTCACCGTCTGAAACAGAATGACGGCGAGCGTCCCTATTTCGGCGCGCTGCTGCTGAATATTCGCCGGATCTCCATCTTCGCCATTCTTCTGCTGGCCTATCTGTTCTACCGCGCGGTCGGCGACACATACGGCCTGGCCAAGATCGGCCTGCTTTCCTTTGCGGCCATGGCGCAACTCGCTCCGGCCTTCTTCGGGGGGCTGATCTGGCGCGGCGGCACGGCGCGGGGCGCGATAGCCGGCATACTGGCCGGATTCCTCGTCTGGGGCTATACGCTGCTCATTCCCTATTTCGAGCAGGCCGGCATTCTGTCCACCGGGCTAATGTCGGACGGCCCGTTCGGGCTGACCTTCCTCAGGCCGGAATCCCTCTTCGGTCTCGCCCTGGATCCTCTCAGCCACGGCGTGTTCTGGAGCATGACCGCGAACATCCTCGCTTTCGTTCTGGTTTCGAAGATGCGTCAACCCGAACCCATCGAGCGGATCCAGGCCAATGTCTTCGTCAACAGGCCGCTGGTCGGGACGAACGCGCCGACACTGAGAAGCTGGCGGACTTCGGTGACGACCGGCGACCTCATGCGTACGGTCGGCCGGTATCTCGGCGAAGAGCGCGCGCAACGCTCCTTCGCCGACTATGCGGCGACACGCAACATGGCGCTTCTGCCCAAGACCGAAGCCGATATTCACATGATGCGTTTCGCCGAGAACCTGCTCGCGAGCGCAATCGGGGCGGCTTCCTCGCGATTGGTCATGTCGCTGACGCTGCGCAGGCACGATGTCGGCATGAAGCCTGCGCTGAAGCTGCTGGACGACGCCTCGGAAGCGATCCAGTACAACCGCGACCTGCTGCAATCGGCGCTGGACCATGTTCATCAGGGCATCGCCGTGTTCGACAGGGACATGCAGCTTATCTGCTGGAACCAGGAATTCCGCGCCCTGCTTCAGTTGCCGCAGAATTTCGGGCGCGTCGGGGTCACTCTCGATCAGATGGTGCGCCATATCGGCACGCGGATCGTCAACGATCCGGCCGATCTGGAAAACTTCGTCTCCAACAGGCTGCGCAAATACGCCGTTACGCTGGAGACCTTCCAGGAAAAGCTCGATGACGGCCGCAAGGTGATCGAGGTTCAGACGACGGCCATGCCTCAAGGCGGGATCGTGACCACCTTCACCGACATTTCCGAGCGCGTCGCCGCCGCCGATGCGCTCGCGCGCGCCAACGAGACGCTGGAGCGCCGCGTGCGCGAACGCACCGCCGAGTTGACCGAAGTGAACCAGGCGCTGGCCGAGGCCAAGATCAAGGCGGACGAAGCCAATCTGGACAAGACCCGCTTTCTGGCGGCGGCCAGCCACGACATTCTCCAGCCGCTCAACGCCGCCCGTCTCTACACCACGAGCCTGCTCGAGAACCAGCCGCCCGGACAGTTCGGGCCGCTGGCGAAGAAGGTCGACGCCTCGCTGGAGTCGGTCGAGGAAATCCTGAACGCGCTGCTCGACATCTCACGGCTGGACACGGGCGCCCTTAAGCCGGAGATCCGCACTTTCGCGCTCGGCGAACTGCTGCAGCAGCTCAAGGTCGAATTCGAGCCGCAGGCCGCGGAGAAAAAGCTGCGGCTGACAGTCATGCCTTGCAGTTATTTTATACGCACCGACCGCCGGCTCCTGCGGCGCGTCCTGCAGAACCTGCTCTCCAATGCCATCAAATATACGCAATACGGAAGCGTCCTGCTTGGCTGCCGGCGACTGGGCGAAACCCTCAGGATCGAGGTGCACGATACAGGCCCCGGGATCTCCACGGACAATTACGCCCTGATCTTCAAGGAGTTCCAGCGGCTGGACAGCGGCACGCCCGGCGTTCAGGGAATCGGGCTGGGCCTGTCGATCGTCCAGCGGATCGGCAAGGTTCTCAATCATCCGATCCACCTGTCGTCGAAGCCGGGGCTTGGCTCCGTATTCGGCTTCTCCGTTCCCATCAGCAGCGCCGAAGCGCCCGACTTGCTGCATACGCAATCTGCGCCGGTCGCAACCGGCTATCTCGGAAGCTGCACCGTCATGTGCGTCGACAACGAACCGGCGATACTGGACGGGATGCGCCAATTGCTCGAAAACTGGCAATGCCAGGTGCTGACGGCGGCGGATACGGCGGAAGCCCAGACGGCGATTTCCGAGGCAGGGGCGACGCCCGACCTCATACTGGCTGACTATCATCTGGAAGCGGAAACGGGCATCGTCTGCATAGAGCGGTTGCGGCGGCATATTGGCCGGAACACGCCCGCGATCCTGATTACGGCCGACCGTTCTCCGGATGTCGAGGAAGAAGCCAGCCGCCAGAATCTCTTCCTGCTGCGCAAGCCCGTAAAGCCCGCGGCGCTGCGTGCGCTCATGAGCCGGCTGCTGCAGCAGCAGATCGCAGCGGAGTGAGAGAACGGGCCGCTCCGCAAAAGCGAGCCGCTCTAGATGGCTTCCCCCGAGACGCCCTTGCGCCGATCGCCGATCTCGTCGTCGATCTTCTGAACTGCGATGACCGCCTGAGTGCGGCTTTCCACGCCGAGCTTTTGCAGCACAGCGGAAACATGCGCCTTCACCGTGGCCTCCGAAACGCCGAGATTGTAAGCAATCTGCTTGTTCAGCAGCCCTTCGCCCAACATGCTCAGCACACGCATCTGTTGCGGCGTCAGCGTCGAGATCCGCTTGGTGAGCGCTGCAATTTCCGGATCGTCCTCCAGGTCGAAACCGATGTCGGGGGGCGACCAGATCTCGCCCTGAAGGATAGCGCCGATGGCCGCCCTTATCATATCGACGGACAGGGATTTGGGAATATAGCCTGAAGCGCCAAGGCTAAGGCAGCGCCTGATGGCCGAAGGAGCCTCATTCGCCGAAACCACCACGACCGGTATTTCCGGATAGAGCGAGCGCAGCGTCACGAGGCCGCTGAAGCCGGCAACGCCCGGCATGTTCAGGTCGAGCAGTATAAGGTCGACATGCCCGACCTCCAGCACGGCGATCAGTTCGTCGAGCGATCCCGCTTCGCTCAGCCGCAGATCACCGAACGCCGCGGAAAGCGTATGTCTGAGCGCGTTGCGGAAAAGAGGATGATCGTCGACTATAGCGATGTGGTGTTCTGTCATCGAGTTTATGTAAACCCTTAATTCTCCACCCCAGCGCAGCAGCCTAGCATAGGCTGAAAGTCTTAGCGTGATTTTTACCGGATTGCCAAGCTTTGCCTTTATTTTACCATAAATACAGCGTTCGCGTCCATTTGAGGCAAGCTGCGATGCATGGATTTGCAACACTATCCCTTCCCGCCGAACCGATCATTTGAAAATCCGTTACGAAAGAGCGATAAGTGAGCATGATCGATGAAGTTCAGCGCAAACGCCACGCTGCTCGCTCCTTACGTCTGGCGGCGGGAGCGGCCGGCCTGATAGCAGTTTTTGCACTCATTGCGCCACTGCTCGCGCCGCTTGTGAACGACTACGCCCTGCTGCGGTTTCCGCTTGGCCTGTTCATTGCCGCTCATGGCGCCGTGATCGGGATCATCACGGTAATTTACTGGGCGGCCGCGCGGCAGGACAGTCTCGATCGCCGGCATGGACTTAGCAATGAGCTGTAGATGCGCACGGGGCTTGCTCTCTCCGAGACCCGGTAACAAGACGATAATCCCAAACCGGACGCCCCGATGTCGCTGAACACGAGTTACATAAACGTCAATCCAAGGCTCGGCGCGGGCTTCGGCATTTTCACCAGCACGTTCGCCAGCCTGGTCTTGCTGCTCATCATACTTGAGCAGCTGGGTCTGGAGCGTGGCTGGATCAGCCAGCTCATCATCGTACTGCCGGTCCTGTGCTACGCGGCGATCGGCGCTTTCGTGCGCACGACCGGCGTAGATGAGTTCTTCATCGCGGGCCAGCGCGTGCCGCCGCTCTACAACGGACTTGCCCTGTCGGCCGGTCTCGTAGGCGGAACGGGGCTGATCGGGCTGACCGGCTGCTTCTTCTTCATGGGTTACGACGCCCTGCCGATCGCGCTTGGCTGGTGCGCCGGACTCGGGCTCCTGTCTGTGCTGCTGGCTCCCTATTTGCGCAAAGCCGGCGCCTATACCTTGCCCGGCTTCTTCAGCATCCGCTTTTCAAGCCGTATCTGCCGCGCCGTGGCGGCGCTGCTGCTGATGCCGGCGGCATTCATGCTGCTCGTTGCCGAGTTGCGGATAGGTCAGGCCATTGCCGCGATATTTCTCAATGCCGATCCGGATCTCATCCTTCAGATCGGCGTCGTGCTACTGGCCGTCGCCGTCATTTTCGGCGGGATGCGGGCGCTGACATGGACCCAATCCGCTCAGTTCATCGTTCTGCTGCTCGGAATCTCGGTGCCGTTGATCGCGGTCTCGGTGCTTCTGACAAATCTGCCTCTCCCGCAGCTTTCATATGGAACGATCATCCAGCAAACGGGCGAACTCGAAGCCACGCACGGCATCGGCGGCAGTTTTGCCGAGCCGCTCGGGCGGGTCATTCCGGGAACCGGCGCGCAACCGCTCGGCCTGGAGTTCGGTTCGATCTTCCATAGCATCACCATCTTCGATTTCATGGCGTTGACGCTCTGCTTCATGCTCGGCTCGGCGGTGCTGCCGGGCCAGGTGGCGCGCATGAGCGCGGCGCACAGCATATCGGCCGTGCGCAAGTCGCTGGGATGGGCGGCGCTGCTTGTCGGGCTGATCGTCCTGACCATTCCGGCCTATGCGGCGTTCACCCGATACCAGGCCGTTCTGGACCTTCTCGGCGTCCCCGCTTCGCAGATTCCCGATTCCGGAACCATTCTGGCGCAGCTTGGACTTGTCGAGCTGTCGCCCAACGCGCTGGACCCGGCTTTGGGAAACGCGGAGATCATGTTCTATCGCGACACCGCCGCCCTGATGCTGCCGGTGCTGAACGACTTTCCGTTCGTCCTGATCGGGCTTGTCGGCGCGGCCGCTCTCGCGGCAGTCATGGCCGCGGCCGGCACTCAGCTCGTCACGCTCGCCAACGTCATCAGCAACGACCTCTACCATCCCTTTCACCGTACAGCCTCGCCGGCGCGCCGCCTGATGGCCGCCCGGATCGCGCTGCTCATGGCGCTGGCTGCGGCGTATGTTTTCGTGTTCGAGAGAAATTTCGATCCGCTGCGCATGATGATCTGGGCCGTATCGCTTTGCGCGGGAACGTTCTTCGCTCCGTTGATCCTCGCAGTATGGTGGCGCGGCATGACCCAGTTCGGCGCGATCTGCGGAATGCTGACAGGGTTTGCCGTGACGGCGATCCAGATCGTCGGCACGCTCGGCGGAGGCAGCGCACTGCTGGGTGTCGATCCGCTCACCGCAGGCATTGTCGGCGTTCCCGCATCTGCGCTCGCAGTGATCGCAGCCAGTATGCTGTCGCCGCGCCCGTCAGCCGCTACGCTGGAAATCGCCAATGAGATCGGCGTGCCGTCCGGAGAAACCGTTCATGCCCGGCTGACGCGGCTGGCAGCGCGCGGAAAGGCGCTCAAGCCCTAACGCGCTCCGCCCCCCTTCATGCCGCAGACAGGCTCCATGCATGACACAGCCAAACCGCAAGCAGCTTTACCCGGAACTCGCTCCCTACCGGGACGGTCTGCTGCCCGTATCCGCCCTGCACAGCATCTACTACGAAGAATGCGGAAACCCTGACGGCAAAGCCGTGCTGATGGTGCATGGGGGACCTGGCGGAGGCGCGAACGCCATCATGCGCCGTTTCCATGACCCTTCACGCTACCGCATCATCCTTTTCGACCAGCGCGGCTGCGGGCGCTCCAGGCCCTACGCCTCGATCGAGGAGAATACGACCCAGCATCTCATCGCCGATATGGAGGCCCTTCGCAGCCATCTCGGCGTCGAGCGCTGGCAGCTCTGCGGCGGGTCGTGGGGTTCGACGCTCTCGCTCGCTTATGCGCAGACTCATCCGGAGCGCGTCACGGAACTCATTCTTCGCGGCATCTTCCTGCTGCGCCGCGCCGAACTCGAATGGTTCTATCAGGAAGGATGCAACTGGATATTTCCCGAGGCTTACGAGGATTTTTCCGCCCCGATCCCCCCTGCGGAGAGAAGCGACATGATCGCCGCCTATCACCGCCGTCTCACAGGCCCTGAAAGCGAGGAACAGCGCGCAGCAGCGCGTGCATGGAGCGCCTGGGAAGGGACGACGTTGTCTCTGGCGATGGACCCCGAGAGGGTGCGGACATTCAGCGAGGACCGCTATGCGCTCGCATTCGCGCGGATCGAGTCGCACTATTTCGTAAATGGCGGATTCCTGGGAGAAGACGGGCAACTGCTGAAGGACGCGCACAAGATCCGGCATATTCCGGGCGTTATCATTCATGGCCGCTATGACGCGATCACGCCGGTCCGCAACGCATGGGACCTCAAGCGGGCCTGGCCGGAAGCAGACCTGCGCATCGTTCCGGACGCCGGGCACGCCATGACCGAAGCCGGCATCGCTCACGAAATCGTTGACGCTGCGGAACGCTTTTCGCAACTTCACGTTCAATACGCAAAGGGGGAGCCGCTCTGATGATTCTGACCATCGCCGCAATAGCCTTTTGCGCCCTTGCGGCGCTTAACATCCTCTTGCTGCTCACCGTTTTCACGAGCGTTCTCAAGCTCTGGCCCGTACCGGGCAAGGGCAGCTGGCAGAGCTTCACTTTCTGGCCGCTGTTCCGCGGAGGGCTGGGCCTGACCATTGCCCTTGGGGCCTGGCAGTTCGCGGCGGCGCCGGCCCACGGCCCCGAAGCGTTCATCGGCCTTCCTCTTGCGCTCGCCGGCCTCGGCCTGACGATCTACGGCTATTTCGATCTCGGAATCGACAACACATACGGCGCCGATGAGGGGCTTATCACCTCCGGCCTCTACCGCTACAGCCGCAATCCGCAATACGCCGCCTCGATCCTGGGCTTCGCCGGGCTGGCGATAGCGGTCTCCACGCCGGAAGTCATTCTGCTCTGCGCGCTGGCCATCGGCGTCTACGCCCTGCTGCCTTTCGCGGAAGAACCCTGGCTTGAGAAAGCCTACGGAGAAAGCTACGAGAACTACAAGCAGACAACCCCGCGCTTTTTCAATCCCTCAAAGCTCTTCGACAAGGCCGTGCCGGCGAAACGGTAGCCTCGGCTGGAGCGCCGGGCGAATAATCGGAAATGCCCGCCCCGCAGCACCTTCTATCTGCATGGCACCGCGGGGCCCACGGAGCGATGCTTGCTGATCGCGACCAGAGAAGCGATGCTTGCTGATCGCGACCAGACAAGCGCCGCTCAAGCGGGCAAACGCGCCGGACGGATGTCCGGCGCAAAGCAAAAAAGAACAGGATGCGACTCTGATTAAACGCATCCTGCTCTATTCTGCAGCAGCAGGCGTGAGACGGGCGGCGGCGGCGTCGAGCTGTCGCACCGCCTCGCGGATAATCTCCGGCCCCGCGCCGGGCCGGATCGCCTCTTCCGTCAGCACACGGCGGAAACTCCGCGCGCCCGGAAGTCCATGCGCGATGCCGAGCATGTGTCGCGTGATAGCCGACAGCTTCTCGCCCGCGGCAAGCCGTTCCCCGATATAGGGCAGCATGGCCAGCACCGGCGCAACCGGATCGGAGAAACGGGTAGGCGAACCGAAAATGCGCTTGTCGGCATCGAGAAGCAGCGCCGGTGTCTGATACGCTGCGCGGCCGAGCATCACGCCGTCTAGATGCGCCAGATGCGTCTGCGCGCAGTCCAGGGTTGCGATGCCGCCGTTGAGCACGATCGTCAGATCCGGCCTCGCCTCCTTGAGACGGTAGACGCGCCCGTAGTCGAGCGGCGGCACGTCGCGGTTCTGCCTCGGGCTGAGGCCGCTGAGCCACGCCTTGCGCGCATGAACGATGAAGGTTTCGCATCCTCCTGCGGCTACGATGTCGATAAAGCGCGCGAAATCCGCCTCGCTGTCCTGATCGTCGATGCCGATCCGGCATTTGACCGTGACGGGCACGCTCACAACCGCGCGC
>CAYOUE010000034.1:0-22364 GCA_964407075.1 uncultured Hyphomicrobiaceae bacterium
CGTGAAAAATATTCGCGACACGTAAATCGTGCTTTCTGCATATCGCCGCAATCCGGTCCAGCGCATCCGGCAGCGTGGACAGTGGGATGACGCCGTCCATGCAGTAATAATCCGCGATGCGCCCGATCGCGCCGAAGGCGGCCTTTCGGCCTTTCCAGATCGCGGCCGATTCCTCTTCGCTCTTGCTGACCTTGATGATGGCGGGATCAAATTCTCCGGCAATCTCTGCGATCCGGGCCAGCAGCGGCTCGATCTCGTCCTCCGACCCCTCCACCTCGACGATAAGCAGCGCCTCGACGTCGAGCGGATAACCCGCATGGGCGAACTCCTCGCAGACCTTGATGGCCGGCCGGTCCATGAATTCGATCGCAACGGGCAGGATGCCGCGTCCGATGATGGCCGCAACGCAGGCCCCGGCAGCCGCGCTCGAATTGAAACCGATCATCATCGGGCGCGCGCCTTCCGCCTTGGGCAGGATTCGCAGGGTGGCTTCGGTGACGAGGCCGAACTGGCCTTCGGAGCCGACGATCATCGGCAGGAGATCGTAACCGGCTCCGTCCAGATGCGCTCCGCCGAATTCAAGGATCTCGCCGTCCATCGTCACCATTTTCAGGCCAAGGACGTTGTTCACGGTGACGCCGTATTTCAGGCAGTGCGCGCCGCCTGAATTCATCGCGACATTGCCGCCGATCGTGCAGGCGAGCTGACTGGAGGGATCGGGCGCATAATGGAAGTTCGAGGCTGCGACAGCGTTGGAGACGCCGAGATTCGTGATTCCGGCCTCGACGCGGATGTAGCGGCTTTCCAGATTGACCTCCAGCACGCGGTTCATGCGCGACAGGCCGATCACCAGCGCGTCTTCGGACGGAATCGCGCCGCCGGACAGCGACGTTCCGGCCCCGCGCGCCACAACACGCAATCCGGCGGATTTACAGAAGCGCAGGATTTCGGCAGTCTCTTCCGTGGAGCCTGGCAGAGCGACCGCGAGCGGCAGTCTCTTGTAAGCTGTCAGAGCGTCGGTATCGAAGGCGCGGCGTCCTGCTTCTTCGGTCACAAGAGAACGGACGGAGAGCATTTTTTTGAGTGGCGCAAGGATCTTGTTCCGGTTTGCGAGGATCTCGCTTCGCGGTTCGACGATCGCTATGCCTGACATCTTCGATACTCCCGGCGCGCTCTTGCCGCGTCCCGTTAACTTTTATCAATGCCTAACGCTTGCAATTTACGCAGAAAGTGTGAGATTTAACACCCCGGCGCAATCCTGAAACGAATGACCCTTTGCACTGATGCACGCCCTGCCGGGGCGGCATCCGCGCAAGACCGGGAACCCGGAGACAGTGTGACGTGCCAGTGACAGCCATTTCCGACCTCGAGATATTCGCCCGAATTGCTGCGGCTGGCAATATGTCCGCCGCCGGGCGCGAGCTTGGCCTGTCGCCTGCCGTAATCAGCAAGCGGCTCAGCCATATGGAGGATCGCCTTGGCGCGCGGCTTTTCCAGCGCACCACCCGCCAGCTCAAGCTGACGGAAGCGGGCGAAGGCTTTTATCGCAAGGTCGTCGGCATACTCAACAATATCGAGGAAGCCGAAGCCTTCGTCTCCGAACTCAATCACAAGGTCGGGGGGCTTCTGCGCGTGACGGCGCCCGTCGCTTTCGCGCAGGAGCATATCGCGCCATATCTGCCGGATTTTCTGAGCCAGTATCCGGATCTGTCCATCGAGATGATCCTGCGCGATGATATTGTCGATATTGTCGGGGAGTCCTTCGATCTGGCAATCCGTATCGCCGATCTGAACGACTCCAGCCTGGTGGCGCGCAAACTGGCGCCCTGCCGCCGCGTGCTCTGCGCCACGCCGGAATATCTTGCGAAATATGGCGAACCGCAGAGCTTGGCCGAACTGTCGCGTCATTGCTGCCTGTCGGTCAACCATCACAGCATATGGCGTCTGAGCGGCCCGAAGGGACAGGAAACGGTGCGTACCTCTTCGAAGCTGCGCTCCAATTGCGGTCTCGTGATGCACGAGGCGCAACTCAAGGGCATGGGCATTGCGCTGCGCTCGACATGGGCGATCTCGCGCGAGCTGAAAATGGGCAAGCTGAAAGTCATCCTGCCGCAATACCGGGAGAGTTCAGGTGTTGCGATCTACGCCATATATCCCTGCAAGCAGTATATTCCGGCGAAGCTCAAGACCTTCGTGGACTATCTGGCCAGCCGTTACAGCGGCGCGCAGCCCTATTGGGACCGCGATCTCGAATTCGGCGGCGACGGCCGCGTCGTGACAGCCAAATCCAGCGTCCAGGCCGCGGAATGACGCGGGGCTGCGGGCCTTGCTGGCGCCGCCGCAATCCCGTATGACTGAAACCATGGAAACGTCTTCACGAGCGCCGCGCGTCGGGCTTTTCGTCACCTGTCTCGCCGACCTTTTCCGGCCATCCATCGGCTTCGCAGCCGTCAAGCTGCTCGAAGGCGCGGGATGCGTGGTCGAGGCGCCTGCAACGCAGGTCTGCTGCGGACAGCCGGCCTATAATTCCGGGGACCGCGCAGACGCCCGGGCGATCGCCCGGCAGGTGATCGAGGCTTTCGAGGGGTTCGACTACATCGTCGCGCCATCCGGATCATGCGCGGGGATGCTGAGAAAGCATTACCCGATGCTGTTCGAGGATGATCCGGAGATGGCGGAAAGGGCGCGTGCGTTCGGGGCGCGTTGCCACGAGCTGGTCGGCTTTCTGACAGGCGTCATGCGGGTGGCCGCCGTCCACGCCGCCTGTCCGGCCACGGCAACCTACCACGACTCCTGTTCCAGCCTGCGTGAAATGGGCACGGCGGCCCAGCCGCGCGCGCTGCTCGCCACGGTCGAGGGCCTTACGCTGCTTGAAGCGGAGGACCGCGAGGTCTGTTGCGGCTTTGGCGGAACCTTCTCGGTGAAATATCCCGACATATCCAATGCGATGGTCACGGCCAAGGCCGCGGCGCTGACCCGGACAGGCGCGGACATGGTCCTGGGCGGCGATCTCGGCTGCCTGATGAACATCGCCGGAAAGCTCGCGCGCGACGGCTCGCCGGTGCAGGTGCGCCATGTCGCCGAGGTTCTGGCCGGAGATCTTTCCGCGCCTCCTATCGCCGCGAAGAGGTGAGCCGGTGAGTTGGGCGCAGGCGATCGCATCCACCTTCGGCATGAGCGACGCCGTGTGGAGGCGTCACGCCAGCCCCTGGAGCGTATGGACGCGGGTACCACTCATTGCGCTCTTCGCGCTGGCCATCTGGAGCCGCGTATGGATCGGCGCCTGGGCGATTGCCCCGGTGGCGCTGCTCATTGTGTGGAGCTGGATCAATCCGCGGGCTTTTCCGCCGCCGCGCAGCACGCACAACTGGGCCTCGAAGGGCGTCATGGGCGAGCGGGTCTGGCTCAACCGCAAGGCGATCCCAATCCCGCGTCATCATGAGACAGCCGCGAACTTGCTCGCAGGAATATCGCTGCTGGGCGTAGCGCCTCTGATATGGGGGCTTTACGCACTTCAGATCTGGCCCACGCTGCTCGGCATTTGCCTGATCCTGTTCGGCAAATTATGGTTCGTGGACCGCATGGTCTGGCTGTATGAGGATATGAAGGACAGCTCGCCAGAATACCGAAGCTGGCTGTATTGACCGGAAGGGAATGCCTTGGAAATCCGATCGCAGAATTTCAAATCCAGCGCTGCGCGCGCGCTGGCGGATGCGGACCTGCAAAGGGCGCTGACCAGGGCGAGGTCCGGCTTTGAGGGCCGCAGGGCTAGAGCACGCAGCGAACTGCCCGAATTCGACGCCCTGTGCGATCAGGCCAGGGACATCAAGAACCATACGCTCGCCCATCTCGATCTCTATCTGGAGGCCTATGAGCAGAAAGTGATCGAGTCGGGCGGCCATGTGCACTGGGCGCGAACGGCCGAGGACGCGCGCCGCATCGTCCTCGACATATGCCGGCAGGCGGGTGCGAAATCCGTCACCAAGGGCAAGTCGATGGTGGCCGAGGAAGTCGCCATCAACGACGCGCTCGAAAAGGAAGGCTACGAGGTCGTCGAGACCGATCTCGGCGAGTATATCGTCCAGATCCGCAAGGAGGCGCCGAGCCATATCATAGCGCCGGCCTTTCATCTGAACCGCGAGCAGGTGGAGGCCGATTTTCGCCGCGTTCACGATTTTCTGCCCAAGGAACGCTCGCTGACCGAGCCTGCGGAGCTGATCGGCGAGGCGCGGGCCGTTCTGCGCGAAAAATTCCTCAACGCCGATGTCGGGATCACGGGCGCGAACTTCCTGATTGCCGAGACCGGAACCTCCGTCATCGTCACCAATGAAGGCAATGGAGACCTGACGCAGCTTCTGCCGCGCGTTCATATCGTGCTGACGAGCATCGAGAAGATGGTGCCGAACCTTTCCGACGTGAGCGGCATTCTGCGGGTGCTGGCGCGTTCTGCGACCGGGCAGGACATTTCCATGTACACGACGTTTTCGACCGGGCCGCGCAGGCCGGGCGATCCGGACGGGCCTGAGGCGTATCATGTCGTTCTGCTCGACAACGGCCGCTCGGAAATGCTCGGCTCGCAGTTCCAGGACATGCTTCGCTGCATTCGCTGCGGCGCGTGCATGAACCATTGCCCGGTCTATGGCGCGGTTGGCGGACACGCCTATGGCTGGGTCTATCCGGGTCCGATGGGCGCCGTGCTGACACCGCAATTGATCGGCGTGAGCAAGGCCGGACATCTGCCGAACGCCTCGTCCTTCTGCGGGCGGTGCGAGGCGGTCTGTCCGATGCGGATCCCGCTTCCGAAAATGATGCGGCACTGGCGCGAACGCGAATTCGAACGCGGGGACAGCCCCTGGATGCAGCGCATGGCGGTGCGCGGGTGGAGTTTCGCGGCGAAGCGGCCCCGGCTTTACCGCCTCATGACGAGGCCTGTGATCGGCCTTCTCGGCGAGTGGGGCAGGAGGCGCGGGCGTTTCCGCTGGCTTCCGTTTGCCGGGGGCTGGCTGAAGCATCGCGATCTGGCCGCTCCGGCCGGGCGCACCTTCCACGATCTCTGGCGCGCCGAGCAGAAGCGGCGCCGGCGCGACGCGGAGGCTGGGCGATGAGCGCGGATGGAAACAGAGACGCGCGCGATGCGGTGATCGGTGCGATCAGGGTGGGGCTTGGCGCGCGCGGCGACGAGCCCGGACGCCGCAGTGCGGTTCGGGCGCGGATCGAGCGCGCAACCCGCGGCATCGTTCCGGACCGCGCCGGGAGCGACCCGGCCGAAAGGATCGACCAGTTCACGGCCTCGCTCAAGGGGCAGAATGCGGTTGTGCGCGAACTGGCGTCGCTGGCGGATCTGCCCCTCGCGCTGGCCGAGCAGCTTGCCGAATTCAATCTTCCGGCGCGTTTGCGCCATGGCGCGGATCCGTTTCTTGCCCGGCTGGACTGGGACGGGACGATGATCGAAAGACAGGCCGGCTCTGCTGCCCCTGACGACGCCGCCGCCTTGAGCCGCGCCGAGGTCGCTGCGGCGGAAACGGGAACGCTCGTTCTGACATCGGGGCCGGATAATCCGTCTACGCTCAATTTCATGCCGGAGACGCATTTCATCGTGCTGTTCGCTGAGGATCTCGCCGGGTCGTATGAGGATGCATGGTACAGACTGCAGCTGACATACGGCGCAGGCCGTTTGCCGCGAACGGTGAACTGGATCAGCGGACCGTCGGCGACGGCGGATATCGAGCAGACGCTCAATCGCGGCGCGCACGGGCCCAAGCGGCTCGCCGTATTTCTCGTCATGGATAAGCCGGATATCGGCAAAGCCAGCTAAATCCTGCGCATGAGGAAAATTATTCGCTCAGCGTGTCCTTTTTAACGCTACTCGTGAAGCAAAACGACGGATTGTGGGTCTGGTAACCGCTGAACACCATACTTTGCTCAGTGGCGGGCATGAGGGAATGGCTCTTATGCGAATGTTCTATTGAATAACATGCGGGCTAGTTGCAGAAACGGTCAAACGCGATACGCAATGTTACTGTTGTCACAAATCCGCCATGACCGTCGTCAAACATATCATCGTTCGCGGAAACTCCGTGAACGCCCTCTTAGGAGTGCCCCGGCCGACCCCGCGCCGGGGCATTTTTTTCCGCGCACCGTGGAGAGACGCTGTTTCCAGCGCCTCTCCGACGATTTACACCCCGCGAGACTGCCTGACGGCAGTTCAGTTGCGCTGATATGTGCAACTAAAAGTTGTATAACAGTCGTGATGCAAGCGATCAACAAATTTCTGAATCAGTGAAAATACCGATGCGCGCGGTGAATAATGGAGACGGGACGTTCCATCCGGGCGATTGCAGCGGCAGCGGCCGCATTCGTATCCCGAATCCGCCCTATTCCGTCACGAATTGGTTCACATTTGCGGTCGATCTGGATTATGTTTCTGCGGGCGCTGCGCCGCGGGGGGCAGATGACGCGTCCCTTAAGGCCGCGGGGGGCGGTTTGCGTTTCATGCGCTCGCCGAAGTTCGTTTGTGGGATATTGTTATGATGCGGGGCGACGCTCGTTGGAATCACGGCGCTGAAATGCTGGACAGCGACTCTGCTGTCAGGCCCGTGCGCCGGTCCAGAGTTCGCCAGGAGCTTCCGCCGCAGCCGCTGCAGACGCAGGTTCAACCATACGTTCCTTCGCGCAAGCTGCCTGTCAGGCGTCCCGCTCCGAAACGCATCGCCTTCGTCGCTCCATCCTTCGCCTCCCTAGCCGTGAATATGGGCGGCCTTATCTATGACATCGCCTGCGCAGGCCATCGCACCGCCTGTTTCGCCCCTGACATGGAAGACAACACCGCCTGCGAAGCCCTCACCCGCAGGCGAGCGGCCCTGCGCAAGTTGCCGGCCTTCAGGCAAGGGTTCTCGCCGCTCGCCGATCAGCGCAGCATATGGCGGCTGGTCAGCGACTTCCGCAAGATGGAGCCCGACGTCGTGGCGGGGCTCTCACCGAAAGGGGCGCTGCTCGCTGCGATCGCCGCGAAGATTGCAGGTGTGCCGCATACCGTTTCAGTCATAGGAGAGTTGGGCCGCGGCTTCGAGGACGGCCCGGACCGCGCCTCGTTCATCACGCGGATGCGTCATCGAAACTTGCTCAGCCTGGCGTTCAAATTCTCGGACACCGCGGTGTTCTACAACCGCGAGAACCACAAGCTTCTGCAGGAGCACAATCTTCTCGGGCGCGGGCTTCGGCAGTTTCCGCTCAACGGTTCGGGCATCGACCTGCGCTACTTCCCGCCTGCGCCTCTGCCGGCGCTCGACAACGGGATCATGTTCCTGTTCGCCGGACCGCTGGACCGCCGGCTGGGGATCGCCGAATTCTGCCGCGCCGCGCGCCTCCTGCAGAGCCGTCCCGGCTATTACCGCTGTCTGGTCGTCGGCCCGGAGGTGGAGGGGCCGCACGGCTATCCTCTTTCGATCCTGAAACGTCAGCGCGACATCGTGCAGTATCTGGGGCCGCAGACCGACCTGCGCCCTTTTCTCGCGCGCTCGCATGTTTTCGTGCTTCCCGCCAAGGGCGACGCCATTCCGCAGGCGCTGATCGAGGCGATCGCGATGGGCCGTCCCGTCATCACGACGACCGCGCGCGGCTGCGTTCCCGCCGTCCGGGAGAGCGCCAACGGGCTGCTCGTGCCGCCGGGCGACGCGCAGGCGCTTGCCGGAGCGATGGCGCGGCTGCTCATGCGCCCCGACCTCCTGCCGTCAATGGCGCGCGCAAGCCGCGACCTCGCCAAGAGCCAATTCGACATACGCCGCATCAACGCCTTGCTGTTCGGCGCTCTCGACATATAAGTGATGCAGGGACAGGCCCCATGCGGGCTGCGTCTTTATTCGCTCAGGCAAGCCGGGAGGGATCGCGCTTGGCAAGAACTACGCAACTGCGAACGGAAACGCTCGACGAGCGCGCCATCATCAAGCAGCTTCAGGTGCTGCGGAACCGTTGCGCCGAGCGGTTCCCGACACGCGGGCTGACGCAGAGCATCACGGAGTTGCTGGATATAGCGCGTCCTTCGGCGCGCGACGCCGCTTCGCTCGGTAAGACCAACTGGCCGCTGCGTATCCTCTCGATCATCGCGATCGCAGGAGCGATAGCCGGTCTGATTCATCTCGCCAGCTTCTACGAACTCACGCTTGGCGGCGAGTCCAACGTTACGGAGTTCACCCAGGCTATCGAGGCTGCGCTCAACATCGTGCTGCTGTCCGGCCTCTTCATCATCTTCTTCGTCACGCTCGAAAACCGCTTCAAGCGCGTCAGAGCGCTGAACGGTCTCTATAAATTGCGCGCAATCGCTCATGTCATCGACATGCATCAACTCACGAAAGATCCCGGCTGGGTGGCCGGACATGAGCGCACGCCCTCATCGCCGGTGCGCGATTTGACGGACGAGCAGCTCCTGCGCTATCTGGACTACTGCTCCGAGGCGCTGTCGCTGACGGGAAAGCTCGCCGCGCTTTACGCACAGTATTTTCCCGACGCCACGGTCGTTTCCGCCGTGAACGACATCGAGGAGCTGACGACCAATCTCAGCCGCAAGATCTGGCAGAAAATCGTGCTGGTCCAGGGCGCAAAGACAGGCGAAGCATTCGTGAAATGACCGCAGATCATGACCCGCTCGCCCATGCGCAGGCTCTGATCCGATGTCCCAGCGTGACGCCGGACCAGGCCGGCGCACTCGACTATCTGGAGGCACGGCTCGCCGCACGCGGCTTTACCTGCCGCAGGCTGCCGTTCGGCGGCGCGGACGGCGTGCAGGTCGACAATCTCTATGCCAGTCTGGGCGAGGGCGCGCCGCATTTCTGTTTCGCCGGCCATGTCGATGTCGTACCGCCCGGCGACGAGGCGGCATGGAGCGCGCCGCCCTTCGGCGGGCAGGTGCGCGCAGGCGTGCTTTACGGGCGCGGCGCTGTCGACATGAAGGGCGGGCTGGCGGCGATGCTGGCGGCGGTTTTCCGCTATCTGGACGATCGGAGCGGCCCACCGCAGGGCTCGATCAGCTTTCTGGTGACGGCTGACGAGGAAGGCGCGGCGCGCTACGGCACCCGCGCGGCCGTCGAATGGATGGCGGGGGCGGGGGAGTTGCCCGATCATTGCATCGTCGGCGAGCCGACCTGCCCGGTCCGGCTCGGCGAAGCCGTCAAGATCGGCCGGCGGGGGAGCCTCAGCGCGCATTTGACCGTACGCGGCGTGCAGGGCCATGTCGCCTATCCGGATCGAACGAAAAATCCGGTCTCCGGCCTGGTCGCGGCGCTACATGCGACCGTTGCGGAGCGCTTCGACGCTGGCAGCGCCAATTTCGCGCCGTCCAATCTGGAAATCACAAGCCTCGATACGTCGAGCCGTGCGGTGAATGTCGTGCCGGCCACCGCTTCGGCGCATTTCAACATCCGCTTCAACGATCGCTGGACCGCCGAGACGCTGGAGGGCCGGCTGCGCAGCCTTGTCGTCCCGGTACTGGAGGCGGCGGGTTTCGATTACACGCTCGTATTCGAGTCCAATGCGGACGCCTTCATCACGCAGCCCGGCCCGTGGATCGAGACGCTGTCGGCGGCCGTGCGCGACGTGACGGGTCTGACGCCGGAGCTTTCGACCAGCGGGGGCACCTCCGACGCGCGCTTCATCAAGGATATCTGTCCCGTGGTCGAATTCGGTCTCGTCAACGAAACCATCCACGCGGTCGACGAGCGTGTGGCGGTGGCGGACCTGGAGGCGCTTGCGAAGATCTATGGCAGGTTTCTGGCGCGGTATTTCGGAGGCGATTGACTTCGAAACGGAGCGCCGTTCATGAAGGCTCGGGCCGCTTGGGTCATATGCATGGCCGGGGAGCGTAAACGCGCTCAATTCGGCAGGCCGCTTGCGCCGTTCGTAGCGCGGTCTGCCCGCATGGCTTCGAATTTCAGCAGATCGGCCCGCGCAAGCCGCGCCTCGATGCGGATCGAGCCGGACGGGCAATCCTCGCGGCTGCGAACATCGCCATGTTCGTAGAGCCAGCTCACTAGCGCGCCCTCGCCGCTGTCCAGCACGAAATCGCGGGTGACATGATCCCGGGACAGCCTTGCGTCGATCCGCTCCTTCAGCGCGTCCAGCCCGTCGCCCGCTCGCGCCGAGATCAGGATCGGGCCGTCAGCCTGCCGCGCAGCGCGGTTCCTCAGATTCTCGCGCTTATCCTCCGCGAGCAGGTCGGACTTGTTCCAGACTTCGATGATCTTGCCGTCATGCGCGAGCGTATCGACGCCGAGCTCGGTGAGCACGGCCTCGACGTCCTTCTTCTGCAACTCCGTCGCCGCGGCGGCAATGTCGCGCACATGCAGGATAAGATCCGCCTGCGAGACCTCTTCGAGCGTCGAGCGGAAAGCGGCGACCAGCGTTGTCGGCAGATCCGAGATGAAGCCGACCGTATCGGACAGGATGGCCGGGCCCGACGGCAGATCGAGGCGGCGCATGGTCGGGTCGAGCGTGGCGAAGACCTGATCCTCCGCATAAACATCCGCCGATGTCAGGGCGTTGAACAGGCTCGACTTGCCCGCATTGGTGTAACCGGCGAGCGCGATCACGGGATAGGGCGCGCGCTTGCGGCTTTCGCGGTGCAGCGCGCGCGTGCGCCGGACGGCTGCGAGATCGCGCCTGATCGCGTCGATGCGTTCGCCGATGATGCGCCTGTCGGCCTCGATCTGGGTTTCGCCCGGTCCGCCGAGAAAGCCGTAACCGCCGCGCTGGCGTTCGAGATGGGTCCAGCTTCGAACGAGGCGGCTGCGCTGATAGAGCAGATGCGCCAGTTCGACCTGCAGGCGGCCCTCCTTCGTTTTCGCGCGGGCGCCGAAGATTTCCAGGATCAGCCCGGTGCGGTCGAGAATCTTGGCGTTCCAGGCGCGCTCCAGATTGCGCTGCTGAACCGGGGTCAGCGGATGGTCGACGATAACCAGCCCGATCCGCTCGGCCTCGACGGCGCCGCGAAGCTCCTCGACCTTGCCGGGGCCGAAGAATGTCGCCGGGCGCGGGCGGGACATGCGCACGGTTCCGCTTATGGCGACCTCAAGGTCGATTGCCTGTGCAAGTCCGATCGCTTCATCGAGGCGGTCGGCGGGAAGCGCGGCGGTCCTGCCGGCCGGGCCGCTTTCCCGAAAAACCGGAACCAGCACGATTGCGCGCACGGTAATCCTGCGCCGGTCATGGCCTTCGCGCCTGCGGCGTTTCTCTTGTAGTGCGCGTTCCGTTCCGCTCCTGTCGCGATGCGATGTCAACTAGCCTGCTTCTCCTCCGTCCTGCTCGCCATCCATGAGCTGGATCGGACCGCTCGGCATGATCGTCGATATGGCGTGCTTGTAAACCAGTTGCGAGTGCCCGTCCCGGCGAAGCAGCACGCAGAAATTATCGAACCAGGTTACGATCCCCTGCAGCTTGACGCCGTTCACCAGAAAAATCGTCAGCGGCGTTTTTTGTTTTCGGACGTGGTTGAGAAATGTGTCCTGAAGGCTCGGTACTCTGTCGGCGGCCATGTTTTTTCCGTTGTTGTTCGTAGGCAGTTCAGCCTGCTTGAATTATCATCATTGAGTCGCACGAAGCTGTAATCTAACGGATCTTTTTGTCATTTTTACTCCTTTGGCGCAGAGTGCGGCTGGCTCGGAGTTAAACATTCATCCCTGCAGACTGTCAGGGGCGGAGATTTCGGCGAACTGGTGAAACAGGCTGCGTATCTTCATAGTCAGCGCACCTGGCTCGCCGGTCCCGACCTTTGCGCCGTCGATCGAGATCACGGGCATGACAAGACCGGTGGCCGAGGTGTTGAAAGCCTCCTTCGCCGCCTTCGCCTCCTCCACTGTGAACGATTTTTCCGCAAAGCTTAACCCTTCTTTGCGGATGAGATCAAAAACCACCGTTCTGGTGATGCCGCGCAATATTCCTGCGCCGGCGGGCCGGGTCGTCAGCACCCCGTCCGGCGTCAGGATCCAGGCGTTGCAGGACGCCCCTTCCGTCACGAAGCCGTCCGCATCCACCATCCATGCTTCTTCCGCGCCGGCGTCGAGCGCCGCCTGGCGCGCGAGGGCGTTGGGAAGCAGGCCGACTGTCTTGATGTCCACGCGCTTCCAGCGGATGTCCGGCAGGGTGATGACCGCCACGCCGCTCGCCGCTCGCTTGCGCATGGCGGACTCCGGTACAGGATTTCCATAGCAGACGAGGGTCGGGAGCGTGTCCGGGGGCGGGAACCTGAAATCCCGCCTTGCGGTTCCGCGCGTCACCTGGAGATAGACGAAGCCTGTCCTGATGCGGTTGCGGCGGACGATCTCGCGCATGACGACGCCGAGCGCACGGCGGCTCATGGGCGCCTGCATACGCAATTCGTTCATCGAACGGTGGAGGCGTTCGATATGCCGGCGTTCGTCGACCAGGCGGCCTTTGCGGACCTCGCAGACTTCATAAACGCCATCCGCGAACTGGTATCCGCGGTCTTCGACATGGACCAGAGCCTTGCCGTGAGGCAGGTAGGCTCCGTTGACATAGGTTATGCGCGCCAATGCGATGTTCCCGTGCGGCGTATTTCCGCGCCGGGCGGAGCCAGGCCGATCGGGCCTTTGCGCCGCCCTGCGCAATTCCGGCAGTCTGCGGACTTCAATGCCGCGTCTCGGCAGCGCCTCTTTCGCCCGAATTGACGCCGAGCGCACGCAATTTGCGGTGCAGCGCCGAGCGCTCCATACCGACGAACTCCGCGGTCCTCGATATGTTGCCGCCGAACCGGTTGATCTGCGCCATGAGATATTCCCGCTCGAAAATCTCGCGCGCGTCACGCAGCGGTAGCGACATCAGATGTTCGCCGCCCGAGCCGTTGGGCGAGAGCGGCACGTTCGAACTGATGTCCTCGGGAAGCATACCGGCCGTGATGACAGCGTCGGGCTCGCCGCTGGTTATTATCATGAGCCGTTCGATGACGTTGCGGAGCTGGCGGACATTGCCCGCCCATTCATGCGATTGCAGCACCGCCATCGCGTCATCGCCGATCCGCCGGGGCGGCAGGCCGGTGGCCAGCGAGATCTGATTGACGAAATGCTCCACAAGCTCGGGAATGTCCTCGCGCCGGTCGCCGAGGGCCGGAACCTTGAGCGGCACGACATTGAGCCGGTGATAGAGATCCGTCCTGAAACGGCCCGCCGCCATTTCGCGTTCGAGATCGCGGCTTGTGGAGGAGATCACGCGCACGTCGACCTGAACCTTGGGGCCGCCGCCGAGCCGCTGGAACTTCTGCTCGACGAGCACGCGCAGCAGCTTGCCCTGCGTGTCGATCGGCATGTCGGCGACCTCGTCGATATAAAGCGTTCCGCCATGCGCTTCTTCAAGAGCGCCCACCTTGCGCGGCTGTCCGCCGGACTCTTCGGTGCCGAAAAATTCGGACTCCACGCGGTCCGGCGCCATCGCCACGGCGTTTATCGCGACGAACGGCCCCGACCTGCGGGCCGAAAGATGATGCATGACGCGGGCGGTCAGTTCCTTGCCGGAGCCGGGCGGGCCGGAAATCAGCACGCGGCTGTTGGTCGGCGCGATCTTTTCAAGGGACTGGCGCAGCGTGCTGATGAGGCTGGATCGCCCGATGATCTCGGCGCCGTAGACGCTGCGTTCGCGCAATTCGCGGTTTTCGCGTTTGAGCTTGGAGGCTTCCAGCGCGCGGGAAGTCACGAGGACGAGACGGTCGGCCTTGAACGGCTTTTCGATATATTCGTAGGCGCCGCGCTTGATCGCGGCCACGGCGGTCTCGATATTGCCGTGTCCGCTGATGATGACGATCGGCAATTCCGGGTGCTGGCGCTTGACCTTGGCCAGCACTTCCAGCCCGTCGAGACGGCTGCCCTGAAGCCAGATGTCCAGGATGACAAGCGAGGGACGCCGCTCCTCGATTGCGTTGAGGGCTTCGTCGCTGTTCTTTGCAAGCCGCGTCGAATAGCCTTCGTCCTCAAGAATACCAGAGATGAGTTCGCGAATATCCGCCTCATCATCGACTATAAGGATGTCAGACGCCATGACTTACTCCCTTTTTAACGCCGTGCAGGCGGTGTTTCGATTGCCCCGGACTGTTACGCAACTTGCTGACGCTCCCGTTCTTCCAGTGCTTCGTCATTTGTCGAAGCCCGGGTAAGGGGAATGACCATGCGCACGACCGCGCCCATGACTTCGCCCTGTTCGTCCCGCGCGTCCTCGAGTTCGAGCACGCCTTCATGCTGCTCGGCGATCCTGTGTACGATGGCGAGGCCGAGGCCGGTCCCTTTCTGGCGCGTGGTCACATAAGGTTCGGTGAGCCTGTGCCTGTTTTCGACGGGCAGGCCGCAGCCATTGTCGACGACTTCGAGAACGCAGCGCTCGCCCTGGAGAAAGACCCGGGCGCGGATCAGCCCCGCGAAATCGTCGCCTTTCTTGCCCGACTGCGCGGCTGCGGCGATGGCCTCGCCTGCGTTCTTGACCAGATTGGTCACGGCCTGTGTCAGCAGCCGGCGGTCGCATTCGACGATCAGCGGCTTGGCAGGCAGGTCCATTTCGTAGCGGACGTCGGAGTTGCTCATCTGGAAGAGGATGACCGCCTCTTTCACGATCGCCCCGGCGTCATGGCGCTCGAACACCGGCTTGGGCATCCGGGCGAAGGATGAGAATTCGTCGACCATGCGGCCGATGTCGCCGACATGCCGGATGATCGTGTCGGTGCAGCGGTCGAAGATTTCCCGGTCGGTCGTGATCGACGCCCCGTATTTGCGCCGGATCCGCTCGGCGGAAAGCTGTATCGGGGTCAGGGGATTCTTGATCTCGTGGGCGATGCGGCGCGCGACGTCCGCCCATGCCGAGGTGCGCTGGGCAACCACGAGCTCGGTGATGTCGTCGAATGTCACGACGAAGCCTGCGTCGCGCGTGCCGTCGCCTTCCTGGGTGACGCGCACGGAAAGCGTCAGGTCGGAGCCGTCGCGGCGGTAATTGATCTGCGCCTGCGCGGGTTTGTGGAACCGCCCCGAGGCTTTCGAGACGATCTCGCCAAATTCCGGAATGGCTTGTCCGATCGGGTGCCCGATCAGCTTTTCCTGGTCGCGCCCGAGAAGCTGCACCGCCGAGCTGTTCACAAGCGTGATGACGCCGCTGGAATCGGCTCCGATGACCCCGGCCGTCACGCCTGAAAGCACCGCTTCGGTAAACCGCCGCCTTTCATCCAGCGCCGCGTGCTGATGGCGCAGATCGGCCGTCATCTGATTGAAGGTGGCGGCAAGCTGGCCGGTGTCGCTCCTGGAGCTTTCGACGTCGACCGCGACATCGAGATTGCCGCGTGAGATTTCCTGCGCCGCCCCGATCAGGCGGCGTATCGGCGCAACGAGGCGGTTCGCGAACCAGAGCCCGAGCCAGATCGAGGCGAGCAACAGCGTCAGGGCTATGACGACATACATCATCGCGAAAGCGACCTGGACGGAGTAACGGCCTTCCAGGAGATCGGCGTACTGATTGTAGTTTTCGTTGGTGCGCTGGAGGTGATTGATGACGAAGGGATCGACGGGCCGGCGGACATACAGATACAGATCGTTGAAACTGTTGAGCCGCTTGATCGCGCCCACCCCGCGGGAGAGCACGAGGCCGGCGTCGGCGATGCGTCCGTCGCGGGCCTGTTGCAAGGCCTCTGCGGCCGGAGCCAGATAACTGTCGTCTTCGCGGTTTATGACCTGGATGACGGCGCGTCCTTCGGAGTCGATCATGAATGCGAAGGGCAGACGGCGTTCCAGCGCCAGCGCCGCGGCGTAGCGCTGAAACGCTTCCGGATTGTCCCTGAGGAGCTGGGCGGCGTTTTCAAGCTCGCGGGCCATGCCCAGCGCATCGGCGCGGACGGTCTTTCCATGCTCCTCAAGATAGGCGTTGGCGACGTCGACGGAGTCGCGCACGATCGTCTTCGTTCTGTCGGAGAACCATTGGTCGAGCCCGCGGTCGAGCGAGATGCTTGCGAAGATCGCCAGCAGGATCGCAGGAAACAGCGCCACGACGCTAAAAAGGCTCACGATCCTGACATGAAGCCGCGCGCCCGCAACTTCCTGGCGCCGCGCCCGCCACAGCCCGAAGAGCTGCCAGGCTATGATGGCGATCATGATCGAGATCAGAACGCCGTTGATGAGCCAGACGGTTATGACGACATCGTTCGTCGGCGTGATCGGCGTGAGGCCGGTCAGGACGAGATAGGTGAGCAGGCTGGAGCATACGGAGAGGACGACGACGGCAAGCCCTGCTCTGAAGAACCTGCGGCGGCTGCGCCCTTCCTTCTCGGTCTGTTCGTAGGATGCGAAAGCAGCGGCGCGCGCCTGACGCAGCGTATGGCGCAGCCATGCCCTGGACCTCCTTACCGTGCGGGAGCGCGGGTCGAGGAGCGCCCTGCCGCCCCGCGCCATGCGCATGACGCCGGCGCGCAGGTTTGACGCAAGCGTTCCCAAGCGCTCGATCACAGGCAGCTTCGCCGCTTTACCCAGCGCAGCCTGCAGGCTCACCACCCCCTGCGCGAGCCGGGCTCCAGGTCTTTCGGACAATTCGGCTTCCCCTCGATGTCCAGCGAAAAACCGTTCGATCACTGACGGTCATTCAATTTGCAAAAGTCGTAGCATAATTGCAGCACATGATGCACCTCTATCACGCTGTGACTTTCGAGAAACAATTTTTCTGAGAACTGCGGATAATTTGTGACCAAAAAGCCATGAATGCCTGCGTAAATCACCGCGGAATGCGGCGAGCCTTCGCCAATTGCGGCTTTTTGGTGGCGATGCTCAGACCGGGGTCCGGACGATCCGCAATTTGTGATCGCGGATTTTCTTGCGGAGCGTGTTGCGGTTGAGGCCCAGCAACTCGGCTGCGCGTATCTGATTCCCGCGCGTTGCGGCGAGCGCCGCCGTTATCAGGGGACTTTCGATTTCCTTCAGGATGCGGTCGTAAAGTCCGGGCGGGGGAAGGGTCTCGCCGAAGCCGTTGAAATAGTCTGCCAGATAGGACTCCATCCATTCGCTGAGGCTGTTAGCCTGACCTTCGGGTGCGTAGCTCCTGGACGATTGCGCCGACGACAGCTCCGATTTCACGATGTCCGCCGTTATCACTTCCTGCGAGTAGAGCGCGGCCAGTCTCTGGACCAGATTCTCCAGTTCGCGGACGTTGCCGGGCCAGTTGTGACGCTTCAGGCATTCCAGCGCATCCGGCTGTATGGTCTTCTGGGGTAACCCGTTCTTGCGCGAAATCTTGAGGAAATGATGCGCCAGATCGGGCAGATCCTCCAGCCGGTCCCGCAGCGGGGGCAGCTTCAGGGGAACCACGTTGAGTCGGTAGAACAGATCCTCGCGGAACAGCCCCTGGCCGATCTGCTGCTCCAGGTTCTTGTTGGTCGCGGCGATGATCCTGACGTCGGTCTTGATCGGCGTCCGTCCGCCGACGGTGGTATATTCGCCTTCCTGGAGCACGCGTAGCAGCCGCGTCTGCGCCTCCATCGGCATGTCGCCGATCTCGTCGAGGAAAAGCGTGCCGGTGTCGGCCTGCTCGAAACGGCCGACCGCGCGGGCCTGGGCGCCGGTAAATGCGCCTTTTTCGTGCCCGAAAAGCTCCGATTCGATCAGCTCGCGCGGAATGGCGGCCATGTTGATGGCAACGAACGGTCCCTTTCGGCGCTGGCCGTAATCGTGAAGCGCCTTGGCGACGAGCTCCTTGCCGGTGCCCGACTCGCCCGTAATCATGACGGTGAGGTCGGTGTGGATCAGCCGCGCCATGATACGGTAGACGTCCTGCATTGCGGGCGAGCGGCCGATCAGCGGCAGGTTCTCGGCCTCCTGCGCGATGTTCCGCGATATCTGGCTGGCCTTTGGCTCGCGCAGGGCGCGTCCGACGATCGCGACCAGCTCCTTGAGGTCGAAGGGCTTGGGAAGATATTCGTAGGCCCCGCGCTCGGCGGCAGTGATTGCGGTGGTGAAGGTGTTCTGCGCGCTCATGACGATCACGGGCAGATCGGGACGGATCTTCTTGATCCGCGGCAGCAGATCGAACGCATTTTCGTCCGGCATTATGACGTCGGTGATGATGACGTCGCCGTCGCCGCGGCTGATCCAGCTCCAGAGCGTCGATGCGTTGCTGGTTGCGCGCGAAGTGTACCCGGCGCGCGCCAGAGCCTGGTTGACCACCGTGCGGATCGCCGCATCATCGTCAGCGATGAGAACATTGCCTCGGCCCACAGTCATCGTCTCCTGTTTGCGTTCAGGTCCCGCGCGGCTCCAGATGCATCGGCATCATCACGCGGAACGTGGTCTGATAATGCTTGCTTTCGCATTCGATTGTTCCGCCGTGATCGCCGATGATCTTCGCCACCAGCGCAAGGCCGAGGCCGGCCCCGCCTGATTTCGTCGTCACGAACGGTTCGAACAGATGCCGCCGCAGCTCCTCGGCTATGCCGCCGCCATTATCCGTCACGGTGATCTCCAGAGGCAGGCTCACGCGGGTCTCGGAATTGGGCAGCGAAATCCGCAAGCCGGGACGGAATGCAGTCGAAAGGCCGATCTGGCCGTCATTCCTGTCCGTCCCGACCGCTTCGGCCGCATTCTTCACAAGATTCAGGAATGCCTGGATCAGCCTGTCCCGGTCTCCCGGCACCGGCGGCAGCGAGGGATCGTAATCGCGCGTGATCTGTATGCCCTTGGCGAAGCCGTTGCGCGCCAGCTCGTAGACATGGTCGAGCACGGTATGGATGTTCACCGGCTTGCGGTCGAACGGCCTTTCGTCGCCGAACACCTCCATGCGGTCCACAAGATTGCAGATCCGGTCGGTTTCCTGGCAGATGAGCTGGGCGAGCGGACGGTCTTCGGGCGCGGCGCCGGATTCCAGCAGCTGGGCAGCCCCGCGAATGCCGGAAAGCGGGTTCTTGATTTCGTGCGCCAGCACCGCGGCCATCCCCGAAATCGATCGGGCCGCGCCGCGATGGGTAAACTGCCGTTCGATCATCTGCGCCATGCTGCGGCGCTGCAGCATCAACAGGATCCGGCTGGAATCGGGCGCGGTGAAGGTGGCGAAGACATCGACGGGCTGGAAGTTCGAGCCGTTCGGCATTCCCAGATCGACGGCGTATTCGTTGATTGTCGATCTGGTCTGGCGCACTTGCTGAAGCAGCGCGAGGAGCGGGCTGGCGAAGGTGACGAGCGCGTCGAGCTTGCGCCTTTGCAGCACGCGCAGACCCATGCCGAAGAATTCCTCCGCGGCGGCGTTGGCGTGAATGATCCTGTTCGAGGCATTGATGACGATGATGGGGTGAGGCAGAATGTCGATCAGCGCGTCGGGAGCATATGCGCCAGCGTTTTCAATGGCTGGCGTCATTCTGCTGTTCTTGGTCTTCAACTCTGTCAATCCGGCTGCCCCCGACCTGGTTGCCTAAATGGCTGGCAAATACTCTGCGCGACTAATCAATAGGCATAATATCAAAGCCATCCGCATTGTCATCAAGGATTTACAGCCCGCTTTGCCGCAACCCGATTGGCAAGGGTTCTTCGAGCCGGTATGACTGGCGGTGAAGCCCCCTGACGACGCAGGACCATCAGCGCTCATGACCAACGCCGCCATAATCGTCGCAGCAGGAAAAGGCGTCAGGGCGTCCGAGGCCGGATCGAGGCCGAAACAGTATCTGGACATAGCCGGGCAGCCGGTTCTGCGCCGCACCCTGTCGGCCTTTCTTGCCCATGACGCCATCAATGCCGTCCAGACGGTGATCGACCCCGAGCACATCACATTCTACGAGGCGGCGATCGGCAATCTGAAGCAATCGCCCAAACTGCGCGATCCCGTAGCCGGGGGAGCGAACCGGCAGGCTTCCGTCCTTTCCGGGCTGCGCGCGCTCGGAGGCGAGGCTCCGGCAAATGTCCTGATCCATGACGCGGCGCGGCCCTTCGTCTCCGGCGATGCGATCGGACGGATCGTCGCCGCACTCGCCAGGCATCCCGCCTGCCTCGCGGCGATCCCGGTGTCCGACACGCTCAAGGCGGAGGAGGGCGGGCGCGTGCGCAGGACCGTGAGCCGCGAGGGGCTGTGGCGGGCGCAAACGCCGCAGGCGTTCCGTTACGATGCGATCCTGCAGGCCCATGAACGCGCGGAGCGGGAGGGACGCGCCGATTTCACGGACGATGCGGCTCTCGCCGAATGGCAGGGGCTGGAGGTCGCGATCGTCATGGGTTCGGAACGCAATGTCAAACTGACCACGGCGGAGGATTTCGCGTTGGCTGAAAGACTGCTTGACCCAGTCGTCGCGGTGCGGGAAACGCGGACCGGCTCAGGTTTCGACGTACACGGCTTCGCGCCGGGAGATGAAGTCATCCTGTGCGGCGTCCCGATTCCCCACGAGGCGAAGCTGGCGGGCCATTCCGACGCGGATGTCGGCCTGCACGCGCTGACGGACGCGTTGCTCGGCGCATTCGGTCTCGGCGACATCGGCCATCATTTCCCGCCGAGCGATCCGCAATGGCGCGGCGCCGCTTCGGACGTCTTTCTGCGCCATGCGGCCCGGCTGGTTGCGGCACAAGGCGGGCGGATCGTCAACGCCGACGTGACGCTCATCTGCGAGAGCCCGAAGATCGGCCCGCACCGGGAGGCCATGCGCGCCAGGATCGCGGACATTCTCGAAATCGAGGTCTCCCGCGTCAGCGTCAAGGCGACAACGACCGAAACACTTGGCTTCACCGGGCGCCGGGAAGGCATCGCGGCGATGGCTTCGGTCGCGGTCGAAGCGGAAAGGAAGGGCTGACCCATGAGACAGAGCCTCATCGCGCAGGCTGGCGAGGTGCTTGAATTCTGCCGCCGGAACGGCTTCACCGTTGCGGCGGCGGAGTCCTGCACGGGCGGACTCGTCGCGGCCTATCTGACCCATATCGCCGGGGCGTCGGACATTCTCGACCGCGGTTTCGTCACCTACTCCAATGACGCCAAGATCGAATTGCTCGGCGTTGATGCGCAGATCATTGAAGACCACGGCGCAGTGTCGCGCCAGACGGCGCTCGCGATGGCGGCAGGCGCGCTTTGGCGGTCTCACGCAAGCCTTTCCGTTTCCGTGACCGGCGTCGCCGGGCCGGGCGGGGGGAGCGTGGACAAGCCGGTCGGCCTCGTCCATTTCGCCATTGCGCGGCGCGTTTCGGTATCAGCCGAGCAGCTCGATTTCAAGGCGCTGCATCACGAGGAGCGTTTCGGAGATATCGGGCGGAGCGAGGTGCGCGAGGAATCGGTTGCGACGGCGTTCAGGATGCTGATGCAGGCCGCGTCGCTTTGAGCGCGGGCGGCTCGCCGCCGGGCGCATCCGCTCCACTGGCAGCCTTGCCGTAGATGCGGTCGGCCCGCGCCTCGAAGGCGTCGGCGAATTTGCGGAACGCGCGGTCGAACATCGCGCCCATCAGCTTTTGCAGAATACGCGAGCGGAACTCGTAGGAGATGCGGAAGCCGATCTCGCAGGAATGCGCCTCGATCGGCCGGAACGACCACACATTCTCCAGATAACGGAACGGGCCGTCGATATAGCTGACGCGGATTTCGTTTGCGCTGCGGTCAAGCACGATCCGGCTGGTGAAACCTTCGCGCAGCAGCTTGTAGGCCACCGTCATTCTTGCCGTAACGACTTCATGCTCGCCTTCCCTGCTGCGCCCCACAATGCGCAGATTTTCACACAGCGGCACGAACTCGGGATAGCGCTCGACATCCGCCACGAGTTCGAACATGTTCTCCACGCTGTGCGCGACGCGGCGCCTGGTCTGGAATTGCGGCATGGTTGCGGGCTTGTCCTCGGGCTTTGCGGCTCCGGTCAGGCCCGCGCGGCCATCGCTTCGCGCGCGGTGCGGAGCCTGGCGAAATCCTCGCCCGCATGATGGGATGAGCGCGTGAGCGGACTGGCCGACACCATCAGGAAGCCTTTTCCGTAGGCGAACTTTTCGTAGGAGGCGAACTCCTCCGGCGTCACGAAACGGTCGATCGCGGCATGCTTGCGCGTCGGCTGCAGATATTGTCCGATTGTCAGGAAATCGACATCTGCCGAGCGCAGATCGTCCATGAGCTGTAGCACCTCGTTCCGTTCCTCGCCGAGACCGACCATGATTCCGGATTTTGTGAAAACCTGCGGGTCAAGCTCCTTCGCCTTCTGCAGCAGGCGCAGCGAGACGAAATAGCGCGAGCCGGGCTCGCCGCTGTCGTCGGTCCAGTCCAGGAGGAGCGAGCCGAGGGACAGGGTGATCGGGCCCGCGGCGCCGGTCGGCCGGGTCGCCTCGTCGTCAAAGGACTGGGTGATCTCCAGGAGGTTGAGCACCGTCCGGTCGTCGGTGAGTTCGGCCTCGACGAGGGCGGTGACC
>CAYOUE010000035.1:0-3991 GCA_964407075.1 uncultured Hyphomicrobiaceae bacterium
GTCCATGTCTCCCAGCTTGCCGACCGCTTCGTGAAGGACCCGCATGAGGTCGTCAAGGCGGGCGACGTGGTGAAGGTGCGCGTGATCGATGTCGATGTGAAGCGCAAGCGGATCGCGCTGACGATGCGCAAGGACGGCGGCGGCGAGGCGCGGCCAGGCAATGACCGCCCGCCGCAGGGCCGCGTCTCCGGCCCGGCATCGAGCAGCCCGCCCCCGCGCGGCAAGGACAAATCCGCCGACATGGGAGCCTTCGGCGCGGCGCTGTCGGAGGCGATGCGGCGGAAGTAAGCACACAAGCGCTAGACCCTTCTTAGCCTCACTGCTCGGGAGAAGGCTTATTTGTTTGCATAAATTATTCTATCAAGCTACGCCACACGCCTAGCAGGTTGTATACTTGAAACGCGATCGCTGCATATCTCACTCTCCCATTGGGAGAGGGCGGGGTGAGGGCTTATGATGCTGATTTATAATCACAATCCCCTCACCCGGAACGCTGGCGCGTTCCGACCTCTCCCCACGGGAGAGGTAAGCGTGCGTTCATTTCATCTTAACAGGCTCTAAGTCGCATTTATTGCGCTGGATTAAACATAATGGACACGAAGACCACGGAGCAATCACAAGAGCCTGGAGATAGTATTCATCTGAACACAGCCACTTGGGCATTGATGTCATTGAGCGCACAGATGGGCCTTGTCGACCAACTGGGGCTGGACAACAAGAGCGACCCCTTTAATGAATCGAGGTATACAGGTTATTGCAGACAACTCGACGTAGCAGAAAAGAAGCGTGACAAGGCTTTTCAATCTTTAGTAATTCTGGACGCCATTATTATTGTACTCTCACTTGGACAGTCTATAGAGTTGCCTGGAGGGATTAGCCTCAATAATTTTCCAGCAGCCATTGAAATCACAACGTTTCTGGCTACTATAAGCTTTTATTTTGCAACGACGGCTTTTTTTGATTGGCATATCTACAACATGCTCGCAACTCAATTCAACATACGCAAAGTTGCTTATAGCGGCATTGATCCAGACTTTCTCAGTGCGGCCGATAAATTTGTTAATTTCAACTTAAAATTTACGCAAGAAAAATTAAACATCTGGGGAAAAGATTTTTTCATGCCTGGGAAGGGTGCAAAGAGATTTTACAAGTTTAATTTAGTGCTGATGCTCACGATACTCGTATGCTTCCCAGCTGCACATGCCCTTGCGACTTATTTGGCTCTTATGACTGGAAACACTATACAAAGTTACTTCTGGTCTTGGACTTATATGGGTACAATTATTGGTCTCAATGGCTTAATAGTGGCGCTCATTGTCGGGCACATGTGGTCTTGGGAATATAAGATGCTGGCCAACATGCCACCGCTAGCAAGAAGTCCGCTAGCCAATGATTTCAATCAGCACGGTTAATGGCCCCGGCGATAGCAACGTCGAAACTAGCGTTAACTCAAAGTACTATATTACTCAATCAACTGCTTTGCGCCTCCTGCCCGAGCATATATCTCTGAGGTCAGCTCCTTAATAGAATGACCCATGCCTCATACCGACGCCATCGCCAACCCACTCCTCGCCCTCTGAACAATGTGCTCGCCAATGACCACCAAGCCTTCGGCGCGGCGCTGTCGGAGGCGATGCGGCGGAAGTAGCTCGCGCGCCTTCGTCCGCTGCAAAAAAACTCCATCAAAAGTGGCGGACGCTTATTGCTGCGCGGCGCGCGCGGTCTATCTTTGAAGGATTGCATTCAAAGGATGAAAGATGACCGCTCACGACAATCCGCTGCTCGCCGAATGGACCGCGCCTTACGAATTTCCCCCCTTCGCCGGCATCAGGGCCGAACATTACCGCCCGGCTTTCGAGGCTGCGCTCGCCGCTCATGACGAAGAGATCGCCGCGATCGCGGACGACCCCGCCGCAGACGATTTCGCCGGCGCGATCGAGGCGCTCGAAAAGGCCGGCCGCGCGCTCAACAAGGTCTCCAGCGTCTTCTTCAATCTGAGCGCCACCGAGACCGATCAGGAAATCGAGGCGATCGAGCGCGAAATCGCCCCGCGCATGGCGGCGCATTATCATGGCATCTACACAAATCAGAAGCTGTTCGCAAAGATCGACGCGCTCCACGCGCGGCGCGAAGAGCTTGGCCTGAGCACGGAGCAGAAGCTGGTGCTGGAGGACTACCGCCGCGCCTTCATCATGGCCGGCGCGCAGCTAGACGAGGCGGGGCGCGCCCGCATTTCGCAAATCAAGCAGCGCATGGCGGCGCTCACGACGCAGTTTTCCCAGAATGTGCTGGCCGACGAGAACAGCTATCTGCTGCTGCTCGACGAAGGCGACCTGGACGGCCTTCCCGCCTCTCTGCGCTCCGCCGCCGCGGCGACGGCCAAGGAGCGCGGGCATGACGGCAGATACGCGATCACCCTGTCGCGTTCGAGCATCGCGCCCTTCCTGCAATTCTCGGCGCGGCGCGACCTGCGCGAGCAGGCTTTCAACGCCTGGATCGCGCGCGGGGCGAATGGCGGCAAGACCGACAACCGGGCGATCATTGCCGAAATCCTGCAATTGCGGGCGGAACAGGCGGCGCTGCTCGGCTTCGAGAACTACGCGCGGATGAGCCTCGACAACACGATGGCGAAGACGCCGGAAGCGGTGCGCGAACTGCTCATGGCGGTGTGGACGCCGGCGCTGAAACGCGTCGAGGAGGATCGGGAGGAACTGGCCGGGATCGCCGCGTCCGAGGGCGGAAACTTCGCGCTGGCTCCTTGGGACTGGCGCTATTACGCCGAAAAGCTGCGCAAGGCGAAGTTCGATCTCGACGAGTCGGAGGTCAAGCCGTATTTCGAGCTGAACCGCATGATCGAGGCCGCATTCGAGACGGCGCGACGGCTGTTCGGGCTGACTTTCCGGGAGCGGACCGATCTCCACCCCTACAATCCCGGCGTCCGCATCTGGGAGGTTTTCGGACGCGGCGGTGAGGCAGCCGGCCTGTTCATCGGCGACTATTTCGCCCGGTCTTCCAAGCGCGGCGGGGCATGGATGTCGGCCTTCCGCAGCCAGCAGAAATTGCGCGGCGACATCAAACCCGTCATCGTAAACGTGCTGAACATCGTCAAACCTGCGCCGGGGGAGCCGTGCCTACTCAGCTTCGACGACGTGCGCACGCTGTTCCACGAATTCGGCCACGGGCTGCACGGGCTGCTGTCCGACGTCACATATCCGTCCGTATCCGGAACAAGTGTGAAGCGCGATTTCGTCGAGCTGCCGTCGCAGCTTTACGAGCACTGGGCGAAGACGCCGGAAATCCTGAAGGACTACGCCCGCCATTACGAAACCGGCAAGCCGATGCCTGACGATCTCCTGGACCGCGTCGTTGCGACGGCGACATTCGATCAGGGTTTCGCGACCGTGGAGTATGTGGCTTCCGCTCTCGTCGACCTCGAACTTCACGAGGCGGCGCGTCCCGATCACACGGTCGATGTGGACGCTGCCGAGAAGCGTATTCTCGCGAAGATCGGAATGCCGCCCGAAATCGTGCTGCGCCACCGCCCGACCCATTTCCTGCATCTGTTCGCGGGCGGCTATGCGGCGGGCTATTACAGCTATCTGTGGTCAGAAGTCATGGACGCCGACGCGTTCGGCGCGTTCGAGGAGGCGGGCGATGTGTTCCACCCGGACGTGGCGGACAGGCTGCACCGCTTCATCTATTCGGCCGGCGGCAGCATCGAGCCGGCGGACGCCTATGCCGCATTCCGGGGACGGATGCCGGAGGTCGGCGCGCTGCTGGAGAAACGTGGGCTTGCGCCTGCCGATGCCCGGCCCGCCTGACACCGGGTGCGATGGAAGGAAAACATGGACATCCGCGAGTTTGACGCTCTCCATCGCCCGGCGCTTGAGCATGACGAGGCCAGGAACACGATCCTGCCTATCAATCTCGACAATGCGCTGAAGGAGGAGCCGCCGCACAAATTCCGCTGGTGGTCCTTCGGCGCGCCGGG
>CAYOUE010000035.1:4001-13028 GCA_964407075.1 uncultured Hyphomicrobiaceae bacterium
GGGAGCCTGCGCGATGCCCCCGCCGGGACGGACAGTCGTCTTCGGAGACGTCACGCGGGAGCATTGCGAGGCGCTGGCGGAGGAGCTAGCGGGCGCGCATTTCGGCGGCGCGCTCGGCAACGACGAGGCGGCGCTCTGGTTCGTGGATCGAGCGAAAGCGCTCGGCGCGGAGTTCAAGGAGCCGATGCCGCAGCGCATTCACAAGATATCCGAAGCGCCGGAATATCCCGGCGCCGAAGGACGTGCGCGGCCTCTAACCGTCGAGGATGCCGATCTGTTCGCCGACTGGTTTCCGAAATTCTGCGCCGAAGCCGCCCCCGAGGACAATGTTCCCAGCAGGGAGGAAATGGACAAGACAGCGGCGTCCGGACGCTATCTGATCTGGGAAGCCGGCGGACAGCCGGTTTCGATGGCCGGCATCGTCAGGCGGACGCGCACCGGAGCGGCGATTGCCGGCGTCTATACACCGCCGGAGCTTCGGGGGCGCGGCTACGCAGGATCCGTGACAGCCGCCGTCGTCGAAAAGGTCTATGCCGAGGGCCGCAGGACCGCCTGCCTCTACACCGACCTGCGCAATCCTGCGTCGAACCGCTGCTACGAAAAGATCGGCTTCAGGCCGGTCTGCGAAAGCTGGTTCTTCCTGCAGAAGACAGCGGCGGAATAACCGAACGTCTTCCGGCCCGGCATAGGCGCGCCTCATGCGAGCGACCTGCGGGCCGTCATGTGGGCGCGCGGCGCGTTGACCGCATCGACCGCGATCGGCCTGCCTTCGCGGTAATAGGACACGGAGAAGGATTTCGCCTGCGGATCGCCTTCGACTTCGAACGCGTCATAGCCGTCCGAAAGCCCGGCGATCTGGAACTTGACGTCATACTGGTCCGACCAGAACCAGGGCAGTGCGTCATAGGCTTCGCCCTGCCCCATCATCGCCTGCGCCGCAGCCCTGCCCTGATCGCTGGCGTTCTGGACGCTTTCGAGACGCACGCGGCGGCCATAGCGGGGCAGCGGGAAGCGCGTGCAGTCGCCGGCTGCGTAGATGTCTGGCCCGGCGCGGCAATGCTCATCGACAAGAATGCCGTCGTCGCAGGGCAGGCCAGCCGCCCGCGCCAGACCGTCATTCGCCTGCGCTCCGATCGCCGCGAGCACGAAATCCGCCTCGATCACGCCGCCATCCGCGAGCGTCAGCAGCATCGCATCTCCGCGCGTCTCCATCCTGACAGCCTGCGCGCCCGGCCTCAAATCGACGCCATGTTCCCGGTGCAGCCGGTAAAAGAAATCCGAAACGGCCGGCGAAGTCACGCGGGCGAGCAGACGCTCCTGCGCTTCGAGCAGCGTGACCGGCTTGCCCATGCCGCGCAGCACTGCTGCGACTTCGAGACCGATATAGCCGCCGCCAATGATGAGCGGAGCCTGCGCGCGCTCCAACTCGTCTCGCAGGCGCAGCACATCGCCGATGGAGCGCAGATAGCCGATCTGCTCCGGCGCGGCTCCGGGTATCGTCAGCGTCCGGGAGCGGCAGCCCGTCGCCAGCAGCAGCTTCGAATAGCTCACGGGCGCGTCATGACCGCTCACCTCGATCCGATGCGTGAGGGGATCGAGCGACGTGACGCACGCGCCGGGAACCAGCTCGATGTCATTGCGGGAATAGAAGGCCTCGCCCTGAAGGAAAAGCTGATCCTCGGCCATTTCGCCGGCGAGGAACTTCTTGGACAGGGGCGGACGCTGATAGGGCGGACAGGACTCGTCGCCGAACATCACGATGCGCTCGCTGCAGCCGAGCTTGCGGAGCGTCTCGGCCGCGCGGACGCCGGCCTGTCCCGCCCCCGCGATCACGATCGGCGCGGTCACAGGGCGACGCCCAGCTTCTCGGCGACGAAATCCAGCCGGTCCTGGCCGAAAAAGAGTTCGCCGTCAACGATATAGGTCGGAGATCCGAACGCGCCGGCCGCAACGGCCTCGCCGGTGAAGTGGTCGTAGAGCGCGGCGGTCTCGGGCGTTTCGGCTGCAAGCAGGACCGCAGACGCTTCCGCCTCGAGGAGTGTCGCCTCGACGATGGCGCGAACCGTCTCCGGATCGGCTATGTTGCGGTCTTCGGCATAAACCGCGTGCAGGAAAGCGAAGGACAGCGGTCCCGGGTCGTAATCCAGTTCGCTGGCGGCCAGAACCGCGAGCGAGGCAGACCTTACGTGAACAGGCCAGAAAGCAGGTTTGGGATTGATCGCCATGCCCAGCCGCCTGCCCCAGCGGGCGAGATCCGCGAACCTGTAATTGAGGCGCTGCGGCGACTGCTCGGGCGGGGGCGTCGAGCCGCCCGCGGCAAAAACCTTGCGGATGTCGACAGGCCGATAGTCGATCTGCGCGCCCGCTTTCGCTGCGATCCTGCGGAGCCGCGGTTCGCCCAGATATGCAAAGCCGGAGGCTACGGCATAGTAATAAATGATTCGCTGGCTCATGATTCGCATCCTCGAAGCCGTAATTGCGCGACTCCTGAATAAGACAAGCGGCTGCGGATGGGAAGCGGGCGATGCGGCGGCGGGTATTCTGAAGCGTTCCCGGTTACATAGCGCACCGGGGGCCTGCTTCACTCAACTTGTTGAAAATTTTAAGTTTCCCGGATACGCCAGACCCGACTTTCCTCGCGCCTTGGCGGCAGCGCGCATGACCGGGCGCGCGCTTATCCACGAAATCGCCGAAGCCGCGGCGCTGCCCCATAGGCTTTTTCCGTCCGATCGGCTAAGCAGAAAGGAAATCAGAGGATACGGGCATGGCGGGACAGGCAAGGCTGCGGCAGAAAAATCCGGCGGACTGGCTTCGGGCCGTGCGGGCCTTCGAGTTGATCCCCGACGCTGCGCTGAAGCGCATCTACGCCGAATGCCATTTGCAGACCGTGGAGCGGGGCGAAACGCTGCTCAAGGCCGGAAGCGTTCCCGAAGCGCTCTATATCGTGACTTCGGGCCGCTTCCGAACCACAGCCTACGCCAGCGATCCGGCCTGGGCGGAGCTTGGCCCCGGCGCAGCTCTCGCCGAACAGGCGTTCTTCACCCGCGAAGACCAGCACGTCAGCATCACCGCCGCGCGGAACAGCATCGTGCTCAGGCTCGACTGGGACAGCTTCGAGGCGCTGGCGCAGACCGCTCCGGACATCTGGCAGGGCGCGCTGCGCAGCCTGGTGCTGACCGGAGGCGCGGCGCGCCTGCCCGCCCAGCCGCGGCCGGTTCTGGGGCGCGCGAAATCGCTCGCCATCTGCCCGGCCGGCAGCGAACCGATACCGCAGGAATTGCTCGACCGGCTGTCGGCTTCGATCGAGCGGCGCGCGGAGTGCCAGCTCCTGTCCTCGGAAGGGCTGGGGCAGGACATGCCCGGCGGCATCGCGCTGGACGACCCGCAGGTCGTCCACTGGCTGAAAGAGCAGGAAAACCGTTTTGAGGTCATCCTGCTGCTGGCGGACAGCGAGCCGACGCCCTGGACGGAGCGGACGCTGGCTGACGCCGACGAGATCTGCCTGATCGGCGTCCATGACGGCGGGCGGCTCGGTTCGCCGGTGCCGCTCAATCCGGTCGAGGAAATGGCGTTCGAAATCCGCGGCGCGGATTCGTGCCGCCTGGCGCTGTTCCACGACGCCCGGCACGGTGGCGCGATAGCTGGCACGCGGCGCTGGCTCGAATACCGCCCGGTCAAGTCGCATCATCATCTGCGCGCGGAAACGCAAGAGGATTACGAGCGCCTGTCGCGGTTCCTGCTTGCGCAATCGACCGGCTTCTTTGCAAGCGGGCAAGGCGTTTATGGCGCAGCGTCGCTTGGCATTTACCTCGCGGTCCAGGCGGCAGGCTTCGAGCCGGACTGCTTCGCCGGCGTCGGCGCCGGCGCTGCGGTAGCTGCCTGCCTCGCGCTCGGCATGGACCCGGACGACGCCGACGAACTCATCACAGAAGTCATGGACGGGCGCAGGGCGCTGCGGGGCAAGGGCCGGCCAGATTTCAGCCTTTACAGGCAGCGCAGGCTCGACCGGCTGATTCTCGACCGTTTCCCGGACACCGACATCGCCGATCTTCCGATACCGTTCTACGCGGCTTCGGCCAATCTTTCCACGGGCGAGCCGCAGATGCACACGGTCGGAAATCTTCAGGTCGCGGTGCGGGCGAACTGGACCTTTCCCGGGCTGCTGCCGCCCTTCATCGACGAGGAAGGCCAGTATCTCATCGACGGCAGCGTCATCAATCCGCTGCCGCTCAGACCGCTGCACAGACTTAACGCCGGGCCGAACGTGATAGCGAAGCCGGCCATCGAACCGCTCGGCAAATCGCCGGTACGCTACCGCGATCTCGCCGCTTGGCAGAAGAGCGCACGGCCGCGCCTTCCCTGGCGCAAACCGCTGCCCTCGGCGGAGGCCGTCCTGCCGACATTCGAGACCCTGCTCGTCACGGCCTTCGACCGCTCGCGCGACCGCGCCCAGAAGCACGGCCCGCTCGACATGGAGCTGGCCGCGCCGATCCCGCCAGGTGTGGACGTCATGGCGTGGAGCGAACACAGCCGCCTGAAAGATCTCACTTACCGCTGGGCGATTGACGAGTTGGAAAAGCGCGCCGAAGCAGGCGACCTGCCTCTTATCGCCGCGATACCTCAGGCCGAAGCCGAGGCGTGATGCAGAAGTCAGGTATCGCGTTCAGCCATATCACGCCACAGCTTTCGCTCAACCGGGCGGGCGAGAAACGGCGCGATCCGGCATGGTGCGAGATGCAGCGCCGTTCGCCGCTGGCGCATTTCTGCCTGCTCTGCGATCTTGCACTCGCCATCACCTCCGGCGAGGACGGACGCGGAGCCCGGCTGCGCTATTTCTCCCGGAACGACATTGCGCAGATGCGGCTCGATCCGGGCAAGGCTGTCCTGCTTGGCATCCAGGACGACGGCGCGCCGGTCTTCGCTATCGGCCTTACGAAGGGCGACGCCATAGCAGCGTTCGGCGGCGAATTGGGTCTTCCGGTCCTTAAGGAGCTTCGCGCCCTGGCGATCCAGTCCGACATGCCGCCCCCCGAATTGACCATCGCCGCACAAGCCCGCAGCCTTGCCGCCTGGCACGACACGCACATTTTTTGCGGACGGTGCGCCGCGCGTACGCGCATCATGGACGCGGGCTGGCGGCGGCATTGCCGGGCGTGCGGCCTAAACCATTTCCCGCGTTTCGACCCTGCGGTCATCATGCTCATCCAGCGGGACGACGCTTGCCTCCTCGCCCATGAGCCGCGTTTTCCCGAGAAGATGTATTCCGTGCTTGCCGGTTTCGTGGAGCCGGGCGACGACATTGAAACGGCGGTCAGACGTGAGATCATGGAGGAGACGGGGATCAATGTCGGGCGCGTCAGCTACGTTGCGAGCCAGCCCTGGCCGTTTCCGCATTCGCTGATGATCGGCTGCTGGGGCGAGGCGCTGAATGCCGAGATCGTTCCCGATCCCGAGGAGATCGAAGATGCGCGCTGGTTCACGCGGGAGAGTGTGCGCGAGATGATCGCGGGCCAGCATCCGGAAGGCCTGTTCGTGCCGCCGCCGCTTTCGATCTCGCATACGCTGATCCGCGCCTTCGCCGAAGGAAAGCTGGGGTGACGCGCCATACTTTGCCGCTTTATTCCTCATAAGCTCGGCACCATTCCACTTCGCGCATTTCAGCATCACTTTGCGCCAGTCAGGCCACGCCTGGAAGCGAATTCCAGACAGCCATTCAATCGCGCCAAAAACGCCCTCTTTAGACCGCATCTCGCAGTCAGCATCGCTGTCGAATCATCAGACTCGCGTCAGTACAGGTCACGAAGCGCCGCCTGTCGCCTCGGCAAGTCCGGCTTTGCCAAGTTTGTGAACCGAGTTGATTTGAATGGAGGCGGGAATGCCGGGAAGGTCAGTATTGAGAAAAGCATGAGGACTTTCCGAAACTCTCGACGGTTTCACCCGTAGAATTACATGGATTTTGTGCAAGCGAAGCTGAGAACATTTGGAGCCGGCAATGCTGAAAGACCGCTTCGATGGAATGCACGCCACAGATAACCCGGATGCGGTCGCGGCGTTCGGCGACGCTGTTCATGCCATTGCCGCGCATCGGCCTCTTGGCGATGCGCTCAACCGTGCCCTCGCGGCCGATCCCGATCTCGTATCCGCGCACGCGCTGGCGGGCTTCGGAGGCTTGATCCTGGCGCGCGCCGAAACGGCAAGGCAGGCGAGCGCAGCCTTGAAGGCAGCGCGCGCAGCGCGAAATGCAAAGCGCGTCTTGACCCACGGCGAAGCCGCGCTTCTGGTTTCACTCGAATTCGCCGAGTCCGGCCATCTTCGGCGCGCGGCAGAGCGCCTCGAAGCTCATCTCGACTCGCATCCGGACGATTTCCTCTGCGCGAAGATCGCCCACGCCCTGCGCTTCATGCTCGGCGACCGCGAGGCGATGCTCAGCCTATCCGGCGACCTGGCGCGGCGCGCGCCGTCCGACGGCGCGGGCTACGGCTTCCTGCTCGGCTGCCACGCCTTCGGACTGGAAGAATGCCGCGCCTACGAGGAAGCCGAGGTCACGGGCAGACGCGCCGTGGCGATCGAACCGGAGGACAGCTGGGGACTTCACGCGGTCTCGCACGTCTTCGAAATGGAAGGCCGCATCAACGAAGGCGTCGCCTGGCTGAACTCGGCCCGGCCAGTCTGGTCGCGGTGCAACAATTTCTCCTTCCACATGGCGTGGCACCTGGCGCTGTTCCATCTCGAAACCGGCGATCATGACGGCGTGCTGAAAATCTACGACGAGGAGATCCGCCCCGTTCAGACCGACGATTTCCGCGACATGTCCAACGCCGTCTCGATGCTCTGGCGGCTGGAGCAGGACGGCGTGAACGTCGCTGACCGCTGGGAGGAGCTTGCCGGGATCGCACGCAAACGCCGCGCCGACACGACCTATGTTTTCGCCTCGCTGCATTACCTGCTGGCGCTGATCGCTGCTGGCGACATGAAGGGAGCGGAAGAGCTGATCGGCGCAATGCGGGAAAACAAGGACGGACCTTGCGACCAGTCCCGCGTCACGCGCTATATCGGCCTTCGTGTCGCCGAGGCGCTGCTGCGCCGCCCCGGACAATGCGAACGGTCCGAAATCTGCCTTGCCGAGATGGCGCGGCGTCTTCCTGCCATCGGCGGCAGCCATGCGCAGCGGGACGTCTTCATCCGCGCGCTTATGGCGGTCGCGCTGCGCAATCAGGACTACCCGTCACTGCGCGCAATCGACGATCTGCGCTGCGAACTCCGCCATGAGGACCGTTTTCACCAGATCATCCGGGAGCGGCTCGAAACCGGGCGCCCCGGCCCGTCTGCCGTGCTGCGCCGGGAACACCCAGGCCACGAAGCGCTCATCCGGCTGTTCTGAAGCATGAACCAGAAGAGGTAGACATGAAGAATGTCAAAGTCATAGCCGCCATTGTCGCGATCGCCGTCATCGGGGCTGCGGCCTACGCTTTCAATCCCTTCGCAGACAAGGCGGAGGGCGTTGTCAACACGCTGGGCACCGAAGGGGTCGCCATCAGAGGTTACGATCCGGTCGCCTATTTCACGGAGGGCGAACCGCGCGAGGGCAAACCGGAATTCTCAACCGAATACAAGGGCGCGAAGTGGCAATTCGCCAGCTCCGAGAACAAGGCCCTGTTCGAGTCCGACCCGGATAAATACGAACCGGCTTATGGCGGCTTCTGCGCCTACGGCGTCGCGCAGAACTATCTTGTGAAGATCGAACCCGACGCGTGGGCCATCCGTAACGGAAGGCTGTATCTCAACTACGACCGGAACGTGCAGAGCCAGTGGGCCGAAAAGCCGGACGAATATATTCAGCAGGCAGACGAAAAATGGCCTGAGCTGATCGCGCGGAAATGATGGGAGTTTCTTGCATTTGCCGCAAATATTTAGCAGCGTGCGTTGACAGCATGTTTTATAACCCTGACTGGCCGTCCGGCCAGGCGAAAATCAGGGGAGATCGATAGCATGAGCGACATGACGGCAGACGCGTCCGCGAGGGGCGCGAGCATAGGCAACGTGATCTGGACCATCCCGGCTTCAGGTATCATGGCCATAGCGGTATGGGAATTGTGGGCGCGGCTGATCGCGCCGCTCTGGATCGGCGGGCCTCTCGAACCGGCGGGGCTTGTTCAGGCCGTGCTGGGCGTCCCCGACAGGATGACGGCGGAAGCGATCCATTTCGCAACGGGAATTATCGCCTATCCCTTCGCCTATGTCCTGATCGTCCGGCCGCTCGCGAAGCTGATCCTGCCGTTTCTGCCGTGGTGGTTCGTGGCGCTCGGCTATGGCGCGGCGTTGTGGGCGGTTGCGCTTTACGGTCTTGCGCATCTCGTCGCCGGAATGCCGCCTTTCCTGAATTTCAGTGATCTGACCTGGGCTTCCCTCGTCGGTCACATGGTGATGGGCCTCACGCTCGGCGCGGTCGTCAATGCGCGATTGGGCTGAATGACATCGGGGATCGGGCCAGCGCCCATCCCCATCAGCGCGGGCGAGCGATCGCGGCGCTTCTGAATATGGATGTAACTTATGCCGCGAGTCGCCGATCTTGCAGCACGGACCCTTTACGCTCATGGCGTACGCCACGCTTTCGGGATGCCCGGCGGCGAGGTTGTCACGTTCATCGACGCGCTGGAAGCGGCTGGCGTGCGCTTCGTCCTGTGCCGTCACGAGACCAGCGCCGCGATCATGGCTGCGGGAGCATCCGCCGCGACGGGCGCGCCGGGACTTCTTGTCACGACGCTCGGCCCGGGACTGACCAACGCCGTGAACGGCATCGCCGACGCCTCGCAGGAGCATGTCCCCCTCATCGCCTTCTCCGGCGCGGTCGAGCACGGGCTGCGCAGCCGGTACACGCATCAGATCATCGACCAGACCGCACTGATGCAACCGCTGGTCAAGGGCTGCTTCGAGATCGAGCATGAAGGCGCGGGGACGACGATGGCGCGGGCCATCAGGCTTGCACAGCGTGCGCCGGCTAGTCCCCTGGAACCGAAGTTCCGACTG
>CAYOUE010000035.1:13038-20310 GCA_964407075.1 uncultured Hyphomicrobiaceae bacterium
ACAGCGTGCGCCGACGGGGCCGGTCTTCATCCAGCTTTCGCCCGACACCGCCGCGAAGGCTGCTCCGGACGGGGAAAACGCCGTCAGCCCCGCGCGGCGCCTCGAAGCTGGGGCGGACGCACACAGCGACGCCGCCGCCGAAGTCGCCGCGCTGCTCGCCGGGGCGGAGCGCCCGATCATCCTGGCCGGTCTGGAGGCCGCCCGGGCGCGCTGCGGCGAGGCTTTGCTCCGGCTGATGGAATGGCGCGGAATCCCGCTGGTTACGACCTACAAGGCGAAGGGGGTCGTCGATGAAACGCACAGGCTTGCGCTCGGCGGCGCGGGGCTGTCGCCGCTCGCCGACCATGAGCTTCTCCCGCTTTTCAGGGCCGCCGATCTCGTCCTCCTTGCCGGGTACGATCCCATCGAAATGAGGCCGGGATGGCTTGACCCGTTCCCGTCCGGCGCGGAAGTCGTAGAGGTGTCCGCCTGTCCCGCAGACCATGGGATGCATGTTTCAACGGCTGTCGCCGAGACGCAGCCGGCCGCCTTTCTCGACGCCGTCGCAGACAGAACGCGAGACCTTTCCTCGTTGCAGGCATGGCCCCGGGGCGAGCCGAACGCAGCGCGTGAAAGGCTGGAGGCTCTGTTCGCCGCCCCTTCCGATTGGGGGCCGCACGCCGTATTCGACGTCCTGCAGAAGACATTGCCGGACGACGCAGTCATCACCGCGGATAGCGGGGCGCACAGGATATTGCTTAGCCAGCAGATGAGAATTCGCCGCCCCTTCGGCCTCATGCAATCGGCCGGATACTGCACGATGGGGCCGGCGATCCCGCTGGCTGCGGGCGTCAAGATCTCCGAACCGCACCGGACCGTCGTCGCGGTCCTCGGCGATGGTGGTCTGGAAATGGGTCTCGGCGAACTGGCGACGCTGCGCGATCAGGACATTCCAGTAATCGTTGTCGTGCTTCAGGACGAGAGCCTTGCTCTCATCGAGCTGAAACAGGCGCAGGCCGGCCTCGAACGCCGCGGCGTTCGGCTCGGGTTCAGCAGGTACGAGGATATTTCGGTAGCTCTGGGCGGAGCGGGCTGTCGCGTCTCTTCGCGCGAAGCGTTCGAATCCGCACTTTCAATCGCCCGCGCCGGACGCGGGTTTTCCGTCATCGTTTGCGAAATTCAGGTCAGGGACTATGCAGGCAAATTCTAGAAGGCCGGTCGGCCGGCGCGATCCGCGTCTGGATTTTTTCCGGGGCATCGCGATGTTCATCATCCTCATCGCGCATACGCCGGGGAACACCTGGGTCAACTGGATCCCGGCGCGCTTCGGCTTTTCCGACGCCACTGAAATCTTCGTGTTCTGCTCCGGCATGGCCTCGGCCATCGCCTTCGGCAAGATCTTCGAGCAGCAGGGAATGCTCATGGGCACCGCGCGGATCATGCACCGCGTCTGGCAGGTCTACTGGGCTCATATCGCACTGTTCTTCGCTGTCCTGACCCAGCTCGTCGCGATCGACGCGATCCTCGATCCTGAAAACAGATCCTACACCGCGACATACAATCTTCTCATCTTCTTCGAGAACATCCGCGACTGCCTGATCGGTCTGTTCACGCTGACCTATGTCCCCAACTATTGGGACATCCTGCCGATGTATCTCGTCATCCTAGCGATGCTCCCCATCGTCATGTGGCTCCGCCAGTTTCACCCCTATGCGCCTTTCGTCTTCTGCGCGAGCCTCTGGGTGATCGCCGGGCAAGGTTATCTCAATTTGCCAGCGGAGCCGTGGAGCGAGCGCCCCTGGTTCTTCAATCCGTTCGCCTGGCAGCTCGTTTTCTTCACCGGCTTCGCCTTCATGCGCGGCTGGCTTCCGACGCCGCCGATCCGCAAGGACTGGATGATCGCCGCAGCCATCGTGCTGCTGGCCAGCGTGCCCTTTTCACAGCATATCTGGCTCAGCGATTTCACCGCCATTCAGGAAATCCGCTACTCTCTTCAGCCGCTCACCACGAAAACGGATTTCGGCATTTTCCGCTATCTGCATTTCCTGGCGCTCGCCTATCTGGGCTATTCCATCGCGACGCGGATGGGGGAAAGGCTCAGCGGACTGGCCGTCGATCTGACGATCAAGGTCGGGCAGCAGTCTCTGGCGGTGTTCGTATTCAGCCTGTTCATTGCGCAGATACTGGGAACGCTCGTCCACCTGGCCGGCGTTTCCCTTGTGAGCGTTTTCATCATGAACGTGGCCGGCTTCGCCTCGCTCATCGCCGTGGCACATGTCGTCGCATGGTATAAGTCGACGCCGTGGAAACCGAAGTCATCGCCCCAATCGGCAGGCGGCGCGATGGCAGGAACCGCCGCGCCGAGGCAAACTGCGGAGGAGCGCCGCGACGAGGACACCGACGACTACGCGCGCGTCTACGGCAAGCCGACAGCCTCGCCAGCGGAATAAGGATCGGCGGCGCGCTCATTGACGCGCCGCCTGCTCCTGAAGCACCCAGGCCGTATTTTCGCCCAGCCATTGCTGTTCGAGGCTTTTCAGCTTTCCGGAACGATGCCACTCTTCCACGGTTTCGGAAAGCGCACGCTCCAGTTCCGAACCTGCATCTTCGGGATGGATTGCGATCGCCCAGGGCAGCGGCGGCAGGCCGGCATCGATCAACTCGTAGCCGCCCAGATCGCCGCGCTCGCTCCTGATCCGGATCAGCGCGGCTGTGCGTCCCGCGAGCGCGGCGCACCGGCCCTCGCGCAGCGCCGCCAGCGCCTCATCCATGGTGCGGAAGGGGAGCAGCCTGCGCTCCGCAGACTGCTCCTGAAGCGCCTCAGCGTAATAAGCGCTCTCCAGCGTGCAGATCGTGCCGCCGCTCCCGTCCGAATCCGGCGCTCCGAGCAACGAAACCGTGTCCGCATAATAATGGGGTTCAACCAGTCTTGCCTGACGCTTGCGGTGGTCCGACACGGCGAGAGTCGCCAGAACAGCGTCCGCCGTGCGGATTTCGAGGAATTGCAGACGGCTGACAGCGTTGACCGGAAAGAGCTTCAGCTGCACGCCGAGGCGTTCGGCAATGCTGCGCGCAAGGTCGATTTCCAGGCCGGTCAGTTCGCCTTCGCCGTTGCGGAAGCCGAATGGCGGATCGGCTTCCTTGACCGCGATCACGATTTCACCTTTCGCCTTAATGCCGGCGATGACGTCGGCATTCGCGCTGGTCCCGGCAGCGGCCAGTAGCGCCGCCAGCAGGGCGGCGAGAGTCAGGGCTTGGCGCATCTTCATGGGTATTCGCTCCGGGAAGGGCTCGACGGACCTCAAGTCAAGCGGGTCAGGCTGAATGGCTCAGGCATTTCGTGCGATGCAGAAGCCAGACTGTCCTCCGCACCCATGACCACAATACGGCCGTCGCGCGCAACGGCGTCGAGCGCATCGGCGAAGCCGCGGATATCTTCCGCAGTTGTCTGCAGGACTTCGTTCCGGATCGACTCCAGCCAGACGTCATTCGCCCCGCTCAGATGGCGCAAGAGCGATGTGAAGCCCTTGGCGTCCGGCAGTCTGTAAGCGTCGATCTTTCCTATCGTGCCGATGATCGCCTGCTCGCGCGCCTGATCGTTCGCAGCCTCATCGCGCAGATATTGACCCGCCCCATCGTAGACAGCCAGCGTACGGGCCAGATTGGGGTCACGGTAGGAGGCGAAATTGAACAGCCCGGATTTCTCGTCGAGCGCGCTGAAACCGCCATAGGCGCCGCCCTGAACGCGGACCTTCTCCCACAGCCAGCCGCCGCGCAGCCAGTGACTGGCGACCATCGCCGCGCCGCCGGGGCTGTAGCCTAGTTGCGTCAGGTCCGCGCCCTTGGCGACGTAATTGACCTTGGCCGGGATCGTCAGACCCTGCACGCGCGGTGCTTCCGGCAACGGCCAGTCATGAAGCGCGGAGCGTTCCGTGGACAACGCCCCGGCAAGCCGGGCGAATACGGACTCTGCGGCCCGCAGCCCTTCCGCATCCGCTGTCACGTTGAAAATCGCGCCTTCGCGCCTCAGAAGCAGGCTGCGAATGCGCTCCAGCGCTTCCGTGATCCGGGCCGGATCGCTTTTCATCGTCTCGGCGAATTCCCGCAGCGCGAGCAGATAGGAAACGCCGCCCATCTGTTCCGTCGCCCAGTCCGCCTTGCCGAGAGCGGCGCGAAGGCGCGTGCCGATGAACTGGAAGCCCGCCGGAATGAGACGCGACTCCATCGCCGCGCGTTCTTCGTCGACGATCTGCGCGATCCGCGCCGTATCGCCGAGCCTCGCCGAGGTCAGAATATCCGTCAGCAGATCGCCGAGGCCGGACGCCTTGTCCGGCATGGTCTTGCCGCGGAGGATGAGCCAGGCCGCTGGATCGCTGTCATTCACGATCGCAGATGTCCAGCCAAGCGCGGAAATTCCTCCGGTCGTGCGGCCGATGGTCTGGGAAAGTGCGACCATGTCCTTATCGCCCGCCCCGGTTTCCAGAAGCGCCCGCCGGAATATGCCGACAAAAGGCAGAAGCTCGCCCGGTAGCTGACGCAGATCGAGCCCGATCTCGGCATAGATGACGCCATTGGCGGGCAATTCGTGCGTGAGCGTCTTCACGCCGGCGACTTCTCTGATCTCGCAAGGGATCGCCGCATGTTTTTCAGGAAGGTCCGCGAGCGTGAGGCGCGGTATGGCTGCAAGCGCTTCAGGGCTGTCCGCTTTCTCCTGCAGTGCGCGGATGCGGCGGGTGTCCTCGATGACCTGCGCGATCTCCTCCGCAGACATCGCAGCCTTGGCCGCATCGAGCCGGGCGCGCTCTTCCGCCGTCTCGCGCACAGCAAGGCCGGGATCCGGCTCGAAGAGGACAGTCGTGCGATGCGCATTGCCTGTCAGATGGGTCCGGATCATGTCCTCGAACACGCGCTCGCCTGCGCCAAGGCGCGCCTTCAGCCTTTCGAGCGGCGCTTCCCATGAGAGCGGTTCGAGAGGCGAGCGGCCGTAATTCCAGAATTGCAGTGCGCGGAACATGATCGCCATCCCGCGCGGAAACGAGCCTGTATTGTTTTCGCGCAGGCGGAACTCGGCCGTATTGATCGCGGCTTCGACCGTGAGCGGATCGATACCTTCGACGGCGAGCTTCTCCAGCGTATCGAGGATGAGCGCCTCCACCTTGTCGGCGTCTCCGGCCGCGACGCCTTTCAGACCCGTGCTGAAGGACGGCTGTCTGGACCAGCTTCCCAGCCCGCTACCGGTCAGCCCTTCGCCGAGCCGGGAGTCGATCAGGGCCTTGCGCAGCGGAGCGGCTGAACTTCCAAGCAGGATTTCGTTCAGCACGCCGAGGGCGAGGCCGGTTTCCGGATCGCGTATTTCATCCAGCATCCAGTTGACCGTGACCTGCGCCTGCCTGGCGGAGCCGGCTTCCGGAGATGCGGGAAAGGCGCGCCGCTCCCGCAGCGGAGTTGGAAAGCGTTCCTGAAGCTCAACGCCGCTATCGACTTCGATGGCCGAAAATTCGCTGAGCGCCCGGTCGAGTATTTCGAGACGCTTGTCGGGATCGTCATCGCCATAAAAGAAGAATTTCGCGTTGGAAGGGTGATAGAAGCGCTCGTGGAACCTCTTGAAGGCCTCGTAAGTCAGGTTGGGAATTTCAGCGGGGTCGCCTCCGGAGTCGACGCCGTAGGTCGTGTCGGGGTAGAGAGAACGCTGCGAAAGGCGGCGCACGCGGTCGTCAGGCGAGGAATAGCTGCCCTTCATTTCGTTGAACACGACGCCCTTGAAGGTGAGCGGCCCGTCAGGACCATCGAGTTCGTAGTGCCAGCCTTCCTGTTTCAGGATATCCGGCGTAATGCGCGGATGCAGCACCGCATCCAGATAGACATCGACCAGATTGTAAAAATCCTGAAGGTTTGTACTCGCCACCGGGTACACGGTCTTGTCCGGAAAGGTCATCGCGTTGAGAAAAGTATTGAGCGAGCTTTTCAGCATTTCGAGGAATGGCGCTTTCACCGGATATTTGCGGGAGCCGCACAGCACCGAATGCTCCATGATATGCGCGATGCCCGTAGAATCATCGGGCGGAGTGCGGAAACTGACGCCGAACACCTTGTTTTCGTCCCTGGCCGACAGCGACATCAACTCGGCCCCGCTCTTGCGATGCCGGTAAAGCGTCGCGAGACAATCGATTTCGCCGATATAGTCTTCACGCTGTTTTTCGAAGCCGTGGGAGAGTGACATTGCGCCTCACTTTGGAATCAGGACTTGGAGTCTATGTCAGGAGAAGGCGAATTTGTTCAAGATTCGAGGAATGTGGCCGCGGGCACATTGATTTCGTATTGCGAAAGCAGGAAAGAGCGGCGTAAAACAATTCAAAAGGCTATCAGGTTCTGGCGTAACGCCTAAGGTTAAAGCCGTCGGGCCTATGGGAGCGCCGAGCACACATATCTGTTCAGCGTCCAGGATCGAGACATGCGGATCTCTTGCATTCCGCGTTCTCTGCACGCTCAGACTCGGGCAACCAATTCCATATGGGAGCATCAATGACAGAATCAAACGCTGCGGCGGCTGCGATGAATGACAGCGGGTTTTTCTCCATGCCTCTTGCCGAAAGCGACCCGGAGCTTTTCGCGGCAATCGAAGCCGAACTCGGCCGCCAGCAGCATGAAATCGAACTGATCGCCTCGGAGAACATCGTCTCCCGCGCTGTCCTCGAAGCGGCCGGCAGCGTCCTGACCAACAAATACGCCGAAGGCTATCCGGGCCGGCGCTATTATGGCGGTTGCCAGTATGTGGACATTGCGGAAAATCTGGCAATCGAGCGCGCGAAGCGTCTCTTCGGATGCGGGTTCGCCAATGTCCAGCCGCATTCCGGCTCGCAGGCCAATCAGGGCGTGATGCTCGCGCTCGCCAAGCCCGGCGACACCGTACTCGGCATGAGCCTCGACGCCGGCGGACACCTGACGCACGGAGCGGCGCCGAACCTTTCAGGCAAATGGTTCAACGCGGTGCAATATGGCGTGCGCCGGGAAGACGGTCTGCTCGATTACGATCAGGCCGCCGCCCTCGCGCAGGAGCACAGGCCGCGCATCATTGTAGCCGGCGGCTCCGCCTATGCGCGCGTTATCGACTTCGCCAGGTTCCGCGACATCGCCGACAGCGTCGGGGCCGTGTTCCTCGTCGACATGGCGCATTTCGCCGGGCTGGTCGCGGCGGGCGTTCATCCCAGTCCCTTCCCGCACGCCCATGTCGCGACGACGACGACGCACAAGACCCTGCGCGGGCCGCGCGGCGGCATGATCCTGACCAATGAC
>CAYOUE010000035.1:20320-22209 GCA_964407075.1 uncultured Hyphomicrobiaceae bacterium
TGATGCATGTGATCGCGGCAAAGGCGGTGGCCTTCGCGGAAGCGCTGCGTCCGGACTTCAAGGATTACGCCCGGAACGTCGTCGCCAACGCACAGGCGATGGGCGAGGCGATCCTCGAAGCCGGTTACGGCCTCGTCACCGGCGGCACGGATACCCATCTCATCCTCGTCGATCTGCGCCCCAAGGGCCTGACCGGCAAGGCCGCTGAAGCCGCGCTCGGCCGCGCCAACATCACCTGCAACAAGAACGCGGTGCCGTTCGACGAGCAAAAACCGTTCGTGACCTCGGGAATCAGGCTAGGCTCGCCTGCAGGAACGACGCGCGGTTTCGGCCAGTCCGAGTTCCGCCAGATCGGGCGCATGATCGGGGAGGTTCTGGACGGGCTTGTCTCCAACGGCGACAGCGGAAACGGGCAGGTGGAGGAGCGCGTGAAGCGCGAAGCCATCGAACTTTGCAATCGCTTCCCCATCTATAAAGCCTGATCGGGCAACACACAGGTTTCGAGGCGCGTCATGCGGTGCCCCTATTGCGGAGCAAACGACACGCAGGTCAAGGACTCCAGGCCGACGGAGGATAACAACGCCATCCGCCGCCGCAGGAGCTGCATGGAATGCGGGGGGCGTTTCACCACTTTCGAACGTGTGCAGCTCCGGGAGCTGACGGTCCTGAAGCGCAGCGGGCGGCGCGTGCCGTTCGACCGCGACAAGGTCACGCGCTCGCTGCAGATCGCGCTCCGCAAGCGTCCCGTCGATCAGGAGCGCGTCGACAAGCTCGTCAGCGGCCTGGTGCGCAAGCTCGAAACCCAGGGCGAAAGCGAGATTTCCTCCCAGAAGATCGGCGAGTTGATTATGGAGGAACTCCGCCAGCTCGACGCCGTGGGCTATGTCCGCTTCGCCTCGGTCTACAAGAACTTTCGCGAAGCGCGCGATTTCGAAACAGTTCTCGATGAATTCAGCGGCGAAGGCGTTCAGCCTCCGGAGGGCGGGAAGCGCTTGAAAAAGGCGGCGCAGCCTCCGGTTCCCTCCGAGACCGGCAATGACTAGCCCCGGCCAAAGCTCCGGACACGCGGCGCCGGGCTCACGGTCGAATTCAATGGATACGGCGAATATGGTTCTGGCGCTTGCAATGGGGCGTCGCGGCCTTGGGCAATCATGGCCGAACCCCTCGGTGGGGGCAGTCGTCGCCGATGACGGAGGCCGCATCATCAGTTGCGGCTGGACCAGTCCCGGCGGGCGGCCGCACGCCGAAGCTGGCGCGCTTGCACGCGCCGGAAGCCGGGCGCGGGGCGCCACGCTTTACGCCACGCTGGAGCCCTGTTCCCATTGGGGCAAGACTCCGCCCTGCGCCGACGCCATTGTCGAGTCCGGCATCGCGCGCGTCGTCTACGGCATGACGGACCCGGATGAGCGTGTTTCCGGCAAGGGGCTGAAACGGCTCAAGGAGAGCCGGATCGAGGTGAAGCTCGGACCGCTCCCCAGGGAGGCGCGGTGGCTGGCGCTCGGCCATGAATTGCGCATGAAAGCGAAACGGCCGTTCATTCAGCTCAAGCTTGCGGTCGACCGCGCCGGACTGATACCGGCCGGCGGGGCCGGCGTTCCGGTGTGGGCGACTTCCGCTGAGGCGCGGAATTTCGGACAGATGCTGCGCGCCGAGGCCGACGCAATCCTGATCGGCCAGGGGACGCTGCTGGCCGACGATCCCGACCTCACATGCAGGCTTCCCGGAATGTCCTGGCGCTCGCCCGTGCGAGTCGTGCTCTCCACAAACGGACGGCTGAACCCGTATGCAAGGATGCTGAAGAACCTCAGCACTGCCCCGGTCTGGCTTTTCGCCGCTTCCGGCCTGACCGACATGCGGACGGTGCGGTTGCAGGATCTTGGCGCGAACGT
>CAYOUE010000036.1:0-21949 GCA_964407075.1 uncultured Hyphomicrobiaceae bacterium
CCGCCAACCCAACCGGCGGGTTCCGGTTCGAGGATCCTCCTCTCACCTCCACCATATTTGCTTGCCGGTTGCCGCCCGCCAACCCTGCGCGAAGACTCTCCGCTCCCCTCCGTCATGGTGATTCACACGCAACCCGCCTGAACCGTTAGACCCGTTTTTTCAAGGGCGTTTCCGCGCCGGGCTGTGCGTATTCTCCTCTCTGGCGGCCGCGGGCGATGTCGAGGAAGACGTCCTCCAGGCCGGCGCGGCCATAGCGGTCCATGATCTGGGCGGGCGAGCCGTCCTCCACGATCTCGCCCCGGTTCATCATCAGCACCCTGTCGGCGAGGCGTTCGACCTCGGCCATGTTGTGCGAGGCGAGCAGGATCGTCGCGCCGTTTTCGCGCCTGTAGTCCTCAAGTTTCGAGCGCACCCAGTCCGCCGTGTCGGGATCGAGCGAGGCCGTCGGCTCGTCGAGCAGCAGCAACTCCGGCGCGTTGATGAGCGCCTTGGCAAGCGCCGCGCGCGTCTTCTGGCCTGCGGAAAGCTCTCCGGCGGGCCTGTCCAGAAGCTCCGATAGCCGGAACTGCTCCGACAGCTCTGCGATGCGGCGCGCCGGGTCCGACACGCCGTAGAGATTGGCGAAAGTCTCAAGGTTGCGGCGCACTGTCAGCCGCATCGGGATGTTGATGTAGGGGCTCTGGAAGTTCATGCGGTGCAGGACGTCGTAACGGTCGCGCACCATGTCGACGCCGAAGATCCTGACGTCGCCGGACGTGGGCAGCACCAGCCCGAGCAGCATGGCTATGGTGGTCGTCTTGCCCGCGCCATTGCCGCCGAGCAGGGCGGTGACGGAGCCTTGTTCGACTTCGAAGGTCACACCGTTCACCGCGGTCACATCGTCATAACGCTTGACAAGATCCTTGACGGCGATCGGCGGCATGAAGGATGTCTCTTATCGGAAGTTCCGGGACCGACAACGACGGGCCGGAAGACCCGTGTTACATGAGAAAAGCGGCTGGCGTGATAACACGGAAATATTTAATGTTATACCGCTAAATGGGTATAGAGCGCACAAGTTGAAGCGCCGGCAGTAAGTTTCTTGAAACCGATACGCACAGCAATCGCCGCGTCCGACCGGATCGACGTCGCGGAAAGCCGTCTCAGGCTGCAAACTCTGATCCGCCTTCGCTGGGTGGCCATCGTCGGCCAGTTCGCGACAGTGCTCGCCGTCTATTACTGGTTCGCTTTCCCGCTGCCGCTGACCGCCTGCCTCGTCGTGATTGGCGTGGCGGTAGCCTTCAATCTTGCCCTTCAGATCCACTTTCCGCCGAACAAGCGGCTGCTGAGCGTCCCGGCGATGCTGATGCTGTCCTTTGATCTGCTGCAGCTTTCGGCTCTGCTTTATCTCACCGGCGGCCTGCAGAACCCGTTCTCGCTGCTGCTGGTCGTCCCTGTCGCCGTGTCGGCCTCGACCCAGCCAGTGCGGATCACGCTTTTCGTCGGCATGGTCGCCATTCTCTGCGCCTCGCTGCTGATGCTGTTCCATATGCCGCTGCCCTGGGGCGCGGAGGATCTGCGGGAGTTGCCGTTGCTCTATCAGGTCGGCATCTGGACGGCGCTGGTGTGCTGCATCGCCTTCATGGGCACATACGCCTCGCGGACGGCCCAGGAAACGCGCGAAATGTCCGATGCGCTAGCGGCGACCGAGCTGGTGCTGGCGCGCGAGCAGAAGCTGTCGGCGCTCGACGGGCTTGCAGCGGCGGCCGCCCATGAACTGGGCACGCCGCTCTCGACCATCGCGCTCGTCGCAAAGGAGTTGGAGCGTGAAGTCCCCCCGGACAGCCCGCTCTACGAGGATGTCCAGCTGCTCCGCAGCCAGGCGGCCCGCTGCCGAGACATACTGGGATCGCTTACGCAGAATACCCAGGAACAGGACGCCATGTTCTCGCAGATGTCTTTGCGGCATCTGATCGAGGAAGTCGTCGAACCTTACAGGATTTTCGACAAGACGATTGAAGTCGTTCTCATTCCTTCGTTTCAAAAAAACGGCAAGGATCTGCCCGAGCCCGTCATCGAGCGCAACGCGGGCCTTATCTATGCGCTGACGAACCTTGTCGAAAATGCCGTGGATTACGCCGCGTCGAAAGTCGTCATCACCGGACGATGGACCGAGGAGACAATCAATATCACAATCACCGATGATGGTCCGGGAATTGCGCCCCAGATCATCCGTCACCTCGGTGAACCGTATATTACTTCGAGACCGCGGCTTGCAGATACGGAGTTCAATGGCGAATCCGAGGGCATGGGGCTGGGATTCTTCATTGCCAAGACCCTGCTAGAGCGCACAAGCGCGAGTCTCACGCTGAGAAACAAGAAGGCTCCGGCCACGGGAGCGATCGTGGAGATCAGCCTTTACAGACGCCGGCATGAAACCGCCGCATTGCGGCAAGTTGTTTAAGTCAATTCTAATTCGAGAGCTTTATAGTCTGTGAGAAAACACTTATATGTTGCTGGAATAAAAGCAAGGAGACGCGAAAAGTGCTGAATGAGTCAGGCGCAACGGTCGCGCCACCAAACAACACTCTGCTCATCGTCGATGACGACCGCCCGTTCGCCACGCGCCTCAGCCGCGCCATGGAGTCCCGTGGTTTCAACGTTGCGGTATCCGAAACCGTTCAGGACGGGCTGACTTCGATCCGCCGCTCGCCGCCCGCATTCGCTGTGGTCGACATGCGTCTGGAGGACGGCAACGGTCTCGACGCCATAGCGCTGCTGAAATCGCTCAAGCCGGATGCGCGCGTCATCGTGCTGACAGGCTATGGCAATATCGCCACCGCCGTGACCGCGGTGAAGCTAGGCGCGCTCGATTATCTCGCCAAGCCCGCCGACGCCGACGACATCTACGCCGCCCTGCTTGCCGATCCGTCCCAGAAAGCCGACCCTCCCGAAAATCCCATGTCTGCGGACAGGGTGCGCTGGGAGCATATTCAACGCGTTTACGAATTGTGCGACCGCAATGTCTCCGAGACAGCCCGCCGCCTGAACATGCACCGCCGCACACTCCAACGCATCCTCGCCAAACGCGCGCCGAAATAGCGTTCGGCGCGCAGCCGGGCGAAAGTTCGAGGCGGTCTGGCTAAAGGCAGCCGCGTTCTGTTATCCTGCCGGACGGCTGAGGCGGAAGGGAGTGCGGAGTGTGACTGGCAATGTGCTGATTTCACAGGCAGACGGCATTCTCGAAATCAGGCTGAATCGTCCCGAGAAGAAAAATGCGCTGACCGCCGAAATGTATGGCGTTGCCGCCGGAGCCGTGGAGAGCGCCGGAGAGGACGACGCAGTGCGCGCCATTCTGCTGAGCGCCGAGGGCGATATGTTTACGGCCGGCAACGATCTGGCCGATTTCATGCGGGCCGGCGCGGAAGGCGCGGCGGATGTGCTCGGGAATGTCGTGCGCTTCCTGCGCGCCTTCGTTCTGACGGAAAAGCCAGTGGTCGCAGCCGTGTCCGGCGACGGCGTCGGCATCGGGGCGACCATTCTCCTGCACTGCGATCTCGTGGTGATCGCGGATCAAGCCAGGCTGACGACGCCGTTCACCGGCCTTGGGCTGACGCCCGAAGCGGCTTCGTCGTTGCTGCTGCCGGAACTGATGGGACACCGGCGCGCCTACCGGATGCTCGCGCTGGGTGAGCCGATGGGCGAGGCGGAAGCTGTCGCGTGCGGGCTGGCGAACGAGGCGGCGCCCGCCGGCGAGGTACGCGTGCGCGCGCGGAAGCTGGCTGAGGCTTGCGCGGCCCGTCCGCCGGAAGCGATGCGGATTACCAAGAGGCTGCTCCGCAACCGTGATGCGATCCTTGCGTGCATCGACGAGGAGAACCGGCATTTCATGGAAAGACTCGCTTCGCCGGAGGCCCGCGCCGCCTTCGAGGCGTTTTTCAGCCGTTAAGGCTTCGCCTAGTAGGCGCTCGTATGGAATTTGTAGGACAAACCCAGAAGTCCCATGAACTGGTCTTCCGACGCCACGATCGGGCTGTCGGCGGCGTCGCCGATCAGGCGGCTGTAGCGCAGGCTGCCGCGCATGGACCAGCGCTCGTCGAGATCCGCCTCGATCCCGATCTGGGCGTGAACGTCCTTGAAACCGGCTCCAGCGTCGTATGGCGCCAGCAGACCCGCCGATACCCCGAAATAGGCGTCCATATACCCGTCGTCGGCATAAGTAGCGCCGATGCGCGCCTTGAGGGTGACGCGCTCGCTGACGGCCCGCTCTGATTCTGCGCCGAAGCGGATCTGGAAGCCGTCGGCGTCGCCAAAATAATGGTGGTAGGACACATCGAACAGGACCGGCCCCAGGTAGTAGCCGGCGAAACCGCCGCCGATGAAGCCGCCGTCGATGTCGCCAAGCCCCGCAAGCAGATCGCCGTCATCCTCGTCGCGGCCGAGATCGTACCCCGCGAGCGGCCCTGCGACAAAGCCGTCGCGTTCGATCAGGCGGAACCGCACATCGTCGAGCCCGCGCGCGTCGATGCGGCTGAAGAAGCCCGGCCCGCCGCCGAAGACGGGAAATATGTATGGAAAACCGAAGGCCTCATATTCGTCCGAGCCTTCATATTTCGGCTTGAAACCGACGATGCCGCCGACCTTGATCGCCTCGACGCTCCAGTCGCCGCCCGGATCGCTGTAATCCTTGAAGCCGCCGGCTTCTGCGTTCTGCGCCGCCATCGAAACGCCAATCACCGCTGCCAATGCGGGAGCGTATGGCATCAATCGTTTTATAGAGCTCATGAATTCCCCGTATGCGGCTATTTTTGTTATTATGAACAATCTATATGACGGTTCCGTTTTCCGCGCAAAGTTTGTTTCTCTACCGCTCCGCTTGAACGCATTATGCCGGCGGCTGTGGCGCGCAATCCATATCCGAAAGGCGGCTTTCCCAGATTTTCACACCAATCGGGGACCATTTCCCCGGCGCTGGACACAATCTTGCTGCAGGTGCTAAAAGCGTTTGAAATAAACCATCTTACCGATGGTAAAACTTCGGACATCCCGGCGAATGGATTGTCTGGCTCAACCCTCCGGCAGCCAGGCGAGGGGGCCTTAATGGATATCGCGCACACGCATGTGCAGTCGCTCGGCGAGGCTGAAAGCGTCTGGTTCAAGCTCGGCCTGCTGACCAAAGAAACGCACCCCATGCAGGTTCTGATGCGCCTGAACGACCGCTATGGCGGCTGCGTGCCCATCAACCTCAAGGATGAGCGCATCTTCTTCCTGAGCGACGTCGATTATTTCGAGCAGGTGATGGTCAAGGGCGCGGACAAATACGGCAAGTATTTCGACGGCCTGCGCCCGATCTTCGGCAATTCGATGATTACGATCGACGGCGCGCTCTGGCAGAAGATCCGGATGCCGCAGCAGGCCGCCTTCACGCCGAAGATGTTCAACGAATATCTGCCGTACCTGCTGTCCTCGGTGCAGGACAAGGCGCGCGAGTGGGAACGCTACGCCGAAACCGGCGAGACGGTCAATCTGCTGGAGGAAACCTGGGGCCTTGCCGCAAGCATGATCTGCAAGGCGATGTTCAACCGCGAGGTGCCATTCAATCCGCAGGCGATCTTCCGCGCGGTCAAGACCTACACCGACGTCGGCCAGCACAGCGCCATCCGCTTGAAAAAGGTCAACGGCGCGACCGAAGTGTCGCCGGAGGAAGCCGCAGCCGACGCCATCCTTAAATGGCTGTCCGTGCCGAGCATGGTTCTGGGCGCGGGCGCTCATGACGCCGGCCGCGCCTCTTCGTTGCTCTCGATCCTTGAGGAAGCCTCTGCGGATCCCGGACGTCCGGAATTCAACGAGGCGCAGGTCATCGACGAGATGAAGCAGTATCTCTGGGCCGGCACGGAGACGACCGCGCTTACGCTCGCCTGGTGCTTCTATCTGCTCCACCTGTATCCCGATGTCGCCGCCCGCATCCGCAAGGAGGGCGAGGACGCTTATGGCGACCGCGTTCCCGCGTGGGAGGACATCCACAATCTGACCTACACCCGCTCGGTGCTGCAGGAGACGATGCGCCTTTATCCGCCGATCTGGAGCTTCATCCGGCAGGCGGTCGCGGAGGACGAGATCGGCGGCCACAAGGTCAGGCCCGGCGACAAGATGGTCATGTGCGCCTATATCGTTCACCACCATCCGAAATACTGGGACGATCCGGACACGTTCAATCCCGAGCGCTTCCTTCCCGAGAACTCGGCGAAACGCAAGCGTTACAGCTATCTGCCTTTCGGCGCCGGCAAGCGCTCATGCATCGGCGGCGCGCTGTCGCTGGTCGAGAACACGCTGGCGCTGACGCAGCTTCTCCGCCGCTTCCGCCCTGAATATCTCGGTGAGGTCCCTGCAGGCATCAGCGCAACCGTTACGCTGACCCCTGAGAAGGGAACGCTGCCCTTCCACATCCGCGCGGTTTCGTGAAATCGCCCTGCGCCCGGCTCAGGCCACGGCCTCGGCATGGCGGCGGATCATGGTGCGCGGCCTGAAAGTGCGCGACTCGATGAAGTCTATAACGTGACGCGCCACGTCGCAGCCTGTCGTCGTCTCCACGCCCTGAAGGCCGGGCGATGAATTGACTTCCAGCAGCAGCGGACCTTTCGCCGAACGGATGATGTCCACGCCGGCGAATTTCAGCCCCATGATCCGCGCGGCCTTCGCAGCCAGCTTACGCTCCTCGGAGGTGATCTTTACGGGGCTGGCCGTGCCCCCGGCGTGCAGATTGGCGCGGAAATCGTCCGGCGGCGCGTTGCGGCACATGGCGGCGATGACCTTGCCATCGAGCACGATGCAGCGTATGTCCTGGCCGCCTGCATCCGCGATGAACTGCTGAACGAGAAAATCGGCGTCCGCGTTTCTGAAGGCGTCGATCACGGACTGCGCAGATTTCTTGTTCTCGGCGAGCACGACGCCCTTGCCTTGCGTGCTGCGCAGCAGCTTCACGACAAGCGGCGGACCGCCAACCATTTCGATAAGATCGTCAGTGTCGTGCGGAGAACTCGCAAAGGCGGTCGTCGGCATCGGCAGGCCGCTCGAAGCCATGAGTTGATGAGCCAGCAGCTTGTCGCGGGAATTGATGATCCCGGAGGCGGAGTTCACACAGAACGCCCCGGTCATCTCGAACTGCCTGACGACCGCGGCGCCGTAAGCAGAGATCTGCGCGCCGATGCGCGGAATGACCGCATCGAAAAAGGCCAGCGCCTCGCCGTCATAATGCACTGCGCTCGCCAGCGAGTTGATGTTCATGTAGCAACGCGCCGTCTTGACCGGCTCAATGACGTGCTCGCGGGATTCTGCGGCTGCGATGAAGCGGCTGTTGGAGTAGTTCTCCGGCTCCATCGTCAGGAGCGCGATTCGCAGGGGCCGCTCGATGGAAGGCTGCTGAAGGCGGTTCTTGTAGACGTCGTAGCTGAGCGCGCCTTGCTTGTATTCTGTCCACGGCTCGACCAGCGCCGCCTGGCTTTCGAGCGCCGTGCGGCCCAGCAGCATCCGGTGCGCCATCGTTTCGCGGTTCGACAGTGAAATCTCGACCGGCCATTCGCGGTCGCCGATCTTCAGCGGCGTCCTGATGATGTAGCGGTTTTCCGACTGGCCGTTCGAGCTGACGACCGGACGCCGGTCCACGACCTTCGCCGTGCAATAGACCTCGATCGCGTCGTTGCCTTCGACGGGATGCACGCCGAAACGCACTTTCGGCTGGTTTTCGGGGCCAAAGGTTTCGATGGAGAAGGCATGGAGCGCCGATGTGCGCGCGCCGGTGTCTACCTTCGCCTTGATGGCGGGCAGGCCAAGCCGGGGAAGCGAAACCCACTCCCGCCAGCCAAGTTTGAAACGGCCGGTTGGCGCATTCATAGGCAGACATCCTGTTTTGTGGCCGGGGCGCTGCTTGATAACGCATTTACTGGCTGTATCGTCAGGCCATTGTGGCGCATCGAGGCCTCCGGGGCAAACTTTTGAAACAGCCAATCGCCTGCGGGTTGAATATCCGTCCCGGCCGGCGCGGCCTTCAGGCTGAACGGCAAAAGTTAATCCTCAACTCTCAATACACCCCGAAGATGATGAGAGATTGAAACCTCATAGGCGATTCAAGGAGCCGCGATAAAGTAAAAGCAGTATATAAAATCCGCTTTAACCACTTGTATTTTTCCAGTTATACACGCTTCAGATGCGCTGCGGAACCGGTTCCGCCCGCTGCGGCTATAAGCGCCAGCCCGTCGGCGCCGGAGCCTTGCCGGACAAGTCTCGTGAACAGCCGCGCGACCAGAATCGCACCGCTCGCCCCGTATGGGTGGCCGTAGGCGAGCGCGCCGCCGAGCGTGTTGATGCGGGTTTCGTCCAGACCAAGCCGGTCCATCACCGCCAGCGCCTGTACGGCGAAGGCTTCGTTCAACTCGACGGCGGAAACCGCTGAAGACCGGAGGCCCGTGATCGTCTCCAGCTTTTGCGCTGCCGGGACGGCCGCCATACCGGGAATACGGGTTTCCACGCCGGCCGATGCGGCGGCGGTCAGCACAAGGCCGGGCGGCGTACCGAGCTTTTCGTGAAGGGCCGGGGAAACGACGATTGCCGCGGCAGCCCCGTCATTGATCCGGCAGCTGTTGCCCGCCGTCACGGTTCCACCCGGGCCGGTCAGCGGGGGCATTCGCGCCAGCAACGCTGCGGAAATCGACCCGCGCGGGCCCTCGTCGCGCCGGTCCTGCGCGCTTTTGCGCAGCGGAACGATCTCATCGTCCAGCATACCGCCTTCCGCCGCTACGACGGCGAGACGATGGCTCCGCAAGGCGAAAGCGTCCTGCCGCGCGCGGCCGATAGCGCAATCGCGGGCGATGTTCTCCGCCCCCTCGATCATGCCCGGATCGTCGCTGCCGGACGGGGCGAAAGCGGGCTGGCTGAAAAATTGCGGCAGGTCCGAATGCGGATTGGCCGGACGGGCGACCCGCCACGGCGCAGTCGAGGCGGACTCCGCGCCGCCTGCGATGACGATCTCCGCAGCGCCGGCCTCGATCATCCGCACGCCTGCAACGATCGCATCAAGGCCGGAAGCGCATTGCGTGTCGATGGTCATGGCCGGAACCGAGGCAGGAAGCCCGGCGGCGAGCGCGATGAGACGCGCCGCATTGCCGCCGCCGCCCACGGCGTTGCCCATAACGATCGCATCTACATCGCCCGGGGCGATCCTGCAATCCGCCAGTATGGCGCGGATCACAGGGGCGGCGAGACCGTCAAGCGTCCGCCTCGCGTGAAGGCCGCCCTGCCTGCCGATGGCGGTCCTGCGCGCGGCGATGATGACGGGCCTGCCGGCGCTCATGGCAGATCCCTGAAGCCGTGGCGGCCCGAGGCGAGCATATCCTTCAGGACCGCCACGGCAATTTTGCCGGTCGATGTCTTCGGCAGGGCGTCCGTCTCGAAGAACTGGCGCGGGCAAGCCTTCGCGCCCAGGCGCGTGCGGCACCATGCGGCGAGATCGCTTCTGGATACGGCGCTGCCCGGCGCAAGGACGACGACCGCCGCTGCCGCTTCCCCGCGCAGCCGGTCGGGGATGCCAACGACGGCGGCTTCCGCGACTGCGCCGTGCGACAGAAGAGCGTCCTCGACGATCTCAGGCCGTATTTTCAAGCCCTTCGTGTTGATGGTCCGCTTCATCCGGCCCGTGAGATGCAGGAAGCCGCCTGCGTCCAGAAAGCCGCTGTCGCCCGCCGAAACCCATTTCCCCGCGGTCTCCCCGCCGACGCGGCGGGCGTATGTCATGGGGCTGGATACGAAAATTTCCCCTTCGCGCTCTTGCGGAAGCGGTGCGCCATCAGATCCGCAGATGCGGATCCGCACCCCCGGAAACGGGCGCCCGGCTGAAACAGTCCCAGCGGGGCGGCGCGTCGAGGCGTATGTCACGAAACTGGTTTCGGTTGCGCCGTAGAACCCGATCAGGTCTGCTCCGGGCCAGAGCGCTTCGCAACCTTCGCGTAACGCCTCACCCAGCCTCGCTCCCCCGCAGAATATGGTCTGAAGCCCAGGCAGCGGCGTGCGCGCGGCAAGAAGCATCTCCAGCATGAAGGGCGCGGCGTAAAGATGGGTCGCCTGGCTGCCGGACAGCCTGCCGGCGCGGAAAGGCGCAGGCGGCAGGATCACGGTGCGTCCCCGGCAAAGCGCATGGAGCGCGCCAAAGAGAAAAAGCGAATGATGCAGCGGGCCGGGCACAAGAATTTTTGCGTCCGGCGGAAACGGAAAGACCGCCTCCATCGCCTCGAAGCTCGCGATCCAGGAGGCGTGCGTACGCGCGAGCAGATCGGGGGGGCCTGTCGTTCCGGATGTGAGGCCCCAGTAGAATTCAGCATCCGGCCGGCAGGCGGATGCGGAGGCGGCGCATTCATGCCCCGCTTCTTCCGCAAGCGGTATGAAGGGGCAGGTCTCCTTTGCTTCTGCGCTTTCGCCACCTGTGAGCGCAGCCGCGAAGTCCGGCCGGGTCAGAAGCGCATTCAGACTTGCAGGCGGCTGCTCCGGGTCGAGCGGGACAGCAGGGCGTCCGGTCGCCATGCATCCGAGAAATGCGGCCAGCAGATCCGTCCCGCTGCGCAGGACGAGCGCAACGCCTCCTGGCCTTTGCACGCGGTTGTGAAGCAGCGCCGCAATGCGCAGGGCGCGGGCGTGAAGCGCGCCAAAAGGGACCTCTCCGGACGGCGTCAGGATCGCCTCGCGCTTGCCATCTCTGGCTGCGGCGGACTCGAACAACGAAAAAAGGGCCACGGGCGTCAGTCCCCTGCGGCGCGCGGCGATATGATCGGGTAGCCGCGCTTGACGAACATCGCAACCGAGGCGGCCAGGCCTGCCTTGACGAGATCGCCGGGGATGAAGATCGCCGAACCCGCCGCCGCCGCGGCCAGCGAAAGATCGGCCAGAATCGCCAGAACCGGAATGCCGATGGCGTAGACGGTCAGGATGCCGCCTGTCACGGTCGCGAGCAGCGCCTTGAAGAAATTCAGCTTGCGCCACAGGCGCTCGACGATGAAGCCGGTCACGGCTGCGGCAAGCGGAAAGGCCAGCACGAAGCCCGCGCTCGGCGAGGCGAACACGCCAAGCCCGCCTCGCCCCCCGGTGAGAAGCGGCAGCCCTGCCGCGAGCAGCAACAGGAACAGCGCTTGCGAGATCGCGCCGCGCCGCGCCCCGAGAACGGCTCCCGCCAGCATCGGCCCGAGCGACTGCGCGGTGATCGGGACGGGAACGATGCCGAGATCGATGCGAGGCATCAGCCCCAGTGCTGCGGTCAGCGCGGCGAAGAGGGCTGCGTAGACAAGATCCTGAAGTTTCAAACCGTTCCGCTTTCGTAATGTAGCGCGTCACGCATGATCCATGCCGAAGCATCAACGCGCTAGTGCATCGACGCATTCATTCGCTACACTTGGACGCGAGTGTTAATCAAGTGTCTGCGTGAGTGCACTAGGTCCGGTTTTCAAAGCCTCGAGCAGAAATAGCCGCAGCAAGCGCGTCTGTCATGCGAAGAATCTTGATGATGACAGGCCCCGGCCCGAAACTCCGCAGCCCGCGCGCCTGCCTTGCCAGACGCGCCTGCCTGATCTCGGAAAGATCGTGCAGCAGCGCCGGAATGAACCGGATGACGAGTCCGGCTGCGAGGGCGAATTTCGGCGGGCTGAGTCCGAAAGCGGCGAGAGGACGCGCGGCGCGGGTCATCACGTCCAGCATGTCGGAGAAGCGCGTCGTCAGCGTGACCAGCGACGTGAGCAGCACCAGCGCCATGAGCCGCATGACTACGCCGGCGGCGACTTCCGCCCCCGCAAGCAGGAATTGCACGCCGAAGATCAGCACGCAGACGAGCAGAACAGGGCGCAGCGCCCCCAGGATTGCCGAAGCCGGAAGATCCGCAAGCCGGTAAAGCGCACAGACCAGCGCCAGAACGAGGGCAATCGTCCATAGCTCGCCAGCAAAGAAGACCGCCGTTCCCGCGGCCAGCGATGCCATCAGCTTTTCACCAGCCGGGAGGCGGTGGATCGGAGAAGGGCGATGTATGTAAAGCGGCAGCATGGGATCGTCACCCTTTTCTTGTGAAAACGGAACGGACGCAAGTTTTCTTCTCTCACGGGGCAGCATCCGCGCAATCAGAAAAACCGAATCCCGATCCTCTTGGCGGGAAGCGCAGGCGGGCAGGACAGACCAGTCCGGCGGCGGGCGGTCTTTCAATTTCCCGGTGAACAGCGTCTAAGATTCTGTCAGCGATTTGCGCATGATGACCGCGTCCTCCCGCATGGTTTCCATGACGTAATAGCCTGGCCGCAAGCCTGCGGCAGTAAAACCGGCGTTGCGGTAGAGGCCGAGCGCGGCCGCATTTCCTGCTCCGACCTCAAGAAAGATCGTCCGCACTCCATATGCAGGCAACTCCGAGACGACGCGCTGCAGCATTCGCAAGCCGATGCCCTGTCTGCGGCTTTCGGGATCGGACGCCAGCGTCAGGATCTCCGCCTCGTCCGCAGCCAGCCTGATGATGGCGAAGCCTGCGAGCAGGCCGTTCCGCAAGGCGGCAACGCCGGAATAGGGGCCCGATCCGGCGTAGGTGCGGAAGTCTTCCGCGGGCCAGCCGCGCACGAAACAGCGGGCGTGCAGCGCGGCGGCGGCTTCCGCGTGAACGGCGCAGAAAGGCGTGATCCGCACGGACTTAATCCTGTGCACGGGCGATGCTCTTGCCTGTCTGCGGTTTGGCGTCAGGCGGGCGCAGATAAAGTGGCGTAGGCGGATGATCCGATGGCGTCCTGATTGCGGCGATCCGCGCCAGATACACCGCTTGCGGTAGAAGTTCCGGCAGCACCGCACGCAACGAACGCCCCTGCGCCGACGCAAAGCCGGCGATCGCCTGCGCCCCGCTGCCGGCAACGGTCCGTGCCGAGGGCGGTAGCGTTTGTAGCGCCATGTCAAGGTGAAGCGCTTCCGGTGGCCCAAGCGGCGCACCGTCAGCGCTGAAAAGCTGGACATAGAATTCGCCGCGCCGGGCGTCATGGGCAACCGCGAAGCCGCCTTCCAGCTCGCGCGGAGGAAGCTCCGCCACGCAGGCCGCCGCCATGACTTCAAGACTCGTCGCTGACACGATGGGGGCATTCAGGGCCAGCGCGAAGCCCCGCGCTGCGGCAAGTCCCGCTCTCACGCCGGTGAAGCTGCCCGGCCCGGCCGTAACGGCGATCCTCGTGAGATCCGGAAAACCGCATCCGGCTTCGGCCATAACCGCTTCGATCATGGGGAACAGCGCTTCTGCGTGGCCGCGCGGCATCGGCTCGAAGCGTTGGGCCGAGCCGGTCTCGCCGGACTTCATGACAGCAGCCGAACAGGCCGCCATGCTGGTGTCGATCGCCAGAATTGCCATGCCGCTATCTATGGCGAAGCCGGGGCGCGTGGCAACTCGGATCCTTCCGGCCTTCAGTCGAAGCGGGCGATCTCGTCGAAGCCGAGCCGTGGGGACCGGGGCATCAGACCGGAGGGATCGCCATAGCCGAGATTGCAGAGGAAGTTCGATTTAACGCTGCCGTCGGGAAAGAATTCCCTGTCCAAGCCTGCATTGTCGAAACCCGACATCGGTCCTGCGTCAAGGCCGAGCGCGCGGGCCGCGATGATGAAATAGGCGCCCTGCAGGGATCCGTTCCGGAACGCCGTCGTCTTGATGACATCGTCCTTGCCAGCAAACCAGTTCACCGCATCAGGATTGTGAGGGAAAGTCTTCGGCAGTTTTTCATAGAATTTCAGATCATACGCAACGATCGCGCAGACCGGAGCTTTCATGGTCTTCTCGCGGTTGCCCTCGGACAGGAAAGGTTCGAGCCGCTTCTTGCCGGCCTCGGAGCGCACGAAAACAAACCGCGCGGGCAGGGTGTTGGCGCTGGTCGGCCCCATTGCCGCGATCTCGACAAGACGGTGCAGCACGGACTCGTCGACCGGCCTGTCGAGCCACCTGTTGTAAGTTCGCGCTTCGAAAAAGATCTGGTCGAGGGCTTCGCTTGAAACCGGAGTCCTCATGTCGCCTCGTGAATTTTGTTCGGAGCGGCTCAGACCGCGCGGACTTCGGACACTTCGGGGATGAAATGCCGCAGCAGGTTCTCGATGCCGTGCCGCAGTGTCGCGGTCGATGACGGGCAGCCCGCACACGCACCGCGCATATGCAGATAGACGACGCCGTCTTCATATCCGTGGAACACGATGTCGCCGCCGTCCTGCGCGACTGCGGGGCGCACGCGCGTGTCGAGCAGTTCCTTGATGGTCTGCACGATCTCGGTGTCCTCGCCATGATCGGTCTCGGCGGGTTCGCTTTCGCTGTCATTGGTCACGGCTGGCGCGCCGGACATGTAGTGCTCCATGATCGCGCCGAGCAGCGCCGGCTTGAGATGCTGCCACTCGCCTTCGCTCTTGGTCACGGAGATGAAGTCGCTGCCAAGAAAAACGCCGGCCACGCCGTCGATCTTGAACAGCCGCGCAGCGAGAGGCGAATCGCGCTCGGCCGCGTCCGGATCGCGAAAATCGCGCGTGCCCGACGGGAGCACCTGCGAGCCGGGGATGAACTTCAGCGTTGCGGGGTTCGGTGTCGCTTCGGTCTGGATGAACATGCCAATTCCTCGAATCCACGCCACGATGGCTGGACCAATCCCTAGTTTAGAATAATTCTACGTCATACTAAGGCAGCTGACCTGAAAACTTCAAGTGCTTTCGGGAATTTTACCTCTGGTGTCAGGCCAGCGCTTCGATTTCCTCAAGGGTCATTCCGCCGGGAACGACGACGATCGGGATCGGGAACGATCCCGCACCCTTGCCTCCCGCCAGCAGCGAGACCAGCGGGCCAGGGCCCGAGGCGTCCACGGAAGCGCCGAGCACGAGAATGGAGATGTCGGGATCTTCCTGGATCAGATTGGCGATCTCCTCGGACTTGTTGCCTTCGCGGATGACTTCCTCGACATGGATGTCGTCATGCCCCCAGAGCTTGAGCTTCCTGGCGTAAAGACGGAACACGGCTTTCGCCTTGGCCTGGCTTTCTTCGCGATAGGCGTCGGCGACGCCGATCCAGTGCTGGAAATCGGCCGGCTCGATGATGTAGAGGAATACCAGTCCCCCGCTCGCGCCCCTGCGGGCGCGCCTGGCCGCATAGGCCAGAGCCAGTTCGGCTTCCGGCGATTCGTCCATTACGACGAGATATTTGCGACGGTGCCCTTCCTTGAAAACCTCACGCAGCTTCCGATCGGGCATGGCGGGACTCCCGTATCATGTCTTTGCTCAATTGCGCAGAAATCCTACTATGTCTTTGATGACACGCAAATGCCCCGCCGCAATCGTGCTCGCGCGCTCGCCGCCATCCTTCAGAACCTTGTCGATATAGGCCCGGTCTTCCGAAAGCCGTTTCATTTCGGCACCGATGGGGCCTAGTTTTTCCACAGCCAGTTCGACCAGCGCGGGCTTGAATTTCGAGAATTGCGCGCCTGCGAAATCCCTGAGGACCGCGGCCTTGTCGGTCCGCGCCAGCGCCGCATAGATGCCGACCAGGTTATCGGCCTCTGGCCGGTCCTTGAGGCCCTCCGGTTCGGAAGGCAGCGGGTCGGGATCGGTCTTGGCCTTTTTCAGCTTCTTTGCGATCTCGTCGGCGCTGTCGGTCAGATTGATCCGGCTCATGTCCGAAGTGTCGGACTTGCTCATCTTCTTCGACCCGTCGCGCAAAGACATGACCCGCGTCGCAGGGCCCGAGATCAGCGGTTCGGGCAGCGGGAAGAACCCGTCCGGATAGCCTTCGCGCCCGCAATACTCCGCATAGTCATTGTTGAATTTCTGCGCGATGTCGCGGGCAAGCTCCAGATGCTGCTTCTGGTCGTCACCGACGGGCACATGCGTTGCTCGGTAGATCAGGATGTCGGCCGCCATGAGGCTCGGATAGGCGTAAAGGCCAAGCGAGGCGTTCTCGCGGTCCTTGCCGGCCTTTTCCTTGAACTGGGTCATCCGGTTCAGCCAGCCCACGCGGGCGACGCAATTGCAGATCCAGGCCAGTTCCGCGTGTTCGTGAACCCGGCTCTGATTGAATATGATGTGCTTTTGCGCGTCTATCCCGGCGGCGAGGAAGGCGGCCGTCACCTCACGGGTGCTCTGGCGCAGATCGTCGGGGTCCTGCCAGACCGTGATCGCGTGCATGTCGACGACGCAATAAAGGCATTGCGCCTCGCTCTGAAGCTCGACGAACCTCACGATGGCGCCGAGATAATTGCCGAGATGGAGATTTCCGGTCGGCTGTACGCCGGACAGAACGCGCTTTTCAGTTTTCATGATGACCTCCGCTTGCGGCTTATCGCGCGGCTTTGGCGCAGGCGCAAGCCCTTCGTCGCTTACGGGCGCGCCCGTATCCGCGCTCGTCAGCCGCCTTTTATGGAACGCCACAGATTTCTGACGCTGAAGGCCCCGGTCAACTGGGCCAAGACCACATAGGTCAGGCCGCCCAGTCCGATCAGCAGTGCCAGCGCCGAGATCTGCATCGCCGCGCCGTTGAGCGGCGCAAAATACGGGCCGAGCGGGACCGACGCCGCCCATAGCGCCGCGCCCATGACAAGGCTCGACACCAGGATCATCGCGCCGCGTTTTTTCAGCAGTTCGTCCGGCATGAAGGCCTTGCGCCGCATCAACGTGCCGCCAAGAAGCAGCGCGTTGGTCCAGGCAGCGAGACTGGTCGCGATGGCGATGCCGACATGGCCGATGACGAAGAACATGCTGAAAGATCCCACAATGTTCACCACGGCGCTGACTCCGGCGTAGATCATCGGCGTGCGCGTGTCTTCGCGGGCGAAAAAGCCGGGCTGGAAGACCTTAATCATGACGAAGGCGGGCAGGCCGCAGGCGAAGGCGGCAAGCGCGGTCGAGACCGCTTGCGTGTCGGCGGCGGTGAACGCGCCGCGCTCGAACAGCACCTGGACGATGGGGCCGGGTATGACGACCAGCGCCGCCGCCGCAGGCAGGGTCAGCAGCCATGCGAACTCCAGGGCGCGGTTATGGCTGCGCATCGCGCCTTCGCCGTTTCCCGAACTCAGCTTCTGCGACAGCTCGGGGAGCAGCACGACGCCGATCGCGATGCCAACGAGGCCGAGCGGCAACTGGTTGATCCTGTCGGCGTAATAGAGGTAGGAGACCGCGCCTTCAGCCAGAGAGGCGATCATGGTCCCGATCAGAAGGTTGATCTGGGTGATGCCTGCGGTCAGCACGCCCGGCCCGGCGAGAACGAAAAGACGGCGCACGCCGGGCGTGAGACGAGGGCGGCGGAAGCCGAGATCCATCCCGTGCCGCCGCGCCATGAAGGCGAGCAGGGCCAGTTGCATGAAGCCGGAAATGGAAACCGCCCATGCCAGGATGATTGCCGCTTCTTCGGTGTTGTGCAGGCCGAAGGACGCCGCCATTATCATTGCGCCGATGGCGACGACGTTGAGGATGATCGGCGCCGCCGCCGCGGCGGCGAAACGGCCCATCGCGTTGAGCATTCCCGCGGAAAGCGCCGTCAGCGACATGCAGAACAGATAAGGAAACGTGATGCGCGTGAGCAGGACGGCGAGATCGAATTTTTCCTGATCGCCGGTGAAGCCGGGGGCGATGAGCGTAACCAGCCAGGGCATGGCGATTTCCGCCGCGATCGACACCAGAAGCAGGGCGAAGAGCATGACGGCGAGCGCTTCTTCCGCGAAGCGCCGGGCGGCCTGCAAACCGCCTTCCTGAAGCCTGCGTGTCAGCAGCGGAACGAAGGCCGCGTTGAAGGCGCCTTCCGCAAACAGCGAGCGGAACAGGTTGGGCAGTCGGAACGCCACGAAGAATGCGTCGGAAATCGCACCGGCGCCGATGACGGCGGCGATCATCATGTCGCGCGTGAAACCTAGGACGCGGCTGATCGCGGTGAAGCCGCTGACGGTGGCGATGGAGCGGTAAAGTTTCATCTGCTGGCCAATGGAACGCGGAAGGAGCAGCGGACACCCTTTATCCGCAAGGGCTGACCCGCTCCGGTCCCGATAAGCGTCATGACCGGGATCAGGTCAATCCAAAAATCATCGTGGTCTAACGGGCGTTAACGGCGCACGCAAGACGGGATTTCAGACTTCGGCTTCGATGTTTTCGGGAATCAGGTCGCCGTCGGTCTCGAAGGCTGCGAGAAGCCTCTCCCGCAACTTCCTCTGGACCGATTCGCGGGTAATTTTCTTGCGGTGCTGATCGGTCACGTAGAACACATCGACCGCCTTTTCGCCGAATGTCGCGATCTGCGCGGAATATATGTTGATGTTCAGGCTGGCGAGGATGCGCGCAAGATCGAAAAGCAGGCCGGTCCGGTCGAGGCCGCTGACCTCTACGACAGTGAACTCCTCCGAGAGCGTATTGTCGATGCTCACGCGGGGATCGACCTGAAACGCTTCAAGCCTCGTCCGCGTGCGCAGCTTCTGGCGCACCAGCTTGCGCAGGTCGCGCTTGCCTTTGAGCGCCAGTTCGATGTTCGCGGCGATCCGGTTCGCGAATTCGATCTCCTCCTCCTCGTGCTGCAGCCGGCGCTGCAGTGCGAAGGTGTTCAGCGCCATGCCGTCATTGGTGGTGCTGAAGCTCGCGCTCACGATGCTGGTCTTTGCCGCCGAGCAGGCGCCGGCGATGATCGCGACGAGGCCGGGCGCATCCCTGGTCCACAGATTGACCTCGGTCAGCGCGGTGAAGCTGTCGGTCTTCACATCGACGGCGAGATCGAGTTTTTCGCGTTCGGCGCGGCTTATCAGCCGGGCGTGCAGGATCTGGTGGTCCAGATCGGTCCGCAGCCAGTAAGGGCCGGACTGCCGCGCGATGAAGGCTTCAGCGTCGATTTCCGAATCGCCCGCGACGGCCTCGCGGAACTCCTTGCGCGCCATGTTGATCCGTGTTTCGCGCGGCGTGCTGGTCTGGCCGCCGGTCAGCAGAGGCTCGGTCTCATAATAGAGCTGTCGCAGAAGTTGTCCCTTCCAGCCTGTCCAGACGCCGGGACCCACCGCGCGGATGTCGGCAGCCGTCAGGATGACGAGGAGCATCATCATCTCCCGGCTCTGGACGATGGCGGAGAAATCCCGGATCGTCTTGATGTCCTGAAGGTCGCGGCTCTGCGCGAACTGGCTCATGACGAGATGGTTTTCCACAAGCCATGCCGCAATCGCGGTTTCGTCGGGCCGCAGGCCGAAACGCGGGCCGAGCTCGCGCGCGATCCGCGCGCCCGCGACGGAATGATCCTCGTCGCGGCCCTTGGCGATGTCGTGCAGGAACATGGCCACGTAGAGCGCCCGGCGGTTCTCGATGTTCTGGATGATTTTCGTCGAAAGCGGCAACTCGTTCTCAAGCTTGCCGTTCTCGATCGCCGACAGCACGCCGATCGATGTAATGAGATGCTCGTCCACCGTATAGTGATGATACATGTTGAACTGCATCATCGAGACGACCCTGCCGAAATCCGGAACGAAGCGGCCAAGCACGCCGGCCTCGTTCATCCGTCGCAGGATGCGCTCGGGCTGGTTCCGCGAGGTGAGGATTTCGAGGAACAGCCGGTTCGCGTGCGGGTCGTTCCGCAGAGTGTCGTCGATCAGCTTCCAGCTTGCGCGCACCAGCCGGAGCGTATCGGGGTGAAACTGGGCCTCGTTCCGCTGGGCGTAGGCGAAGATCCGGATCAGATTGACAGGGTCGCGCCTGAAGGCGCCCGCATCCTTCACGACGATGCGGCCGTTCTCGATGCGGAAATCCGATTGCAGCGAGAGCGTCGCCCGCGAACGCCAGCTTTGCGGCATCAGAAGCTTGTTGAGCGGATTCACGGTCTTGAGCTGCTTGACTTCGAGACTGTGACAGAGAATTCGGGTCAGGTCGCCGACATCCTTGGCTACCAGAAAATAATGCTTCATGAAGCGCTCGACGGCCATCATCCCGCCCCGGTTGCGGTAATGAAGGCGCTCGGCCATCTGCTGCTGCACATCGAAGGTCAGGGTTTCATCCGGCTTTCCGGTCAGGAAATGCAGATGGCAGCGCACGGTCCAGAGGAAATCCTCGCAGCGCCGGTACAGCCGGTATTCGGCTTCCGTGTAAACGCCGGCATCGACGAAATTGTCGCCGGGCAGGGTCGGGTTGAGATGCTTTGCGATCCAGTACAGCGTATGCAGATCGCGCAGGCCACCCTTGCCGTCCTTGATGTTCGGCTCCACGCGGTAGCGCGATATCCCTGTGCGCGAATGGCGCTGGTCGCGCTCTGCCAGCTTGGCGGCGATGAATTCCTTCTGTCCGTTGGACTGGATCATACCGAAAAACTGCTTGCGGAACGTCTCCCACAGATCGCTGTTTCCGAGGATGAAACGCGCATCCAGCAGCGCCGAGCGGGTGGTCATGTCGGTCTTCGCAAGACGAATCGTCTGCGGAACCGTGCGCGTGGCGTGGCCCACCTTGAAGCCGAGATCCCAGAGCAGATAGAGGATGTATTCCGCGACGGTCTCGCCCCATGGCGTCTGCTTGTAGGGCAGCAGGAACAGCAGATCGACATCTGAGCCGGGCGCCATCAAGCCGCGCCCGTAGCCGCCGGTCGCGACGACCGTCATCGTCTCCGCGGCTGACGGATTGTCGGTCCTGTACAGATGGTTCGTCGTGAAATCGTAGATCAGACGGATCAGCTCATCCTGGAAATGCGAGAGCGATGCGGCGCAGCGCCGTCCGTCGCCGTCGCTCTCGAGGCCGAGCAGCGCCGCTTCGCGCGCGTCCTTGACCAGCCTTTTCAGCACGCGCAGCAATTCGGGCCGCAAGCCCGGGCCGCTGGACCCGTGATCGCGCCAGATCGCGGTCATCTCCTCCCTGACGAGCGCAGGGTCGAAGAAAGGGGCTGAGAGGCGCTGATCCATGAATGCCTGGCAGTTGTTCGCTTATGGAGATTTAACAATCTACCGCAAATCGGCATCCGATCATAGGCGCGCCCCGAGCGTGATTGACAAAGGGCCGCAGGACGCTTAGTTGAACATCTCAGGCCCAGGTGGCGGAATTGGTAGACGCGCTAGCTTCAGGTGCTAGTGCTCGTATGGGCGTGGAGGTTCGAGTCCTCTCCTGGGCACCATTAGCTGTTTCTCGAAGTCTCAGCGCGTCTCTCAACTTGTTGTAAATCCTAAGGAAACAAGCTGATTTACCAATAACCTGTTTCATCATTTCTCATTGAAACCAACGCATTCGTTGGTAGATCCTTTGGTACCGGCATCTCCGGGCGAGAGGAATACCAACATGCCACTGACCGACACCTACCTGCGCAAGGCGAAAGGCGCGCCCAGACCCATCAAGAAGGCCGATGGCGGCGGTCTTTTCATTCTGATCCAGCCGGATGGAAAAAAGCTATGGCGGTTCTCGTACCGCTTCGCTGGCAAGCAGAAAACGCTGGCCATGGGCGTCTATCCGATTACCGGCCTCGCCGCCGCCCGGAAGGCCCGTGACGCAGCGAAAGAGCAGCTTGCGCAAGGCATTGATCCGGGAGAGGCGCGCAAGGTTGAAAAGGCCGCATTACGTCTAAAAGTCGAGAACTCGTTCGAAGCGATGGCGCGGGAATGGCATAAGGCTCAGCTCCACCGATGGACGCCGGAACATGCCGGGCGGGTCATCCGGCGGCTGGAACGCGATATTTTCCCGTATATCGGCAAGCAGCCCGTTGCGGAAATCGAGCCGCCGGAGTTGCTGGACGTGCTTCGCAAGGTCGAAGAACGCGGTGCGCATGACATCACCAAACGCCTGCGGGAGCATTGCGGGCAGATATTCCGCTTTGCGATTGCCAGCGGCCGGGCGCGGCGCGATCCTTCTGCCGACCTTCGCGGCGCGCTGAAGGCAGCACCGCCTGTACAGCATCAGAAGACCATGCCACGCGATGAGCTTCCCGCGTTCCTTCGCCAGCTTGACGCCTATGAGGGCGAGGTCACAACCT
>CAYOUE010000037.1:0-20900 GCA_964407075.1 uncultured Hyphomicrobiaceae bacterium
TGCAGTTGAAGGCGATCTGCTTGGTGAAGATCTGCGGCGTTGGCTGGTCGGTGACGAAGATGCCCTTGGTCTGCGTCCAGAGTTCGTCCATAGCGTCCTTGCCCGCGCCGGACACCGACTGATAGGTGGCCACCACAACGCGCTTGATCGTGGCGGCGTCGTGCAGCGGCTTGAGCGCGACGACCAGCGCTGCGGTGGAGCAGTTCGGATTGGCGATGATGTTCTTCCTGCCGAAGCCGGAAACCGCATCGGCATTGACTTCCGGAACGATGAGGGGCACGTCGATGTCGTAGCGCCAGGCGGAGGAATTGTCGATCACGAGACAGCCCTGCCCAGCGATGCGCGGCGACCATTCCTTGGAAACATCTCCGCCCGCCGACATCAGCGCGAAGTCGCATGTCGAGAAATCGAACTGTTCGAGGTCCCTGCATTTGAGGGTTCTGTCGCCGAAGGACACTTCCACGCCCTGCGAGCGGCGCGATGCGATCGCGAAGACTTCGTTCACGGGGAATTCGCGCTCGGCCAGGATATTGAGCATTTCGCGGCCCACATTGCCCGTGGCGCCGACAACGGCGACATTGTAGCTCATCGGTATTGTCCTGAGGTTGCAAACGAGGCTTTGTAACGCCGATGACTGAAAATGTCCATCATGCGAAGGATATTGAAGGGGTGGCCCCGCGCGCAGCTGCGGGCTCAGGGCTCGAGGCGGTCCAGCTTCGCCATCAGTTCCAGGTAGATTTCCGCGATCCGCCGCCAGCTGTACCGTCTTGCCCGAGCGCAGCCTTTCCCGATAAGTCCGCGCCGCAGTCCGGTATCGTCGCGGAGCCGCCTGACGGCTTCGATCCAGCCCTCGCAGTCGTCCGGTCCGGCGTAGAGCGCAGCCTCGCCGCAGACTTCCGGCAGGCAGGGCGCGTCTGCGGCGATTACCGGGCAGCCCCACATCATCGCCTCGACGGCTGGCAGGCCGAAGCCCTCGATGCGTGACGGAAACAGGAAGCAGAGCGCGTTCTGGAAGGCCCAGGCCAGATCGTCGTCTCCTATGCGGCCCAGCAGCCTGATATTCGGCGGCTGTTCTTCGCCGAAGGAGCCGCGAACGTCCGGCGCGTCGCTACCCGCCAAATAGACGTCGAGACCCATTGCGTCGAGCGCGGGCGCAATGGCCAGGATCATTTGCATGTTCTTGTAGGGCTGATTGCGGCATATGCAGACGACGAAAGGCCGCTGGCCGGGGATGATCGTCGCGGCGGACGGATCCCAGCGTGCGGCGTGATCTGCGCCGTTATAGGTGACGGTGATCTTCCCGGGCGGAGCGATGCGATGGGCGATCAGATGCTCTCGCGACAGTCCCGACACGGTTGTGACCGCGGCGGCGCTGCGGCCGAGCATGGGCAGAATGACGCGATGGGCGAGCCGGAAGCCGCGCCCGTAGCTCTCCGGGCGGATCAGGGTGTGCAGATCGTGAATGCACACGATGTGGCGCTTCACGGCGACCGGGGCGAGATTGCAGAAACTGAGCAGCCCGCCCGGCGCATGGCGAGGCAGCTGCAACTGCGCCCAGACCTGTGGCAAGCGCGGCTTAGCGTATTCCCGTACTATGCGCAGCGGGATGTGCGCGAGGGGCAGACCGGGTGCGCCGCGCGGGGCGACGATCTCGAGGTTGAGCCTATCAGTGAGCGGATGGCCCTCGCCCGCAAGCGCATCGAGCGCCAGCGTCACCTCGCGGGCGTAGCGATGCACGCCGGTAGGCTTCAGAGCGACGAAATCGCCGTTGATCGTCCAGCGCCTTTCCGAGCCGTTCGCTGCGTTTGCCCCCGGCGTCATGGCCTGTCCAGAAGCTCCGCCCACCTTTGGAGATAGTTCTCCAGCGAAAGTTCGGCGGCTCGCTCCAGCAGCAGCTTTTTCCGGCGCTCCCTTTCGCTGTCCGGCATCTGCGCGAGCAGCCGGAAGCCTTCGGCGATCGAATCCGTGGAGAGCGGATCGGCGAGCACCGCGCCGGCGCCAGCAGCTTCTTCCAGGGCGCCGCCGCTGCTGACGAGCGGAACCAGTCCGAATTGCGCCGCTTCGAGCGCCGGGATGCCGAATCCCTCCAGAAGGCTCGGCAGGATGAAGCCTTCCGCGCGGCGGTAGAGCCAGCGCAGTTCGGCGTCGCTGATATAGCCGAGGCGCTTGACGCCAGCTGCGCCGCGGGCCAGCGCCGATATTTCGGCCGCGTAGTTTCCGCGCGGGCCACAGAATATATAGCTGTAGCCGCCGCGATGCAGACCCGACCTTTCGAATGCGGGGATGATCCGCTGATAGTTCTTGCGGATTTCGAGCGCCCCTACAGTGAGGAAAAACGGCCTCGACACGCCTGCGGGCGCGGATTCCTCGCCTTGCGCGATTGCGCTGCGGACATAGAGCGGGATCGTCTCCATGAATCTGTAGCCGTCACCGAACAGCGTTGCGAATTCATGCCGCGACGCATCGCTGACAAACACCATACCGGGACCGGCTTGCCGGATCCTGCGATAGGCCCGGGCATACAGGCCGACCGTGCCGGCGTCGTAAAGCGCCGGATGCGTGACGGGTCCGACATCGTAGCACAGCACGATGTCCTGCGGACCAAGATCGGCCTGCAGCACATAAAGCGGATCGAAAAACACGGTCGGTGTCATCCGCCTGCTTTTGAGTCTGGGAATCAGCCTCGACTGGCTGAGCCGGGACAGCTCGAAAAGCATGGCCCGCGCAAGCAGCCTGCGTCTCACTCCGTCCGGCGGCTCTTCCAGCGCGAAACGCCAGTAGCGGATCGACTGGAACTTATGCGGAAGATGCTGAATGACATCCTTGCAGACCTGATAGGCGCCCGTCCGGTTGATGAGAGCGAGAGAAAAATCCGCCACGAATGTATTGCTCATGCCAAACTGCTTGCTCAACTTAAAATTGTAATTTAACGATCTTGTAGCAAATTTTGCGCGCAAGGGTAGTAAGGATTGTTACGCCATCCTCATCCGGATCCCGATCAGATGAAAAGCCGTTGGAGCATCAACGGAAGATTTCTCACACAGCCCCTGTCCGGGGTTCAACGCTACGCCAGCGAGATCGTTCATGCGATCGACGGTATCCTGAGCGAAGGCCATGAGCTTGCGGAAAGGCTGTCGATTGAACTGGTTGCGCCTCTTTGCGCGGAGACGATTCCTGCGTTGAAGGCCATTCCGGTCAGGCGTGCCGGCAGTGGAAGCGGCCAGCGCTGGGAGCAGACGGCGCTGCCGCGTGCGGCCACTGGAGGCGTGTTGAGCCTGTGCAACACCGGGCCGCTGGCGATGAGCCGGCAGATTGTATGCATTCATGACGTCAATACGCGCGTTTTCCCGCAAAGCTACGCTCCAGCCTTCCGCACGCTTTACCGCGTGCTGACGCCGGCGCTCGGGCGGATCGCCCGCAGGATTACGACGGTGTCGCGGTACTCAGCGGCCCAGATCGCCGCCTACCGGGTTGCGCCGGAGCACAAGATCGGCGTGGCGCCGAACGGATACGAACATGCGCTGCGCTGGTGGCCGGATTTCTCCCGGCGAGTGCGCGCCGCGGCGGGACCGGACACCGTATTCCTGCTGGGCGGCGCTGCGCCGCACAAGAATGCCGGCCTGCTGCTTGGGCTGGCAGGCGAGCTTGGGCGCGCGGGTCTGCGTCTCGCCCTTGCGGGACCGGAGGATGCGCGGGTCTTCAGGGCCGCCGCGCAGGATGTCGAGGCGAAGAACGTCATCTGGCTCGGCCGGCTCTCCGACGAGGAAATCGCCGCAATGCTGTCCGATTGCCTTTGCCTCGCCTTTCCCTCATACGCGGAAGGATTCGGTCTTCCTGTCGTCGAGGCCATGGCGTGGAGCTGTCCCGTCATTGCGTCGGACAGGACCAGCCTGCCGGAGATTGGGGGCGACGCGGCGCTCTATGCGTGTCCGGACGATCCCGGCGCCTGGCTCAGGCAGATATTGCGGCTGCGCGGGGATCTGGGATTGCGGGAAAGGATGATACAAAAAGGACATGCGCAGGTCAGGAAGTTCAGCTGGCGCGCTTCCGCCGAGTTCTACCTTCAGGCGATGGCGGAAACAGTTTGAGTTGCCTGTCAGCAGCGTGACCGTACGCAGAATGCGCGCGCATCAACCCGCGGCCAGTCTGCGTCCTGCGGTCAGGGTAGCGCCCGGTGTGTGCAGGTCGAGCGTCCGATCGAGGGCTGCCTCGAACTCGCGCCTGAAACGTTCGGGAGAAAAGCGCTGCGCATTTTCGTGGCAAGCCTCCGCACTGATGGCGTGGGCGCCGGCTTCGAAGCGTTCGACGGCTTCCTTCACGGCGGCGGCGGTCTGCTCGCGGAACAGCACGCCAGTCGGCGCGCTGCATTCGCCGAGCGGGCGCACGATGTCCCGCGCTCCTCCGCGCCCGAATGCGATCAAAGGCGCGCCGCTCGCCTGCGCTTCGGCCAGCGCGATCCCGAAATCCTCGCATCCGGCGAAAACGAGCGCCCGCGCACGCGACACTTCGCGAACATAGTCTTCATGAGGGAGGAATCCTCGGAACACGACGTTCCGTCCGGCCATCCTGCGCAGCGCCTTCGACTGCTGCCCCTCTCCGATCACATGGAGACGCCGCTCCTGCATCGCATTGAAGGCCTCAATGACGAGATCCGTGCGCTTGTAGGGCGCAAGGAACGAGGCGGTAACGTAGTAATCATCCTTGCCTGGCGTGAAGGCGAAGCTGGCGACGTCCACCGGCGGATAGACGACCTCGGCATCGCGGCCGTAAGTCCGCCGGATGCGCGCGCGGACATAGTTCGAGTTGGCGAGCATGAGATCGGGGCCGTGCGCCGTACGGGCGTCCCAGATCCGGAGCCTGTGAAGCATCCGCCGGTAGATGAGCCCCAGAGGTCCGTATCCGAGTCCGGCCTGGCGCAGATAGGAAAACTGCTCGTCCCAGGCATAGCGCGGCGGACTGTGGACATAGCAAAGATGCGGCTGGTCCGGCCGCGTTATGACTCCGCGCGCAAAGGCCGCCGAGGAACTGACGACAGCATCATATCCGGTTACGTCGAACTGCTCGATGAGAAACGGGCAGGCAAAAAAGAGCGCGCGGTAGTAGGACTTCACCCCGGGCAGGCTGTTTGCGGGCGAGACATGAAAGTGCGCGCCGGGAAAATGCTCGCGCTTGACCTCTGAAGGCAGGAAATCGAACAGAGTATGTATCTCCGCTTGTGGATAAAGCCTGCAGATTTCCGCGACGACCCGTTCCCCGCCGCGGAAGGAGGGGCACCAGTCATGAACCAGGGCGAGGCTGAGGCCGGTTCCGGCTGTGGCATGTCGATGATCGAAAAAGTTCATAGATAATTGTTTTTCTTGAATAAAATTTAACCTGGGAAAATCCGGTGCATTGAAATGTGCATCATTCTATTTTAGATTGCAATTCAGTAAAAATATATACATTAAGTTGATTCAAGGGGCAGGGCATAGGAACCCGGATCTCATTAAGGATTTCGTATGTATATGTTTCGATTGCTGTTTTTTGCAGGTTTGTCATTTTTCGCCGCGTCTGCGCCCGCAGCGAAGGATCCTTTCATCTGGGGTGTCAACGGTCATCCGTTCACGGCCTATCCCGGGGTTCCCTTCGGAGATCAGCTCGCTCTTCTCAGGGAACTTGGCGCGACGTCCTATCGCGTGAACGTGTCCTCGCTGGATCATGCCGCGCCTCTGCGAACGCTCGTAGAGGACGCCAGGGCGCGCGGCGTCGAAATTCTGCCTGTGCTTACGCCGCCTCTCGACATGGAAAAGGAGGAGGCCATCGATCTGTACAGGAAGGCCAGGGCGTTCGCGTCCTATTTCGTTTCGCGTTTCAAGGATGATATCGCCGTCTGGGAACTCGGCAACGAACTTGAGAATTTCGCCATTATCCAGCAATGCGAGATGCAGGACGACGGCGTGCGCTACAATTGCGGCTGGGGTCCGGCGGCCGGCGTGGGCGTGCTCGAATATTACGGTCCGCGCTGGCGGAAGGTCAGCGCCGTGCTGAAAGGGCTGTCCGATGGCGCGTCGGAGGCCGATCCGGGGTCCGTCAAGGCGATGGGAACTGCGGGATGGGGGCATGTCGGCGCGTTCGAGCGGATGCGGCGCGACGGCGTCAAGTGGGATATATCCGTCTGGCACTATTACGGGGGCGGCCTCGAATGGGGTGTCGAGCGCGTCGCGGCGTTCGGTAAGCCGATCTGGATCACGGAGTTCAATCATCCGCGCGGCAGCCAGCAGGGAGCCGAGCAGCAGGCGGCAGGCCTGTCCGCCATCATGCGCGAGATCCTTGCGCTCAGGGAAAAATATCCGATCCGAGCCGCCCATATCTACGAATTGCTCGACGAACCCTATTGGGAGCCGGATTTCGAGGCTTACATGGGGCTTGTACGGCTCAACAAGTCGGGAGCGGCATGGACACCCGGCGCTCCCAAGCCGGCTTTCTGCGCCGTCCGCGAGACGATCGCCGAAGCTCGGACAGGCCTTGCGCGCGATTGCGATCTGTGCCGCGCGCAGGCGCAAGGCGACAGCGCCGAAGCTCTTGCGCATTTCGGCCATTGCCTCGTTATGGGACGTGAGCCTGACACCTCCAAACTTTCGAGGTGGACCAAGCCGCTCAAGCAGGGAAAGCCTTTCCGGGCGATGATTGCAGAGCTCGCCCTGTCGGAGGAATTCGCAACGAAATTCGGCGTCATGACGGATGCTGAATTTATCGACCTGTCCTACCGGCTTATCCTCGGACGCAGTCCCGACGGGCAAGGTCACGCAGACTACCTTGCACAATTGAGTGACGGTAGTGCTACCCGCGCCAGTCTCATTGCCGCGCTTGCAGCCTCGGAAGAATTCTCGCGACGGCGCCCGTTCCCTCACTTGCTACAGGCTCGACAGTGATGCGCCGGAGAAACGGCATCGGGGGATTTCACGATGTTCGATATCTTGCGGCTTGACGGAATGGCTTCTCTGTCTGTTATTGCTACTTAAAATTGTATTTTTTCATCATCGCACGCAAATCATCAATTTTGGCAGGCGCGTACAGTCATTGGCGTAACAATATGTACAGAAAAGATTTTTCAGGCGCCGGCGGGGTTGCAGAGCCTGCTGGCGCGCTTCGGGAACGGCTCGATGCTTAATCGACAGACCGCGCCAAAACCCCGCTCGCGCGGAGAACTCGAGCATACCGCACTCGACCCGGAATATATTCGCTTTGCCGATATTTCCGCATTCTTCAGGCGGTATATGCTGACGATCCTGGGCTGCCTCGTTTTCGGCGGCTCGGTTGCAGCCGCCTATGTCGCGACCGCCACGCCGCTTTTCACCGCTTACACCCAGATCCTGATGGATCCGCGGGCGAACGAAGTTCTCGAAGACAGGCGCGCTGAACTGACATTAGATGCCGCCGCGATCGAGAGCCAGATCGCGCTCATCACCTCCGACACTATCGTCCGCGCCGTCGCCGAAGGCCTCAACCTCAAGAGCGATCCGGAATTTTCCGGTCATTCGATACCGCTTTCCGCCCGGATCCTATCTCTTATCGCAGGCGGGCGGCACGAACAAACCGAGCAGCACAGCTTGGACGACGGCGTCAGGACTCGGGTTGCGGTGGAGCGTCTGCGCAACGCGCTCGACGTGCGGCGCGCAGGCTTGTCCCATGTCATCAATCTCTCGGTGACGGCAGCCGACCCGGACAAGGCCGCGCGCCTCGCGAACGCGATGGCCGAATCCTACGAGCGCGAACAGATCGCTGCGCGCATCCGCAGGGCGCGGCAGAGCAGCGAATGGCTGGAGACGCGTATCTACGTTCTCGGCAAAAGGCTGAACGAAGCCGCCCGCGACCTGCAGGAGGTTCGCACAGGCCGCGGTTTTCCTCAGTCTCAGGCCTCCGGCCCGGCCGGCGCGGAGCCGGATACGGTCGAGGTCGCGCAGGCCACGGTTGACGCCTACCGGCAGATCTACCAGAGCTATTTCCAAGCGCTGACCAACGCGGTCGAGCAGCAGTCATTTCAGGGCTCGAATGCGCGCATCATCACGCCCGCGACTGCGCCGCGCGAACGCAGCCATCCCCGCAGCAGGCTCGTCATTACGCTTGGCTTGCTGGCGGGCCTTCTGCTCGGGATTGCCATTGCCATGATCCGGCAGAACATGGACAACAGCGTGCGTTCGCCCAAGCAGATCCGTAACGCGGTCGGCCTGGAATGCCTCGCGCGCATTCCCCGCGTCGCTACCGCGTTTTCCCTGCGCAGGACCATGAAGTCGCTGGCGGAGCGCGACGGCGCCGCCCAAAGGCTCGATCTTTTCAATCACGTCACCAGAACGCCATTCTCTCAGTTCGCCGGGGCGGTTACTGCGCTGAAGACCGCGATACTCAAAGCCGGGCGACAGGACGGGATTCAGACCCTCGGCGTCACGTCGGCCCTGCCTGATGAAGGAAAAAGTACGCTGAGCGCCAATCTCGCCGCGGCATTCGTCCTGTCCTCGCACAAGACGCTGATCGTCGACGCCGACATTCACCGCTCTATGGCCAGCCGGACGCTTGCGCCCCAGACCAGCCACGGGCTGTTCGAAGTTCTCAAGGGCGAACGCAAACTGAGCGAGTGCATCATCCGCGGGAAAGGCAATCGCGCCGACATTCTGCCCGTGGTCCTGAACGATCATACCCCGGACGCCTATACCTGGCTGAATTCCGATCAGATGAGATCGCTGCTTCAAGCGCTGAAAGAGAGCTATCACTATATCATTGTCGATCTGCCGCCGCTGACGCCGGTCGCCGAAGGGCTGACAATGAGCAGTATGCTGGACGGAATTCTGCTCGTGGTCGAATGGGGCCGAACGCCGCAGGAACTCGTCGCCGACGTCACATACGGGCTGAACCTGGCTGACGCCAATGTGCTCGGCGTCGCGCTCACGAAAGTCGACCAGGCCTCGGTGCATATCGGCTTGCGGAAGCCGCTGCAATATTATTGACGGGCGGGGTGTCCGGCCGGCAAGCCAGCGCGGACCGGCGCACTCGCCTTTAGCGCTGCGGCAATGGCTTGTCCTTCTTTGGCCGAATGGCTCCGGAACTCGTGGCTGTCCGGATCGGGGGCCGGAACTGGCGGGAGGGAGCAACATCAAACGCACGGGCGATTGTCCGCAGACGAACCGAGATGTATGTCGCACGCTCCTTCCCGAGGCGCTTATGGCTCCGCGGAGCCGCCGCGTGCAAGGTCTTGACGGGGCTGCGGCGCAAGTGCGGAACGGCGGCCAGGCAGCAGGCCACTCAGGCGGAGCCGGCAAGGCGCTCTACATGTTGTTCTGGCCTCCGATGCGTCCGATCCCGGCTCAAGACCGGAACAGGCAACCGCTGCGCTGCCTCGCCTTTGCGGGGCCATGCATTTTTCGGTCCGTTGCCATCTCCGGCCGAAGCGCACGAATGGCGACGCCATGCGGGCAGGACCATGAGCCGGCATGAACGCCAAAGTTTCGATCGCAGGAGCGCAGCTTGGGCACAGGCACGATCCAGCCGCCGAGGCAGTGCGTTCGCCGTTCGGCGCGCCATCCCTCAGCGCCGACCGCTGCACGGCCCATCTGCTTCCGTGACGATCGGAGCATTGGCGCACGGGGAGGCGCAAATACCGTCCCATGACGAGGTAGGCGCACAGCGCAGGCCTCCGGATCGAGCTTCCGTCTTTCTGCGCGCATCGAGGCGTTTTCCGCCACGACGGATCGCTCGATTCCGCAATCCGCACAAGGATGAGTTCCTGTTCGCGCAGCCTTGCCTGCCAAGCGGCAGTATTGCACGGGCCGAACAGCGCCGTTCCGGGATCTGCCTGCTGCAATGGCGCTCAGTCTGAAATCAGGCGCGTCATCGGATCGCGGCGGTCTCGCCGGCAATGAGTTCAGCCTCAAGAGGCGACAAGGGAATGCGGACCTTGATGATATCACCCGGCAGGACCTCGTCAGTCTCGCTTGCGGCGATTTCCTCCGCTTCGCCGCCTGCGCCGCGTTGGATCGTATAGACGGCGGAGTTTCCAGAACCCTCGCCCTCAACGCTGCTCATTTCCGCCGCTGCGCCCGTTGCGGCGCGAAGAAGCTTTCGCCGGGTGCTCAACTGAGTAACCGTCTCGCCCAGCTCGGCTTCGGTGGTTCTGAGCAAGGCCGAGACCTCCATGACGATGCGGTTCCTTGCAGCATCGATTTCGACATCGGTCCGGCTCAATTCCTGCTGGGCGCGCAGCAGCGCTGTCTCCATCTGCAGTCGCTCGCTCGACAATTGAGACACCACGCGTTCGAGGCCGAATTGGCGGTTCGCGGGGGACAGGCCTTTCCCGACCAGAGTTTCGATTCCGCTGAGCTCTTTCCTGACGCTTTCAAGCTCCTGCTGCTTCAGACCGATCTGGTTGCGCAGGGAATCAACTTCCTCGGCGAGGAATGCTTTCAGGCGGTTGAGGGTCTGTATCTGGCTGGCGAGAGCGTTTCTGCGCGCCGCGAAAATCCCGCGCTCCTGTTCGAGAGCCCGCGCGACATCGGCTCTTTTCTCAATCGAGGCGAGATCACCGGGAACGGCTATCTCTTCAGCCCCGCCGAGTTCGGCCTCCAGCCGCGCCTTGCGCGCCAGAAGTTCCGTCCGCTTCTGCAGCAATTGCGCCAGTGCGCCTCTATCGGCGATCACATCGCGTCCGGGCTGCCCGAGTTGAGGGTCGATCCCGCGCGGCAAACCGCCGGCGATGCTGAGCGCGCGCAGAACGGTTAGCCCGGGGCGGTATGCGTAAGCTCCGGGCGCGTTTACAGCGCCGATAATGTAAAACGGCCTGTGCTCCGAAATTTCCACCGCCACCTGTGGCGGGAATCTGATGCCGAGTTGCGCCGACATCTGCTGGCCGACAGCTCCGGCGAGTTCCGAGGCGGACAGTCCTGACGCAGCGATTTCGCCAAGCAGAGGAACCGAGATGCGTCCTGACTGTCCGACTGTGAACTCTCCGTTCAGCGCCTCCCATTCGAAGAGCTGGTCTAAGGTCGCGCGCCACTCATAGACCCGCAGACGAACCTTGTCCCCGGTTCCCAGCAGATAGTCCTGCGCTTGCGCGGCCCGCAAAGGCGCGTGTGGGACATGGGCGAGCCCTGCGCCGAGCAATATGGCGAGCATGAAGGGCACGGCAGCGCCTCTGGTGAGAATGGGGCGGGAAAAAACGACTTTCGAAACAAGCATCTAGTAAAGTCCCAAAAGTTGACAGGCTCTTGTTCATATGGCCTTCCGGCCCGTCCCGGCGATAACAGGGACGCTCATTCCAGTTGCAGAATATGCTCGGGATCGACCCTGCCTTTCATGGCGTGAAGCGCCGCCAGCAGGTTGCCGCGCAACCGTCCAGCGCGGTCGATATAGGGTTCCGGCCAGAAACCCCTGACCAGGTTGGCGGCGAAATTCCGCGTCATGAGCCTGACTGCGAAGCCGGAAGGCATCGTCCCCTTGCGCCAGAGATAAAGCGGATTGGCGATCTGCGAATAACCGAGCCGCAGCCCGCTTTGCCGTCCGGATTTTTCCGCCAGATGCACGCCGCGTAGCGACGTCAACCCGACGATCCTGCCATGCCTGCGCAACTGGCTCGTGAAGTCGATGTCCTCCTGCCATCCGTAGAGCGGAAGCCTTTCGTCGAAGCGCAGATCGCCGATCATGGCGGTCCGGATCGACATATTGCAGCCATAACCGCCAACATGGTCCTTGGCGCGATCCGGCGGGGGAGGCTCGGCTTCAATACTTTCCAACAGCGCCGCACCCTGCTCGAAGCTGTATCCCGGTCCGGAGGCGCCGTCATGGACGGCCTCGCCGCGGATCACCGCCCAATCGGGATTGGCGGCGAACGCGCATTCGAGCCGTTGCAGGTAGTCCCGTTGCGGCAGAAAATCGTCGTCGAAGAACGTCACAATGTCATACCGGCCGAGGACGTGTTCCAGCGCTGCGTTGCGTTGCGCACAGCCGCCGCAATGGCCGAAAACCCGGGAAATCGGGAAGTTTTCCGCCGCGTAGGCCGGGGCGTGACTTTCGTCCGGCGCGGAGATGAAAACGCAGTCGGGCGCGCGCGTCTGACGTTCCAGAATGGCCAGCATCTTCGCCAGCAGCAGGCTGCGCCCATATGTTGGAATGATAACGGCCAGTTTCATGGAAGAGGACCGGTTCGCTCGAATTAGCCGGAGCGGCAAGTCCGCTCACGCAAATGAAGTCTTAACACGCAAAGAGGGATTTCATGAAAATATACACGCATAGGGAGAAATACGCTGTGCGTTAATGTGGAAAAATCCGCAACGCAGAGCGTCATTGCACGCTGCGCCCATGCGATGCGAATTCTGTCCGCCAGTCCCAGGACTGATCGCGTCAGACTGAAAATGCCTTGATGCGGACGCAAAGCCGGTTAGTGTGAGCCTCGAACATCATACGGGAAAAATGGCCATATGCGTTACTGGTTCGTCATGACAGTGCTGGCCGTGACCCTGGCGACGCCGGGGACGGCGCAAGCCCAGAAAATCAGGAATCAGATCGCGGTTTTTGCTGCGCTGGACAAAGTCACAGCCAACATATCGCCGCTGGAGGTGCCTGTCGACGGCTCGGCGGAATTCGGGGCGCTCACCATAACGCCCCGCGTGTGCAATACGCGCGCGCCGACCGAGCAGCCGGTAACGTCGGCCTTTGTCGAGATTGACGAAAAACAGCTCGACGGCAGCGAAAAAAGGATCTTCACGGGCTGGATGTTCGCCGAAAGTCCTGGCCTTCACGGGGTGGAGCATCCGGTTTTCGACGTCTGGCTCACAAGCTGCAAGATGCCCGAAGGCGGATGATCCTCCGGCAGTTCAGAGAAGCTGCAACGGTATTCGAGCGCGGCCGCGAGCCTTTTGTGGAACTCGTTTCGTGAAATTTCTATGACGCCGAACTGTGTGAGGTGCTCCGTCACGAACTGGGTGTCGAGCAGCTTGAATCCGCCATGCTTAAGCCGCGCGGCGAGATAGATCAGGGCGACCTTGCTGGCGTCGCGTTCGGTCGAGAACATGGACTCGCCGAAAAAGGCCCCATTCAGGTGAACGCCGTAAAGGCCGCCCACCAGCCTGCCGTCCAGCCATGTCTCGACCGTGTGGCAATGGCCCATCTCGAAGAGCTCCGCATAGAGATCGAAGATCTGCCTGTTGATCCAGGTGCTGGCGCGTCCGGGCCGCGGCTCGGCGCATCCCGCGATCACGCCTTCGAAATCGCTGTCGATCCGGACCTCGAATTTCTCCTGCCGGATCGTGCGGGCCAGCCTTTTCGGAACCCTTATAGCGTCGAGCGGCAGGACGCCGCGCGCCTCGGGCTCGATCCAGTAGAGCGTCGGATCGTCGGCGCTTTCGGCCATGGGAAAGATTCCGCAGGCATAGGCTTTGAGGAGCGTGCGCGGCGAGATTTCATAGGCGAGGTTGCTTCGCGATCCCATTCCCAGCGGTCATTCCGTGCAGCATCGAGCGTGCGTGACGGGGAAAACGTAGCAGATTCCCGGTTGCATTCCGCTCCGGACCAGTGACCGTATCGCAACCTTGCAGGTCTGGAGCGATCCGGTGCGCCTCATAGATCTACATATGACAGTCTAGCTCTTTTCGAGATAATTTTCGAGCCAGTGAATGTCGTAAATCGCATCCTGGATGGCGGGATCGTCAACGAGCCTTTTGAAAAGCGGGATAGTCGTTTCGATACCGTCGATCACGAATTCGCTGAGAGCGCGGCGCAAGCGCAGCAGGCATTCGTTGCGATTGTTGCCGTGAACGATCAGCTTGCCGATCAGGCTGTCGTAATAGGGAGGGATCGTGTAGCCAGCATAGACCGCCGAATCGACCCGCACGCCAAGCCCACCGGGAGGATGAAAATAGGTGATGCGGCCGGGCGAAGGCATGAAGGTTTCCGGGTTCTCCGCATTGATCCGGCACTCCACGGCGTGCCCCTGGAAGCGCACGTCGCTCTGCTTGATGCGGAGCGGATGGCCGGCCGCAACGTGAAGCTGCTCGATCACGAGATCGATGCCGGTAATCATCTCCGTCACCGGATGCTCGACCTGAAGCCGCGTGTTCATTTCGATGAAATAGAACTGCCCGTCCTCGTAAAGGAACTCAACGGTGCCGACGCCGCGGTAGCCCATATCGGCGATGGCTTTGGCGACCGTTGCGCCGATCTCCTCGCGCTGGCTGGCGTTGAGCGCGGCGGAAGGCGCCTCTTCCCAGACTTTCTGGTGGCGGCGCTGCAGCGAGCAGTCACGTTCGCCAAGATGAATGGCGTTGCCCAGTCCGTCGCCGAGAACCTGTATTTCGATATGCCGCGGCTTGGTCAGATATTTCTCGATGTAAAGCGCGTCGTCGCCGAATGCCGCTTTCGCTTCCGAACGTGCGGTCGCCAGAGCCACGGGCAGGTCGGTCTCGGTGCGCGCGACCTTCATGCCGCGTCCGCCGCCGCCCGCCGACGCCTTGACCAGCACCGGGTAGCCGATGTCGCGGGCGATCGCGCTGGCCTGCGCGTCGGTCGTCACCGCGCCTTCGGAGCCGGGAACGACCGGAATGCCGAGCTTCTTTGCGGTTTCCTTTGCCTGGATCTTGTCTCCCATCAGGCGGATATGCTCGGAAGTCGGTCCGATGAAGGTGATTTTCTGTTCTTCGTTGACCTTGTGCTCTTCCAGGATCTCCACGAAGCGCGCGTTCTCCGAAAGAAAGCCGTAACCTGGATGCACGGCGTCAGCTCCGGTTATCTCGCAGGCCGCAATCAGGGCGGGGATGTTCAGATAGCTTTCGGAGGCTTGCGGAGGGCCGATACATACGCTTTCGTCGGCAAGCCGGACGTGCATGGCGTTGGCGTCGGCTGTGGAGTGCACGGCCACAGTCTTGATACCGAGCTCCTTGCAGGCCCGCTGCACCCTTAACGCAATCTCGCCGCGATTTGCGATCAGCACCTTGTCGAACATGGCTCGCCCGGATCAGCTATTCGATAATCAGCAGCGGCTCGCCGAATTCGACCGGATCGCCGTTGTTGACAAGAATCGCCTTTACCGTGCCCGGGCGCGGAGCGGCGATGTGATTCATTGTCTTCATCGCTTCGATGATGAGGACCGTCTGCCCCTTCTTTACAACCGAGCCGACCTCGACGAAGGGTGGCGCGTTCGGCTCCGGCGCGCGATAGGCCGTACCGACCATCGGCGATTTGATCGTGCCAGGATGGTTCTCGTCATCTGCCGCAGCGGGAGTTGGCGCAGCGGCAGGTGCGGGTGCTGCCGGCGCCGCCGGGAGAGCGATTTCTGCCGGCCCGGACGCCACGGCTGCCGAAACCGTCACGTTCCGGGCGACGCGGATACGCAGCCCCTTCTGCTCGATTTCGATTTCGGTAAGACCTTCGCTATTCAGAATCTGGGCGAGTTCGCGAATGAGACCTTCTTCGACCATATTTTTTCTATTCCTGCCGTTCGTCTCGTCTGTCACGGCGGTTCCCCCGGATGCAATCGCCACAGTCTTATTCACCCATTGAGCGCAGATGGCAAGTGCGGCTGGGGCATTCCCGCGACAGCAGGCTGACATCTGTGGCGCGCACACCGGCTTGCGCGAAGCAGCCTGTAGGCGAAAAAGCGTGAAACGGCCACCAGGCCGCGCCGATCGCGGGCCGGTCTGCCGCTTCAGGATAACGCCCGGCCCGCAGCGTCAGCAAACGCTGCAGCCGTTCTTGTTTATGTCAGCCACAGCAGTTTTCAGAATCGAACCCAGATTGTCAGGCGCGCCGGGAATGGCCTCGTCGCCGATGAATATTGCCGGCGTTCCCTGAACGCCCATCGCCGTGCCGAGTTCGAGGTTCTTCTCGATCAGTTCCGCGACTTCAGGCGCCTGCATATCCGATTTAAGCTTCTCGATGTCCAGACCGAGATCAGCAGCGATCTTGAAGGCCACATCGCCGTCGACGCGCCCGTTGTGGCGCATCAGCGCAGTGTGGAATTCGACATACTTGTCCTGTTTTGCGGATGCGATCGCGGCTTCTGCGGCGATGCGGGATCCCTCGGACAAGATCGGAAATTCGACAAATACGACGCGCAGATCCTTTTCCTCATCGGCAAGGCTGACGATGCTCTCGAAGGCCTTGCGGCAATAGCCGCAATTGTAGTCGAAAAACTCGACCAGAGTGATCTTGCCGTCGCCCATGCTGAATGGCGTTTCCTCCTTGTACAGGGAGGAGAGAGCCTTGAGCCGCTCCTGTTCGGCGGCGGCAGTCTCGCGCCGGTTGAGCTCCTCGATGGCTTCGCGAAGGATTTCCGGCTGGGTCAGCAGATAGTCCCTGATGATGGACTGGATTTCCTGCTTCTGGGCCTCGTCGAAGGCCTTGTCCTGTGCGTTCAGAGGCAGGAGAAAACCTGCGGACATAGCAGCCAGAGCGGCGCAGAAGGTCCCGATGCGCTTCAGTGTCATTCAAATGTGCTCCACAAAAAAACCCGGTCGATCCGGTCAGTTGTTTCTCGCCATGGATTTATAGGTTTCGACATCCCTGATGATGTCGTTCGCCTTGACCCAGTTCGGCGAGCCTTCCGGAAAAGCCTGGATAGCGCGCTGAGCATGAACCTTGGCAAAATCAGCATTGCCCTCGAAGAAAGCGGCCTGAGCCGCAGCGAGCTGCGCTTCGGGCAGCTTGTTGAGACGCCCGTATGCAATCGAAAGCTGACGGTAGCCGACCACGGACTGCCTTTCCTTCACGAGCGCGTTCTGAAGATGACTCACAGCTTCGCTGACGACAGAGGCGTCCTCCGTTGAAAGCAGCGCCTGGGCCAGCATCACACGCATCAGCCCTGATTGGGGTGCGAGTTCGACGGCTCTCCTCAGCGGGGCGACGGCAGGCTTCGCCTGGCCGCTTTCGAGCAGGAACTGTCCTTTAAGCTCGTGGAAATAGGCGTTGTCCGGCTGCTCGGCAATAAGCGCATCGAGCGCGGGCAGGGCTGCTTTCACGCCTCCGGTGAAGTTCAGAATGATCGCCCGTGCGTAACGTGCCGGCAGGGTTCGATCACTCTCGGGATAAAGCCGCATCACATAGGAGGCGTTGTTCTTGTTCATGAACGCCTCAAGCTTGGCCTTCGCCATCTCATGGCGAAATTGAAGCTGCGGGGGGTCCTTGCGGTCGTAATAGGGGCTTCTGAGCGCCAGATCCTGAAGCTGCGAGATGCGCTCCTGCGGCATCGGATGACTCTGGATATAAGGGTCGATATTGTTGACGGACGCCAGCGTCTGATCGGCGAAGAAGCGGAAAGTCTCGATCATGCCGCGCGCGGATTGCTGCGTGCGGTTGAGATAATCGACGGCGGCCTGGTCCGCCGCGGACTCCTCCGCGCGACGGTATGACAGCAGCGAGCGCTGGATGATGTTGCTGCCGCCGTACAGGATCGCGGCGCCGGCTTCGCCCATGTCGTTGCTGCTCCCGCCGCTCACCGCGCCGCCGACCATTGCGCCGATGCCGAGCAGATTGATGATGAGCGCTGCGGATTCCATCCGCGACATCTGCACCTTCAGGCGCGCCAGATGGCCGCCGGCTATGTGACCCGCCTCATGCGCGATCACGCCGATGAGCTGGTTGGGCGTTTTCGACTGGGTAATCGCGCCCACATTGATGAACATGTTGTTGCCGTCGACCACGAATGCGTTGAAGGCGCGGCTGTTCACGATGTGGATGCTGACGTTCTGCGAACTCAGATTCGCGGCGCGGAAGATCGGCCTGGCGTAATCGGCCAGCAGTTCCTCGATCTCGGCGTCGCGAATGAGTCCTATGCCCTGGCTCTGGGCGGTCTGGGGGAACATGAGCGCAGCGCCAAGAAGCGCAACGGCTGCGCAGCGCAATCCTCGCCGGACTCCGGTCAAGATTGGATCAAACAAGGCTTCCTCGCCACTGGTCAGAAATTAGGCCGTCACGCATTCGCTCGTGCTCAAGAAACCTAGAGCGGAGCTGTTGAACGGTCAACACAATGCGCCTGTGCGAACACATACTCGTGAACGGACGGCTCGACATCCTATGGATGTAGAGGTGATATTGGGGCATAAGAATGACAATTGACAGGGAGTTGCCTTGTTGCGACCACATCTCACCGCCCAGGACGCGCTCTCCGGGGCCATCCGTTCCTCCGAACGCAGCGAAATTGCATCCTTCGTGGTCATGGACGTGATGCGCCGGGCGTCAGAGCGCGAGCGCTCCGGCGCCGGCGTGATTCATATGGAAGTCGGCCAGCCTGCGACGCCCGCCCCGCGCCTTGCGCGTGAAGCCATCAAGCGGGCGCTCGACAGCGAGGTTCTCGGCTACACGGACGCGCTCGGCGTTCCGGTGCTGAGGGAACGTATCTCCCGTTATTACGCGGAGCGCCATGGCCTCGACATTGCGCCGGAACGCATTGCCGTGACAGCCGGGTCTTCAGCCGGGTTCGTGCTCGCTTTCCTGGCGTTGTTCGATCCGGGCGCGAGGCTCCTGCTGCCTGAGCCGGGCTATCCCTGCTACCGCAACATCGCCAAGGCGCTTGGCCTCGTCCCCGTGCGTGTCGAGACCGGTCCTGACGGGCGCTGGATGCCGTCCGCATCGATGCTTGACGGAGCCGTTTCGGCTGCAGGAAAGGCGGAAGGGCTGCTCTTCGCCAGCCCCGCCAATCCCACCGGAACGATGATGACGCCCGACACGCTCGCCGCGATCTGCGGCTGGTGCCGCGCGCAGGGCGTGACGGCGATCTCCGACGAGATCTATCATGGCCTGACCTATGGCGAGCCGGCCGAAACCGCGCTCAAATATGACGACGGCGCGATCGTCATCAACAGCTTCTCGAAATACTACTCCATGACCGGATGGCGCGTGGGCTGGATGGTCGCGCCTGCGGCGCTGATGCGGACGCTTGAGCGGCTTGCGCAGAATCTCTACATCTCGCCTTCGGCTGCGTCCCAGGCAGGCGCGCTCGCGGCGTTCGAGGCGACCGAAGAGCTGGAAGCCAACAAGTCCGTCTACGCGCGCAACAGGGCGATGCTGATGGAGGAACTTCCGCGGGCGGGATTCGACAGTTTCGCTCCCGCCGACGGCGCTTTCTACATCTATGCCGACATTTCCGGGCGAACCGGCGACAGCAGGGAATATTGCGCGCGCATCCTCGACGAAATCGGAGTCGCCGTGACCCCCGGTGTCGATTTCGATCCGGAACGCGGACGCAGCTTCCTGCGCTTTTCCTACGCCGGATCGTTCGAGGCCATGCGCGAGGCGGTGAGGCGGCTTGGGGACTGGAAAGGCTGAGGCCGGATCGTCGTTTGACGCCCGGCCTGCGAAGTTCATCTCATACCTTTTCCGCAATGAGCGGCACAGCTCACGCGTTGCGCCGCTGCCACCAGCCCCGGCGGTTTCCGCGCGGTTTTGGCGGAGGCGGCGGAGCGGCTTCGCCGGCGTCCTCTAACCCGGACCCCGCCGGCTCATGCGCCGCCACGCTTTCGCCAGCCGGCGCATCATCGTGCTGATGGCCCGCGGCGCTTCCGTTGACCTTGCGGGCGCCGTTGAGACCGCTGTCTTCGGCCTGGACCGCGGGTGCAGTGCGAAAGGAGCGCGCGTCTGCGTCCTCCTTTTCGTCCTTGCTTTCATTCCGGGCGCTCTGCCCGGAAACCTGCTCGGCTTTCGATGGCGTAGCCGGCAGATCCTCGCGCTCTGTTTGTGCGGCTTCCCGTGGCTCGGAGCTCACCGCGCTCTCCGCGGCGCGAGCGGCCTTTTGCTGGCGGCCTCCGCGGCGTCCCCGGCGGCGCGAACGCCGGCGTGTCTTGCCGTCCTCCGCGCCTTCCTGCGCGTCGTCGCCCCGTCCGTACACATCCGCATTCTCCTCGCGGGGCGCTTCGGTCTCCTCGTCCTGTGCGGGCGTATGCGCGGCATGAGAACGGGTATCGCGGTCTTCGCCGCCGCGTCCGCCGCGGCGTCTGCGGCGTCTGCGCGAGGCACGGCCCTGATCGTCCAGCGCGCCATTGGCGTCGGCCTCGAAAGGTTGAATGATCCGGTCGCTCTGCGTGATCGGCGCTGCGCCGTTCTCGGCTTTTTCGGCGACGGCGGCGACCTTCTCGATATGGAAGCTCGCGCCGTGCATCTTTTCGCTCGCCGTGACCGTAATCGTGACGCCGTGACGCTGCTCGATGTCCTGCAGATAGCCCCGCTTCTGATTTACGATGTAGAGCACGACGTCGATCGAGGCGACGGCGTTCAGATGACATGGCTGATTGGCCCTGAGCCAGTCGTCAAGGCTGCGTAGAACCGAAAGCGCGACGGATTCGGTGGAGCGGATGACGCCGGTGCCGTGACAATGGGTGCAGGGAACAGTGGAGCCTTCCAGCATACCGGTGCGGATACGCTGGCGCGACATTTCCAGAAGCCCGAACAGGCTGATGCGGCCCACCTGGATGCGCGCACGGTCGTTGCGCAGGCAATCCTTCAACTTGCGTTCGACGGCGCGGTTGTTGCGCTTTTCCTCCATGTCGATGAAATCGACGACGATCAGCCCCGCCAGATCGCGCAGCCGCAACTGGCGGGCGATTTCCTCGGCCGCCTCCAGATTGGTGTTGAGCGCGGTGTCCTCAATGGAAAATTCGCGGGTCGATTTGCCGGAGTTCACGTCGATCGCGACCAGCGCCTCGGTCTGGTTGATGATGATGTAACCGCCGGACGGCAGCGTCACCTGCGGGTTGTACATCGCATTGAGCTGGCGTTCGACCTCATAGCGTGTGAACAGCGGCTCGGGCTCCTTGTAGGGCTGGACATTCTTTGCGTGGCTGGGCATCAGCATCCGCATGAAGTCCTTGGCGTCGCGGTAGGCGTCGTCGCCGGCGACGAGGATTTCGTCGATCTCCCGGTTGTATAGATCGCGGATCGAGCGCTTGATG
>CAYOUE010000038.1:0-19392 GCA_964407075.1 uncultured Hyphomicrobiaceae bacterium
TGGGCGCCGCGATCCAGGCCGGCGTGCTCCAGGGCGACGTGAAGGACGTGCTGCTTCTTGACGTGACCCCGCTATCGCTCGGAATCGAAACGCTGGGCGGCGTATTCACTCGCCTCATCGAACGCAATACGACCATCCCGACCAAGAAAAGTCAGGTCTTCTCGACCGCTGAGGACAATCAGAGCGCGGTGACGATCCGCGTCTTTCAGGGCGAGCGCGAAATGGCCGCCGACAACAAATCCCTCGGCGAATTCGACCTGGTCGGCATCCCGCCGGCGCCGCGCGGCGTGCCGCAGATCGAGGTGACGTTCGATATCGACGCCAACGGCATCGTGAATGTCTCGGCGATCGACAAGGCGACGAACAAGACGCAGTCGATCCGCATCCAGGCGTCGGGCGGTCTCAGCGACGCCGATATCGAGCGCATGGTCAAGGAAGCCGAGTCGCACGCTGCCGAGGACAAGAAGCGCCGCGAACTGGTCGAAGCCAAGAACCAGGGCGAAGCGCTGATCCATTCGACCGAGAAGACCATCTCCGAACTGGGCGAAAAAGTCTCCGCGGAAGACAAGGAAGCCTCCGAGAAGGCGATCGCCGAGCTGCGCACGGCGCTGGAAGGCGACGACCGCGATGCGATTGTGTCCAAGATCGAGGCCTTGGCGCGCGCGGCGATGAAGGTCGGCGAAGCAGCCTACAAGTCCGGTGAGGATGGCGCCGCGGGCGCGTCCGGCGGCGACGCTCAGGGCGGTTCGGGACAGTCCGGTGACGGCGTTGTCGATGCCGAGTTCGAGGAAGTCCGCGACGACGACAGCAAGAAGAAGTCTGCGTAGTTCCCAAAGGCTTGCGCCAGCCGCGCAACCTGAACTGTTGGCTTGGAGATTGCATGGACAAGCGTGGTCCGGCTCTGGATCTTATCAGCTATCGGAGCGCCGCGCTCATCCATCATATCATGGCTATTACAAAGCCTAGCAAACCGGCTTGGGGATGATCCGGCCTGGCGCCAGATCAATTCCGTCGTCTACGGGGCGCGCATGACCAAGTGCGGGACGTTCGATATTTTTATGGGACATGGATCGTAGATGGCCAAGCGCGATTATTATGAAGTGCTGGGCGTAAACAGAGGCGCTGGCGAACAGGAGATCAAGAGCGCCTTTCGCAGGCTTGCCAAGGAATTCCACCCCGATTGCAATGCCGGCGATCATACGGCTGAACAGCGCTTCAAGGAGGTCAACGAGGCTTACGAAGCGCTGAAGGATCCGCAGAAGCGCGCCGCATACGACCGTTTCGGCCATGCTGCCTTCGAAGGGAACGGCGCAGCGGGCCATCATGGCTTCGGCGCGGACTTCTCCGCATCCATGTCCGAAATCTTCGACGATCTGTTTGGCGAGTTCATGGGCGGCCGCCGCCGCCACCGCTCCGGGCGCGAACGCGGAGCCGATCTCAGCTACAACATGGAAATAACACTTGAGGAGGCTTTCTCGGGCAAGGTCGCACAGATCCTCGTTCCAACCTCGATAACCTGCGAAACTTGCGTCGGCACCGGCGCCGAGCCGGGATCGAGTCCGATCACCTGCCCTGGCTGCAACGGCTTTGGCAAGATACGCGCCAGCCAGGGCTTCTTCACGATCGAGCGCACCTGCCCGAATTGTCACGGCCGCGGCGAAATCATCCAGAATCCCTGTCATGGCTGCTCAGGCTCCGGCCGGGTCACCAAGGAACGCACTCTTTCGGTCAACATCCCTGCCGGCGTCGAGGACGGAACCCGCATCAGGCTGGCGGGCGAAGGCGAAGCCGGCTTGCGCGGCGGACCGGCCGGCGACCTCTACATCTTTCTGTCGGTCCATGCGGACGAAATTTTCCAGCGAGACGGCGCGGACCTGTTCTGCAAGGTGCCGATCACCATCGCGACCGCGGCGCTGGGCGGCCAGGTCGAAGTGCCGACCATTGACGGCGGCCGCGCACGGGTGAAGATCCCCGAAGGCACGGAAACAGGAAAGCAGTTCCGCCTGAAGGGGAAGGGGATGCCCGTGCTGCGCTCCACGCTCACCGGCGACCTCTATGTGCAGGTTGAAATCGAAACCCCACAAAACCTTACGCGCAAGCAGAAGGAACTGCTGAAGGAATTCGAAAAGGCCTCAACGGAAAATACGAACCCCGGACTGAGCGGTTTCGCCAAGCGCGTTCGTGATTTCTGGGAACGCATGGCGGATTCCTGACCTATTCTCCCGCCCATGAGGCGCTCATCATCCCGAAAATGACCGCAAGGAAAGGAAGCCTTGGATGGCGAAAAGCATCAGACTTCTGTTTTTCTCCGGCAGCATAAGGGAAGGCTCGCTCAATACCAGACTCGCCCGCGCAGCTTATCTTGCTGCACAAGCGCGAGGTCTGGACGCTACGCTTCTCGATCTCGCCGATTATCCCATGCCGCTCTATAATGGCGATCTGGAGAAAAGCGAAGGGCAGCCAGAGGCCGCATTCCGGCTTATGGAGGAAATGAAAGCCTATCAAGGCATATTCATCGCCGGGCCGGAATACAACGCCTCGATCACCCCGCTTCTGAAAAACACGCTGGACTGGCTTTCGCGCGTCGAGGGAACCGTCAAACCTGCCGGATCGCTGTTCAGGGCCCGTGTTTTCGCTATCGGGGCGGCCTCGAACGGCGTTTTCGGGGGAATGAGAAGCCTCATCACGCTCCGGCAGGTGCTTGGGCTCGGCCTCGGCGCTATGGTCCTGCCGGAGCAGATTGCCCTGGGCAGCGCGGCCACGGCATTCGATGAGAACGGCGGTCTGGTGAACGAACGCTCGCGAGGTCTGCTCGACACTATTGTCGTGCGTCTCGCCGAAACCGCAGGGCGGCTGTACGCATGACCGGTCAGGCTGCGTCCGACTCCGCCACGCGCGAACGACTCGCCGCCGCGGGCAGGCTCATCGTCGCTCTCGATATGCCCTCTGCAAGCCAGGCTTTCGGCGTCGTCGAGGCGCTGCAGGGCGAAGCGCGGATCTTCAAGATCGGCGTCGAGCTGATCTACTCGGACGGACTCGTGCTCGCACGCGCGCTGGCCGATGCGGGCTTTCAGATCTTCCTGGACGCCAAACTGCTCGACATTCCCAACACAGTCGAAGGCGCCGCCGCATCGGCGGCAAGGGCCGGCGCGTCTTTCCTGACAGTGCACGGGGTCGACAGCAAGACGCTCGGCGCCGCCGTACGCGGGCGCGCAGGCTCGGCCATGAAACTGCTCGCCGTTACGGTCCTGACAAGTCTCGAAGAGTCCGACCTGGCCGGGCAGGGGCTTTCGATCAGCCTCCCGGAGCTGGTGATGAAGCGCGCGCAACTTGCACAGGAGGCCGGGTTCGACGGCGTCGTCGCCTCGCCTCAGGAAGCGGCAGCGATCCGTTCCCGGTTCGGGAATGATTTCCTGATCGTGACGCCTGGCATTCGCCCGGCAGGGGCTGTGTCCGGTGATCAGCAGCGAACCGCGACACCCGCAGGAGCAATCGCCGCGGGCGCAGATTATCTGGTCGTAGGGCGTCCGATCACTCAGGCTGGCAATCCGAGGCAGGCCATCGCTGCTATCGTGGATGAAATTGCCGCTGCGACGCCGCGCTCCTCATGAGATGCGGCTTTGCCGGCAAGGCTACTGAGTGAAGCTCACGCCTCTTGCGAATTTCTCGACCTTGTCGCGGAAATCCGCCGTATATTCCTTACCGATGGTCCAGAATGCGAACTGCACCGCGCGATCGGGATAGATCCTGAAGATGTTGTGAAACACGAATGGCGCGCCATTGATGGTCGGGCTGTAGGTGACGCTTCTGAAGCCATCCATTTCCTGCGCATTGGCCTTGCTGTCGAGGATCGGGACATTCTCCGGCGCAGTGTTCGAGGCGGTGGCGGCGTTCTGAATGATCGCCTGCTGGAGAAATTCGTAAGTATAACCATCATTGGATCCGCTCGGCTCATAGACGATGCCAAGAAAATACTTGTTGGAACTCCGGTAACTTCCAATGAAATCTCCGGGAAGATTGGCCTTGCTCCATCCGGTCGTGTCGAGGCAGAGACGCATATGCTCCAGCGTTTCGCAAGATGAGCGCGCCGCCGTGCCCTGTCCCATTTCGTCCTGGAACTGCCATGTGCCGTCGCTGTCGAGTATGACGATCCTGCCGTTGACGACAGCGGTGCCCACCTGCTCGGCAAGGGACACGGGCGCCGACGCCGCCAGGCCGGCAAGTCCAAGCGCGAGGACAGCTATCCCATTTCGGCAGATTGCGAAGAAGTCGGTTTTCAGCATTGCGCTTCCCTCTAGATGGAGCTTCATTCCGGTACTCGTAAACTTCAATCCCGCGCCGGATCATACCAAAGCCGAGAAGATTTGTCCGGCTTATATGCCCCTTGACAGCGCATTCCGGCTTGCTGTTCCGGGCGCTTTGCCGGACGCGAGCGAAGGTTTGGCGCGGCCCCCTGCTTGAGGGCTTTCGGCGCGGCATAGAATCACCTTCGCCGGAAGGTCGGCCAAGCCTGAGACATAATGCGAGCATTTTTGGCATGTTATCCGCTGCGGATTGCCGGTTTTGGATAAATGCGGCTTTTGCCTTGAGCCGCAGGCGGAGGTTTCCTAGCTTTCGCGTAAACGAAGGCGCGAACCGGTTGCGTCATGATCTGCCGATGGGGAGACATAGATGTCGATTGCCGAAGCGATTGATGACAAGGAAGTCGCCGCAGCTTCGCTGCACAATGGGGCGAAGGACCATCTCCGCGCATTCATCGAGCGTGTCGAACGGCTCGAAGAGGAGAAGGCGGCGCTGACTGCGGATATAAGGGAAGTCTTCGCCGAAGCGAAATCGGCCGGTTTCGACACGAAAGCAATGCGGGCAATCATCCGCATCCGCAAGCAGGACGATCACGAACGTATGGAACAGGAAGCGGTGCTCGCGACTTATATGCATGCGCTCGGCATGATTTCAGCCCTGCCGGGCGGCGAGTAGGCGCCCGCCTCCCGCCTATGCCCACAGCCCAAGCGGGCGCCTGCTCCACTCTTTAGCTGTCAGGGAGACCATTGCTTTGCCTCCGCGAAAAGCAAGGCCTCCGCGGTATTGAGCACGTCACTTCTGCGCGGTGCGAGTATTGTTTTGCGAGGCTAGCGCAGGGGTGTTTTCCGCAGGGGGGATATCGCGCACGAGACGCTTAAGGCGGGTATTGACAGCCGTGCCGCGGAATTGCTGCGACCAGTAGAGCTTGGCGTATTGCAGACCCGGTTCGAACTGGTTGACCAGCATCTGGCGCGACTCTCCGAACAGAACGTGCACGCGCGGCAGCGCCAGCGCGCCCGTATCGCTGGTCATGTCCATGTTTGCGATGGGCGTATCGCCAAGAAACGGCGCGATCGGAACCGGATGATAGTAGAGTTCGTCAGGATGATCGTCGTCGTACTCCGGCGCGGCAGCCATCTGATCCTGCGGTACGTTGGACGACGGCGCTATGGAGAGGCCATCCGGCGTAATGCTGTCGCCTAGCAGGCCAGCGTCGCTCTGCACAGGATCGCTCAGGCTCGCTTCGACGACCGGCTCTGACTCTGCGCTGCGCTGCGGGAGCACTCTGGCAAGCCCGTCAAAAGGCGTCAGGCTCGCCAGAACGACACCAGGTTCGACTGTCTGCGCCGTTGGCGAAGGCTCCGGCAGTGGCACGTCGAGGGGGGCCGGCGCACTGGCGAGCGCGATCCGCGTATCCGCGCCGCCGTTCAGACGGCGCTGCACGGCGATTGGAAGCGAGCCGCCGCGTTTCTGCAGGTCTGCCATTGCGATCGTGAAGTCCTTCTTGGTCAGAGGCTTGCCGTCGGTTGGTACGTGCTGCGACTTGCCGTCGGGAAACAGGATCGCGAGTTCGGCGCGCGGTAGTCGCGGCCAATGGCGAACGCGGCCGGTGTCGACATGGACGAATGGAATGGCGGAGGTTGGGTAATAGCCTACGCCGCCCTGCTCGCGGATGAGAGCGGAGTTACGCAATTCCTTGACCTTGACGTCAGGAAAATGGATGTCGGCCGCCTGCCCGGTCATGTGCCTGCTGCGAGTGGCCTGGCCGCCCTTGGTCTTGCGCAGCATTGCATTGGTCTTGGGCGACCTGAAGCCGCTGATGAGATGGACCGGCTCTTTAGATCCGAGTTCGCGGTGAATGTCCCAGATGATATCGAAAAGTTTCGGGTCCATCTTCGTGGACTCGTCGCGCCGCCAGTCGCGCATGAAATGATTGAGCCTGCCAAGCGCGTCGTCGATATAGCGGCCGTCACGTTTGAAGGTTACCGCGATCTTTTCCTTTGTATTGACGTTATAAAGTTCGAGATGGCGTTCCTCGGCGCGCAAACCGGATGGCGCAGCCGTGAAAAACGCGATTGAGAATGCGGCAAGAGCCGCGCTCCGCGCCAGGGTGGAGATCCGGATGATCAATTTTCCCTCATAATCGCAGCGGGGGAACCGTGCGATCCCAGTCAGCCCAACTCTATGCGCCATCCGCCTGAACACCCCGAGCCGCTTATACAGACCGTGGCGAATCTTCAACGGTGGACGGTTAATTTTCAGTATCTGCGAAAATAAGGGGAAAAAATGGCCGTACCGCAACAGAACAAACTGTGGAAAACCCCTAAGCGAGCCTGACTGCTGATGCGCAGCCGCAGTCAGTTCTGCAGGCCGCGCTCCCCAACTTCGAATTCCTCCTCGCTGCTCGCCGCGTAACGGCGGTTCGTGTCGAGATTGAGCGCCAGACGGACCTCGGCATCATATCCGTACACGTCCTGGTAACCGTGGATCACGCCGTCATCGTCCACCCATGCGGTAAAATAGGAAATGTGTACGGGCAGTTTGCTCTCCAGCTTCACATGCTGGTCGTGCGCCGTGTAGAGCGTCTGATCTATGCGGCTGCGCGACCAGCCCTGATCCTCTAGAAGCAACTCGGCGAATTTGAGAGGATCGCGCACGCGCATACAGCCGTGGCTGTAGGCCCTGACCGGTCTATTGAAAAGGTGCTTGGTCGGTGTGTCGTGCATATAGACGGCGTGCTTGTTCGGAAACAGGAACTTGACCTTGCCGAGCGCATTTCCCGGCCCCGGGGTCTGGCGCAGGAACAGCTTGTTCGGATCGACCTGATGCCAGTCCACCAGGTAAGGCTCGACCGTACGGCGGCCATTCCAGATCACTTCGAGATTGTTGCGGTAGATATAGGCAGGATTGTTCCGCACCGCCGGGATGATCTCGTTCACCATGATCGAACGCGGCACGTTCCAGTACGGGTTGAACACGATCGTCTCCATCTCGTCGGAGAAGATCGGAGTCCTGTGCTTGGGCGATCCGGCGACGATGCGCTCCTGATGGATGATCCTGCCGCTGCTGATGAGACGGAACTTGAATTCGGGGATATTGATGAAGACGTGCCTCTTGCCGAAATCGCGTGGCTTCCAGCGCCAGCGCTCCATATTGGCAATGATCGTTTCCGCAGAGACGGGAATCGTGCCTTCGTTCAGGGCCTCACGAGTGTTGCGCCCGATGATGCCGTCAGGCTTCAGTCCCTTATCCTGCTGGAAGCCTCGAATCGCGGCCTCAAGCTCGACGTCATAATACTGGGAAGGGTCTTGGCGGCCTGTATTCTCGGGGGGCTCCACGCCGAGGCGTTCCCGCACAATTGCGATGTGCGGGTGGTAGGTATCGGGGCCGAGGGAAGGCCCGTCCGGTATGCGGGTGCGCACTTTGCCGGACTTCGCTGCGTTGCGGACTTCGAGCAGTTTCTTTCTCAACGCCTTGAACTGGTCGTGCGGCGGATGATAGCTCTCCAGACGCTCAGTGAGACCGTCGCCGGATGCAGCGAGACCGCCAAGCAGCTCAGCCGGATCCGGATGCGCCGGCTTCACGTCGATGAACTTCTCGTTCAACGTGTTGGCGGGGAAGCGCCCTGTCTGGGCATGATCGGCGTATGTGATGGCCGCGAGGCTGTAGCGCAATTCGGCAAGCGCCAGTTCTTCGGCAGCTTCGTTGGCGGCAGCCGGAGGAAGGGCGTAATCGCCGGAATGGAGACCGAAGCTGTCGGCGCGCTGGAATGCCTTGCGCAAGCCGCTCACGGCGTCCTGTTTGAGGCCTGAGCCATCCACCCAGACAAGCCTCGCATCCTCGGCCTCGTAATACCCTCTGAGACCGTCCAGCTTGTCCTTCGCTGCAAACAGCTCGGCAGCTTCCGGATTCTGCAGCTCCTTGCGGACGGCGATTAGGGTTACGAATTCCCGGTCTATAAGACGGGCAGGCGCGCCCGGTTCCACGGCGATCGCGCCTTGACAGGCTACGGCGAAAGCTCCTGCTGCAGCAGCCGCAAATACACCCCATCGGTATGCGGACATGAACCCCTCATCCCTCCGTCTTTCAGTACGATCCGTTCATGATGGATCATGACCTTTACTGCCCATAATTTCCATAGAAGAAAAGAATTTTATGGGCAGATGAGGCAATGTGGGGCGTCAATTCACTCAATTGTGACGGGGGCTAAGGCCGAACTCGCGCATTTTCCGGTAAAGCGTCGAACGTCCGATACCCAGGCGGCGGGCGATCTCCGTGATATGGCCGCGATAATGGCCGAGCGCGAGTCGGATAACGTCCGCCTCGATCTCTTCAAGGCGTCGGAATTCGCCATTCTCGTTCATGGCAGGGACGCCCACACGCCCGTCAGCGCCGATCGGGGTCAGCGTGACCACGCGGTCCCCAGGGAGCGTTCCGCCCACCATGGCCGGGCCTTCATAGCGCTGAGGGGACGGCGCCGCCACGGCGGCCAGCGCGACAGATTCCCGCTCCGCCGTGGCACGGTAGCCGGGTGTCTGCGCCAGAATCTGGGGGAAGTCGCGCAATGCAAGCCTGTAGCCCTCAGCGAGCGCAACGGCGCGGAATATCGTATTTTCGAGTTGGCGCACATTGCCGGGCCAGGAGTAATCGCAAAGCAGCGCCTCCGCTGCAGGCTCGATGCGCTCGATCGGCTTGCCGGCTTCGGCGATGACCTGCCCGAGAAAGGCTTTGGCAAGCGCGGGAATGTCCTCCCTGCGGGCGCGCAGCGGCGGCAGCCAGATCGGAAAGACGCTGATCTGATAATAAAGCTTTTCGTCGAATCGCCCGGATTTGACCATTTCCACCAGGGTCCGGCCGCTAGCGCAGATCAGCCTGATCGCGTCTTCGTCAGCACCGCGTCTGGAAGACTGCGACGCCAGCAGCATGTGCAACTCGCGCTGCGCGTCTTCGGACATTTCACAAATATTGCCGAGGAACAGTGTGCCGCCTCTGGCCTGCTCCCATGCTTTGCCGAGTGATTGCGGGTCCGGCGACGCAGTTGCGGCGAACATAGGTTCGGACGGGCCCGCGAAACGTAGTGCGATGAAGGGGCCTGCATTGCGTGGGCCTGCCGCGTGAATGGCGCGGGCGAACAGCCGTTTTCCGGTCCCCGCCTCACCTTCAAGCAGGATAGGCAGGTCGAGGTCCGCCGCGCGCTGGGCGAGCGTTCTGGCGCGCTGCATCTCTGCCGACACCGCCACGATGGCCTCGAAATCCTGCCCCTGACGGCCGGGACGATCCGTCCCGGTCTTCATGAATTCATCCATACGCAATACTCTTGTCCGTGGCGTTAGGCGTGCGCCGCCTTATGCGGGCATCATGGCGGATGACAACTTAGGAGTGTGTCATCCAAGGGTAAAAACTCGCTGAAATTCGCGGTTGCAACTGTCCCGATCTGGTCGGGAAAGGATCAGGCGGGGACTGGCGCGCCAGGCGCTGCGCGCTGTATCGCCATATTTTGACATTGCTTCGCAAGCCCCACATGCTAATCCGATTATGTTCAAGGCGAGCGAAGGGACGGGCCCGAATGATGACGAACACGCCTGCCGGAAAGCGGCGTCTCCCGGTGTACACACAATCCGGCGCAGAAGAGGGCGCCGTCCGGAAAGAGGCCGAACTTGTAGACATGCCGTCATGGGCGATCGGGGATCTTTACCCTGCGCCGGACTCCGCAGAGCTTCAGCGCGATCTCCAGCAGAGCGCAAGCGACGCCGAAGCCTTCGCTGCACGCTACCAGGGTAGGCTTGGCGGGATGGCCGCCGGGCGCGAAGGCGCGCAGGCCCTGTTCGACTGCCTCAGGACCTATGAGGCGCTGCAGGAGCGTATGGGCCGGATCGCCGCCTTTGCTTTTCTGAACTACGTCACAAAGGTTGACGATCCCGCTCGCGCGAAGTTTTTCGGCGACATTCAGGAAAAGCTGACGCAGATCGGGGTGAAGATCCTGTTTTTGACGCTGGAACTGAACCGAATCGCCGACGAAGTCATGAACCGAGTCATGAGCGAACCGCCGCTCGATCATTACCGTCCATGGCTGGAGGAATTGCGCAAGGAAAAGCCCTACCAGCTTTCTGACGACCTTGAGCGGCTGTTCCACGAACAGAGCGTGACCGGGCGCGGCGGCTGGAGCCGTCTCTTCAACGAGACCATGGCCTCGCTCCGCTTTGAGGTCGATGGGCAGGAGTTGTCGCTTGAACCCGCGCTGAACCTGCTGATGTCGCCGGACCGGTCCTTGCGCCGGAAGGCTGCGGAAGCTCTAACCGCGACATTCCGCTCCCGGCTGCCGCTGTTCACGCTGATAACCAATACACTTTCGAAAGATCTGGAAATCTCCAACCGCTGGCGCGGATTCGGCGATATCGCCGCCGCCCGTCATCTCGCCAACAATGTCGAGTCGGAAGTCGTGGAGGCGCTCGTGACTGCTGTCCGCGAGCACTATCCGCGCATTTCCCATCGCTATTACGCGCTCAAGGCGCGCTGGCTCGGGCTGGATCGCCTTGAGTTCTGGGACCGCAATGCGCCGATCGCCGAAGGTCCCGAACGCCTCATCGGCTGGTCCGAGGCCAGGGAGATGGTTCTGTCCGCCTATGGCCGTTTCAGTCCGGACATGGCCGGGATCGCACGCCGTTTCTTCGAAGAGAACTGGATCGACGCGCCCGTCCGTCCCGGAAAGTCGCCCGGCGCTTTCGCCCATCCGACCGTGCCGGGTGTGCATCCCTATATCCTGCTCAACTATATGGGCAAGCCGCGCGATGTGATGACGCTCGCCCATGAACTGGGACACGGCGTGCATCAGATGCTCGCCAACGGGCAGGGGGCTTTGATGGCGCAAACGCCACTGACGCTGGCTGAGACGGCGAGCGTCTTCGGCGAGATGCTCACGTTCAAATCGCTGCTCTCGACGGCGACGGACAGGGCTGAGAAAAAGACGCTGCTCGCCCAGAAGGCCGAGGACAAGATCAACACCGTGATCCGGCAGATCGCTTTCTATGACTTCGAGCGCCGGCTTCACACCGAACGCCTGGAAGGCGAGTTGACGACGCAGCGGATCGGCGAGATCTGGATGGAGGTACAGGCGGAAAGCCTCGGCCCTGCCGTGAATCTCGGCGAGGGTTACGAGGTTTATTGGAGCTATGTGCCCCATTTCATTCATTCGCCATTCTATGTCTATGCCTATGCTTTCGGCGATTGCCTCGTCAACTCGCTCTATGCCGTCTACGAAAAGGGCGAGCCGGGCTTTCAGGAGCGTTATTTCGAAATGCTTCGCGCGGGCGGCACCAAGCACCATAAAGACCTGCTCGCCCCCTTCGGCCTAGACGCCGGCGATCCCGGTTTCTGGGCGATGGGCTTGAGCGTCATCGAGCGGATGGTCGACGAACTGGAGGTCTTCGACGAGGCGGAAGCGTCCGGACCGGCCGGGACCTGAACCCGGCGCGGCTTATCGTCTCCCGGTCGGACAGCAGGCGCCGGGCGGCTTGGAATGGCCCGGGACTGACACCATTCTCATCGCATTCGCTTATGGAGAATGCACCGGATGACAAACCAGACTCCGCCGGACGACGAAGCCAACAGCTTCAGCCGCCGCCTGCAACGTTATGCGCGGGTCGGAACGAATGTCGGAGGGGTCGCGGCAGGCATGGCGACGCGCTATGTTCTCGGACGAGGCCAGGGGCGCGACAGGGACGCCGCCGCGCTCGCCGAAGCGCTGGGCGGGCTGAAAGGCCCGCTGATGAAGGTGGCACAGCTTCTCTCCACGATACCCGACGCTCTGCCTCCCGAATATGCCGAGGAACTGGCCAAGCTGCAGTCGATGGCGCCGCCGATGGGCTGGGTGTTCGTGAAGCGGCGCATGGCCGCCGAACTCGGCCCGGACTGGGAGAGCAAATTCGCCTCCTTCGAGCGTGAGGCGGCAGCTTCGGCTTCTCTCGGACAGGTGCACCGGGCGGTTGCCCCGGACGGAACCCGGCTCGCCTGCAAGCTGCAATATCCCGACATGCAGTCCGCCGTCGAGGCCGATCTGCACCAGCTTCGCATCATCCTTTCCGTGCAGCGCCGTCTGGAGCCGAATGTCGACACGTCCGACATTCCCGAGGAAATCGGCGCAAGGCTGCGCGAGGAGCTGGATTATGACCTTGAAGCGCGGCACATGGCGCTTTACGGCCGCATTTTCGAAGGCGACGCCATGATCCGCGTCCCGCGCGTGCGGAAAGAGCTTTCGACGCGCCGTCTGCTGACGATGGAGTGGATGGACGGCGGCCGCCTGCTGGACTACAAGTCGCGCCCGCTGGAGGAGCGCAATCAGATCACGCGAGCGCTGTTCCGGGCCTGGTGGTATCCCTTCAGCCATTACGGCGTGATCCACGGCGACCCGCATCTGGGCAATTACACCATCGTCGAGATGGATGGCCGCGCCTCCGGGATCAACCTGCTCGATTACGGTTGCCTGCGGACTTTCGCGCCGCGGTTCATCCAGGGCGTGATCGACCTTTATAACGGACTGCTGCGCAACGACCACGATCTTGTCGTTCACGCCTATGAGACCTGGGGCTTTCGCGGCCTCTCGCGCGACCTGATCGACGTCCTCAACCTATGGGCCAAATTCATCTATGGTCCGCTACTCGACGACCGCGTGCGCCGGATTGCGGAAGACGTCTCGCCAAGCCAGTACGGACGGCGCGAGGCCTTCGCAGTCAAGCGGGGACTGAAGGAGAAAGGTCCGGTCAAGGTTCCACGGGAGTTCGTGTTCATGGACCGCGCCGCGATCGGTCTGGGGGCGGTGTTCCTGCATCTCGACGGCGAGCTGAATTTCTACCGTCTATTCAACGAAACCATCGAGGATTTCGATCTTGGCGCTGTCGAAGCCAGTCAGGCCGAGGCGTTTACACAGGCCGGGGTGCCACTGCCCGTGGGAGCGACGTCATGAGATCATTGCTAGCCAGTTTCGTTCTGGCGCTTTCGGCGTCCGCAGCCCTCGCCAACGGCGGCGGGCCTGCCGGGGAGGGCGAGATGTGCGGCGGGGTCGCCGGGATAAGGTGCGCACCAGGGCTGTGGTGCGATCCCGAGCCGGGAGCCTGCGGCCGGCCCGTTGCAGCGGGCGTTTGCATCGAGCCTCGCCCGTTCTGCACGCGCGAATACCGCCCGGTCTGCGGCTGCGACGGCAGGACTTACGGCAATGACTGCGACCGCAAGGCCAACCGCGCCGCACTGGATTATGCGGGCGAATGCCGCTGAGAATGCTCCCGTTTCAGGACCAGCGTCGGTTCGACCACATCCACTGTTCCGGCGTCTCGCGGATCCAGTCTTCGAACTTTGCGTGAAGCGCGGTCAGCGCTGCGCGGATATCCGCATCCGGATCGTCCGTCCACGGTACTTTAACTTCCTCGATGCGCACCCTGAACCGCGAGTCTTTGCCCATACGCACGCAGCGCCCGGCCCATAGCCGAACCCCAGCGCGGCGCGACAGCATGACGGGAACGACATTCGAGCGGGCGGGCTTGCCGAAGAACGGGACTTCGACGCCCCTGGTTTCGTAGCGGTCGGCCAGAAAGCCGAGGCGGCCGCCCTGTCTGACGTAGCTTGCGATCATCCGCGCAGTGTCGTGGCCGAGCTTCACGCCTTTCATCTTGCCGCGTGCGAACAGTCCGCCCGGATAGAGCATCTTGCGCTGATCGCGCAGATAGAGGTCGATATAGGGATTGTCCACGAGGCGGTAGACGGCGGCTGGCTTCGCGCCCGCCTGCGTCAGCGGCCACATGGCGAGTTCCCAGTTGCCCATGTGCATCGAGCAGGCAATGGCCGGGCCGAGCTTGCCGAAATAGCGGTCCATAAGCTCCGGATTCTCGATCTCGATGCGCTCCGGCTCCCGCAGGATGCGGTCGAGCAGCATGGTTTCGGCCATGACGCGCCCCAGATTGCCCCACATCTCCATTGCGATCGCCTGGCACTGGGCTTCGGACTTTTCTGGAAAGGCGATGGCGAGATTATCGAGCGCGCGGCGATGCCGGCGCCCATACGGCGCAAGCAGACGCCAAGCTTTCGCCGATGTCTCACGCGCCGTATCGAGCGGCAGAAGACGCACGAGCGCGATGATTCCGCGCAGAAAAACATATTCCAGCAGATGACGGATGTTCAGCAGCAGGGCCATGAGGGCGGAAGCGTATCCTGACGGTTGACGGGCGGGACGGAAATGGCGGTGAGGGAAGTCTTATCCCGCTGCTGCCGGGATCGCAACGATTTCAGCGGCTTACTGCGACATCGCCGACATGCCCCGGCGCATCGCAGCGCGCCTGAGCGGGCCTGCCATAGTGAGCGCGGCGAGACCGGCGCTACGTGCGACCTGGAAGAGCGGCAGGTTCGAGACCAGCGTGCGATTGAGCAGATCGGCGGCGAGCGTGCGCGTCCAAACATCGCCGGCGCGCCGGCGGGCGTAAGCGTTAAGGACCTCCGGCGCTCCGGGATCGTCCGCGCCTTCGAGGCATCGGGCCAGATCGGCGATGTCACGGAAGCCGAGATTGAGGCCCTGCGCGCCGATCGGCGGCATGACATGGGCGGCCTCGCCTGCGAGGGCCAGACGGTGTCCCGTCAGCCTTCTCGCGATGAGGCCGGACAGCGGAAACGCGCCGCGCGGACCGGCCGTGAGGAGCCGTCCAAGCAATCCGCCGATCCTGGCGTGAAGCGAGGCGAGAAACGCTTGCTCGGTCATGGCCGCGAGTTCCGCGGCGCGCTCCGGCCGCACAACCCAGACGAGGCTTGAGGCTTGGCCGGGCAGCGGAACCAGAGTCAGCGGCCCGGAGGGATAGTGAAATTCGGTGCAGGCATGTCCATGCGGGCGGGTATGTTCAATGTTGCAGACGATGGCTGTCTGCGGGTAGGACCAGCTTCTGATCTGAATTCGCTGGCTTTCTCGGCAGAAGGATCCACGTCCGTCCGCGCCGACTACAAGCCGCGCGCGGAGAACGTCCCCCTCCTTCAGCGCAATTCGCATCGCGCCCCCCTCCGGCTCCAACCCTGTTACGCCGGCGGTAGGCAGGAAACGAGGCCCTATCGCTGCGTGAAGCTCGCGCGAGAGTTCCCTGTTGGGGATGTTGTACCCGAAGCATTCCTCGCCGGCCTCCGCTGCGGAGAACCTGACGTCGGGAGCACGGAAGAGACGCCCGGTGCGGTCGATCAGGCGCAGCTCCTTTAGCGGCGCTGCGTGCCGCGCAAGACGCTCCCAGACGCCGAGCTTGCTGTCGAGCAGGCCGACCGAACCTTGCAGCAGCGCCGTCGTTCGGCGATCGGTGCGTTCGTCCGGCGAAGGACCGGCGCAAACCGCGTCGAGACCCATGCGGGCGAGCGCAATGGCGGCAGCCATCCCGGCCGGTCCCGCGCCGACGATCACGGCGTCATAGATGCGCTGGGGCGTTTGAGTATTCATTGCGTCCAATCTGGCGGCAAGCCGGCTAGCAGGCAAGAGCGGCTGTCAATATGCCACGCAATCCGGGCGTCAATGGACCCGCCGGCAGGCAACGAACGGATCGGACGCGTCGCCCACCAGCTCGCAAAGGCTGTTGTTGCATCCTCCAGGCGCCCCCGGCCCGCCATTGGCGTCCGGGAGGTCCCGTGTCCTGCGGAACAGGCTTGCGGCGGTTTTGTAATATTGCTGCGATTTGGCCGGATCGCCTGCAATGCCGATGATTCCTTCGCGCTGAAGAAAGTCCGGGTCGTAACTCTTGGCAAGGCCGATATAGATTTCCGGCGAATGCAGGTAATTCGCCAGATATTCGAACATCAGCCGGGCCGCGGCGATATCGCCCTGGTCAAGAAGCGCATTGCCCCGCGCGATCATTTCGTCGCTGACCTGCAGGGACAGGTCCGCATCGGGGGAGAGGGGTTCGGCAGGATGCGCATCGGAACGCCCGGCGAGCGCGAGCGCTTTCAGGTTCAGATGCGGGCTGCGCGAGCGCACCGACGCGGGAAGCCCGCAGGCGTTGAGAAGGTCGAGAAGATCCGCCGCCAGAACGCCGTATGATATTCCGGAGGCTTCCTTATGTATCGAGGTGCTGACCCCTACCACAGCTCCGTCGGGCGATATCAGCGGGCCGCCGCTGTAGCCTGGCACGATAGGCGTCTGGTGCTGAAGCTGGCTGCGGAACCAGCGATGTGCCAGCACCCTGGAGACATAGCCCTTGAGAACGGAAGGCGTGAAGAACAGAGCGTCGGCGTAGGGCGGTCCGGTGACGCCGTCATGCAGATCCGCAGCCGCAGGAAAGCCGATCGCATAGAGTTCCTGCGCCAGCGCCGGATATCGCCCATCCAGGCTCAATGGCTCCCCCGGCAGATCGTCCAGCGCCTGAAGCAGGGCAAGATCCTTTTGCGGGAAGCTCGCCAGAAGGCGGGCGGGGATCCTCTTGACCGGGCCGTCTCCATCCAGAAGGCCGACATAATAGACCACGCCGCCGGCGATGACGTGATGGTTGGTGGCTATGATCCGGCTGCCGCTGACGAGGAAGGCGGATCCGCCCAGGATCGAACCGTTGGCGGTTTCGACAAGGAGCCGGTAAACCTGCCGCGCCGCCTCCGACACCCGGTTTTCGGGCGCGCCGCGGACTTTCGCCCCGGCTGTAGCGGCGGGAGGAGGCGAAAAGGCGAGCGCAGCCGACAGGATTGCAGCATACGCGGCGCAAATTGCAGGATGAACGCGAAGCGTCTTCAGAAAAGACATCGTCCCACCGTGGAGTCACATCTCGCCCGCAAAGCCACACCCCGGCAGTGGCGGATTTCAAAAGCGGTGATCCGCAAAGCGTTAAGGATCATGAAACAACGGAAAGGCGATTTAGGCAATGAGAAATTTTCCGTGCGCGTAATATAGACGCAATAGCCATATGAATTTAATGAAGTATATTGAAGTATATGAAATTCTGAAAATATGTCTTGCTAAAGGCGTTGTGGAATGCGGGCGCGCTGGATAAGGAGTGTGCGCGCCTGCGTGAGCGCCTTGTCGGCGGCGATCCAGATCTGCCTTTCATCTTCGGCTTTGATATAGTCGAAAAACAGTTTCGACGAAACGAAGCCGATAATGAGCAGAAGGATCGTGGCCAGGCTCGCACTCATCACGAAAGCCTGATCGTATGAGCTGGTAGGGCTGCGCTGATCGAGCCAGGCAATGATTGCTGCAATGAAGGGCAGGGGAACGAGAAAACCGATCAGCGCGACTTTCCAGGCCGGCATATGACGCCTTATGTATTGCAGATTTTCGATCAGACGGGCGATCGCTCCGGTGGTCTGGTTTTCCAGATAGATGCAATGGCCATAGGGCGCCTTGGCTTGCGCAGCCCATACGGCCGTCACTGCATGGCCGTTGCGCACGGCCATCGGCGTCCCGATCAGCAGGATCTCGATCTCCCGCCCGTCTCTCTGGCGCAGATAGAAACGCTGATTGTAGCGCTTGATATCCTTTCGACCGGCATAAAGCGATTTGTGTCCGCGATAGCGTCCCTGTTCGCGGCTGCTTTCCGGCTGCGGCCAGATCTGCAGCCCCGTCACGATTCCAGTCGCCGCCCAGGCGAAAAACTTACCCATAGTCAGCCCACCGAATAAAGCCGGTTCCGTATCCGGAGAAGCCTGCGCGGTTCCTGACGCGCCGGAACGGCAGTTGCGCTTCTTGGCTGCCGGATTGCGGAATTGGCCCTGGAAGCAGCTTGCGGCGATTGCCGCAGCCCCATACTTCTAATTACGAATTTGCGCCGAACGCAACACGGATCATGTGCGCAGCGATCCGGGAAAACGGTGCAGTGGCGTAAAATCGCCGCATTCGGCTTCATTTGAGGGTTGACGGATTCCGGAGCCGGCGCTATCACTGCCTCATCTTTGGCAGGCCGTAGTGTCCTGCGCCGTTTGGCGCGTGCTTAGTCCTAAACGCTGCTGAGAGATAAGACGACAAAACTGAGTGCATGACCTTCGGGCGGCAGGCCTGACGGTCCTCTCGTTTTTTCAGGCTGATCTGCGGTTGCGCGCTGACCGGTATTCCGCGCATCCGGCGTCAGCTTTTTGATATGCTTGGGTGATTAGGCTTATGCCGACGATACAGCAGCTCATCCGCAAGCCGCGCAAGGCGCCGGTCAAGCGGAACAAAGTCCCGGCCATGCAGGCCTGCCCGCAGAAGCGCGGGGTTTGCACGCGCGTTTACACGACGACGCCGAAAAAGCCGAACTCGGCTTTGCGCAAGGTCGCTCGCGTGCGGCTTCAGAACGGTTTCGAAGTCACCAGCTACATTCCGGGCGAAGGGCACAATCTTCAGGAGCACTCGGTGGTGCTGATTCGCGGCGGCCGCGTCAAGGATTTGCCGGGCGTTCGCTATCATACGATTCGCGGCGTTCTCGATACGCAGGGCGTGTCGAAGCGCCGCCAGCGCCGCTCGAAATACGGCGCGAAGCGCCCGAAATAGGCTTTTGAATTTAAAGGTTACGGACAGCCATGTCGCGACGGCACATAGCAGAAAAGCGGGAAATCATCCCGGATCCCAAATTCGGCGATCTGGTTCTGGCGAAGTTCATGAACAGCCTCATGTACGAGGGTAAGAAATCTGTTGCGGAACGTATCGTCTACGGCGCGCTCGAGCGCATCGAGGAGAAAGCCAAGCGCGACTGCGTGCAGATCTTTCACGAGGCGCTTGACAACGTGAAGCCTTCCGTCGAAGTCCGCTCCCGCCGCGTCGGCGGCGCGACGTATCAGGTGCCCGTCGAAGTGCGCTCCGATCGCCGCCAGGCTCTGGCGATCCGCTGGATCATCATCGCCGCGCGCGGACGCAATGAGAACACCATGGAGGAAAGGCTTTCGGGCGAGTTGCTCGATGCAGCCAACAATCGCGGCACTGCCGTCAAGAAGCGCGAAGACACGCATCGCATGGCCGAAGCGAACCGCGCCTTTTCGCACTACCGCTGGTAACGGATTACAAAGGATCGCCAGACGATGCCACGTCAGACACGAATAGAGGATTACCGCAATATCGGCATTATGGCCCATATTGACGCCGGCAAGACGACGACGACCGAGCGTATCCTCTTTTACACCGGC
>CAYOUE010000038.1:19402-20798 GCA_964407075.1 uncultured Hyphomicrobiaceae bacterium
GAAGCCACAAGATCGGCGAAGTCCATGACGGCGCAGCAACGATGGACTGGATGGAGCAGGAGCAGGAGCGTGGCATAACGATCACGTCCGCTGCGACGACCGCTTACTGGAAAGACAAGCGCATCAACATCATCGACACGCCCGGCCATGTCGACTTCACGATCGAGGTCGAGCGTTCGCTTCGCGTGCTTGACGGCGCGGTCGCGCTTCTCGACGCCAACCAGGGTGTGGAGCCGCAGACCGAGACAGTCTGGCGCCAGGGCGACAAATACCGCGTGCCGCGCATGTTCTTTGTCAACAAGATGGACAAGATCGGCGCCGATTTCTTCGCATCGGTCGCCTCGATTCACAAACGCCTCGCCGCAAAGACCATCGTGCTCCAGCTGCCTTATGGCGTCGAAAGCGACTTCAAGGGCGTCATCGACCTGATCGAGATGAAGGCCATCGTGTGGGAGGAAGAATCCCTCGGGGCGGCGTTCCACGACGAGGAAATCCCGGCCGACCTGATCGAGAAGGCCCGCGAGTATCGCGAGCAGCTCATCGAGACCGCGGTCGAAGTCGACGAAGAGGCGATGGAAGCCTATCTCGAAGGCAATGAGCCGGACAATGCCAAGCTCAAGGAACTTATCCGCAAGGGCACCTGCTCTGGCCAGTTCTACCCGGTTTTGTGCGGTTCGGCGTTCAAGAACAAGGGCGTGCAACCGCTGCTCGATGCGGTGATCGATTACCTGCCTTCGCCCGTCGAAGTTCCCCCGATCAAGGGCGTCGACGTGAAGACCGGCGAGGAAGTGGTCCGCAAGTCGAGTGATGACGAGCCGCTCGCCATTCTTGCCTTCAAGATCATGGACGACCCCTTCGTCGGTTCGCTGACTTTCTGCAGGGTCTACTCCGGCAAGCTCGAATCCGGTACGAGCATCCTGAACTCCACCCGCGAGAAGAAGGAGCGCGTCGGCCGTATGCTGTTGATGCACTCCAACAACCGCGAGGACATCAAGGAAGCCTATGCCGGGGATATCGTCGCGCTGGCCGGGCTGAAGGACGTGCGCACCGGCGACACGCTCTGCGACCCGAACAAAGCCGTCATACTGGAGCGGATGGAATTCCCCGCCCCCGTCATCGAGATCGCCATCGAGCCGAATTCGAAGGCCGACCAGGAGAAACTCGGCATCGCGCTGTCTAAACTCGCCGCCGAGGATCCCTCGTTCCAGGTCTCGACGGATCTCGAATCCGGTCAGACCATTCTGCGCGGCATGGGCGAACTTCATCTCGACATCAAGGTCGATATTTTGAAGCGCCAATACAAGGTTGACGCCAATATCGGCGCGCCGCAGGTGGCTTACCGCGAGACGATCACGCGGAAGGCGGATGTCGACTACACCCACAAGAAGCAGACCGG
>CAYOUE010000039.1:0-18863 GCA_964407075.1 uncultured Hyphomicrobiaceae bacterium
ATGATGAGCAGCGTGAGGAAGGCATAGGGCGGACCATGAAATTATTAGTCAGCGTACCTGCCGCGATGGAGCAACTGATGCTGCTCATCCCCGCGATCCTGCTGCTGACGGGCGGAGCGATCTTCATTGCGGCGGGCCTGCGCCTGAGGGATGATCCGCTGTTGCAGCGCATGACTCTGATGAGGCTTACGGCGGGGGTGAAATCCTCATCAGCCATGCGCGAGTTAAGCGGAGAGAGAAAGAACAATCTGTCGGCTTACGGCCTCTCCGATGCGGAGCAGCGCCAGGTCGTCAGAATGCTGGCGAAATTCAACCTCTCGGAAGAGCAGGCGCCGGGCGTGTTCACAGCTGTACGGCTCGCGGTGGCGGCCTTCGCATTTATCTGCGTCATGATCGCGGCGCCCGCGCCGGCGCTGGCGTTCAACGCCGCGCTGGGCCTTCCGGCGGCTTTCATCGGCTGGCTCGTCCCGGCGCTGATGGTGAAGAGCGCGCTCAAGAAGCACCGCAACGACGTCAGCGCCGGCCTGCCCGACGCGCTCGAATTGCTTGCAATCTGCGTGGAGTCGGGCCTTTCGCTCGATAACGGCCTGCACCGTGTATCGCAGGAATTGCGGAACTCGCAGCCCGCCCTAGGCGACGAACTCGCCATCACCTGGGCAGAGATCAGCATTCTGCCGAGCCGGGATCAGGCGCTGGAGAATTTCGCCGCACGGGTCGATATGCCCGCGGTCCGCTCGGTGGTCGGCACGCTGACGCAAAGTCTGCGCTACGGCTCGCCGCTGGCGCAATCGCTGCGCAACGCGGCGGCGGAAATGCGTAACGAGCACATCGTGCGCATCGAGGAGCGGGCGAACCGTCTGCCCGCGATGATGACCGTTCCGGTGATGCTGCTCATAATGCCGACGATCTTCCTGATCGTCGGCGGTCCCGCGGTGCTGCGGCTCATGGATATTTTCTGGCCGGCGCAATAAGCCGCTAGCCTCAGTGGCCTCCAGGCCGTCGTGAGTCAGCCCTTGGTGCGCTCGATATAGCGGTAGCTTGCGTCGAGCAGCCGGAGATTGTTCATGATGGTCGGATTGCCCGGATCATGTTCGCCGGCCTTGATGAATTTGGCGCGCGCGGCCGCCAGATCGCCGCGCAGCATGTAAGAATAACCCTGGTTGTTGAGGATCTGGACCGTCTCGCCGGAGAGCCTGAGCGCCTGCTTGTAAGCGCGGTCGGCAAGATCGAAGCGCAGAATACGGTCATAGCTCGCCGCCAGTCCGATCCAGGCGGCAGCATCTTCCGGAGCCTTCTCGACCGCGTCACGGAAATGCTGCTCGGCAATCCCGTAATGCCCGCGGTTGAAATGTTCGACGCCCAGTTTGTAAGGCTCGTCCGATGGATAATATTTCACAGTGTCGGGCTGTTGAAGCGTCAGGGTCGTATCAGCCTCCCACGTCGCGCCGCCGCATCCGGCGAGCGAGGCCGCGATCATTCCTGCAGCGAGGATGCGCGCCGCGCCAATATTCCCCCCGCCTCGCCAGAAGTACGTTTTCATGCCCCGGATCGACACTATCGCACGCCTTCATCATCCCTATGCTTCATTGGCCGGCCGCCGTATCGCCGCCGACCCCGGTGGCTGTGATGCCTTCAGGACCGAGCGCTTCAGGCGTTTCCGGAATCTTTTTGACATCCCTGTAGCGCTCGACCGCTCCGGCCATACGCTCGCCATTGCCGGGAATGCGCCGTTTCGCGGCATAGGGCGGCCACGGGTCGATGATGTGCGTCGCCGCATTGACCGCCTTGGCGTCGCCCGCGCTCGCCGTGACCCCTTCGATGCGCTGCTTGTATGGCGCAAACAAATCCTCGAAAAAGTCCTCGCCTGCCTGAGCCGGACCATGAAGCATGGCCAGCGCCGCCGCCGCAATCACGTGTCTCATCATTCCGCTTCGCCTTTCTCCGGCCGCCGCCTGCTATCTCTGATCGAGGGAAATCATATGGCCGTAAGGACCGTCCATGCCGTGCCCCGACGTGACATATTCGGTATAGGTCTTGGCGACCTCCGTCTTGCCGAAAAGGAAGAAGTCGCGGTCGTTGCTGGGCAGTCGCTTGTCCAGCGGGGTCGCAAGTTGCTGCCCCGGCGTAGCGGGAGCCACGAGGTGAGGCGTGACGATCACCACGAGATCGGTTTCGCTCTGCTGATAAGCTGCGCTACGGAACAATGCGCCGAGAATTGGCACCGATCCAAGCCAGGGAACTTCGGAAATATTGCGCAGACCTTCCCGCTGCAACAGCCCGGCGATGGCGAAGCTCTGGCCGTCACGCATCTCGATTGTCGTGCGGGCTTCGCGCTTTGTCAGGCCGGGAACGAGGAAATCATTATTCCGGATGGCGTTGGTGTAGTCGAGCTGGCTGACCGATGGGGTAAGCCTGAGATTGATGACACCATCGGACAGTACGGTCGGCACGAATGTGAGTTGCACCCCGAACGGCTTGTATTCGATGGTGATGACCGTGCCCTGCGCGGAAGGTTGCGGAACGGGTATGGGAATTTCACCGCCGGCCAGAAAACTCGCCTTGTCGCCGGACAGGGCAACGAGATCGGGTTCCGCAAGCCTGCGTGCAAGGCCCCTCTGCTCAAGGGCTGTAATCAGCAGATCCACATTGGCTCCGCTATTGGCGAGATTGGCGAGTGCGACTCCGAAGGGCGCCCCCGAAGCCGTTCCGGCAAAAGTTCCAAGCGCCTTGAAGACGGGTACGCCGCCGGTCCCCGGCCCGGCCTGCTGCAGACTTCCCAGCCCGGTGTTGAAACCGCGGGTCTTGGCTTCGTTGGAGGCGAACCAGTTGAAGCCGAGATCGCGCCCGGCTTCGCGGCTCGCTTCGAGAAAGCGTACCTTGAGCATGACCTGCTGCGCTCTGGCAACGCGCATCATGTTCACTACAGGGCTTTCGGGCGCAAGGCTCTTGGCGATGGAGACGGCGCGGTCGGCGTCGACCGCGCTTACGGCCTCTCCTGCAAGGATAAGCTGTTCGTTGCTGCTTGTGACGGTGATGTCAGGACTGTTCGTGCTCTGATGAATCTTCTGCTCTATGCTGGCGGTGTCGAGCGTGACTTCAACGTCGAGCACGCCGATCAGGCGCTTGTCCTTGTCGAATATGGATATGTTCGTCGTCCCGGCTTTCTTCCCCTGAACGTAAAGCACATCGTCCGAAACCGGCAGCACGTCGGCGATCTCAGGCGCGGCGACGATGGCGGAGTCAAAAGACCTGGGCAGGCGGAAAGTGCGGGATTTGTGGCGTGCAAGGCTGATACGCCGGAAATCGACGCTGCGGTCCTCGCTGATCGCGCCCGTCTGCGCATTGGCCACCCCCTCATGGCAGCCTGCGAATCCTGCGGCTATAGCCAGCACGGCGAACAGAAGGACGCACGCCCCGACAGAGCTCACGGCCAGCCGCGCGGGCGAGCGCCGCCCTGCACGGAAACGCTCCGGAATCGAAGCGCCGCGGCGCAGACTTCGCTGTGCAGATGAGACTGTCATGTTCCGGCACGCCATATCAGGGGAACGCTTCCGAGCGACGCTGGCTTGAAGCTTCTGGCTCCATCATGTGTTGCAAGAGCCGAATTCAGACCGCATCGATCGGATCGGGAATCTGATGGGATAGTGTGTGATTCGACGCCGTCATACAACCCAAGATTGAAACTGGAAGTCCAGCAGGCAGTCTATTGGGGATAACAGGCGGAAGCGCTCAGCGTTACGGCGCCGAAACCGGGGGTCGCAAACACGAAATCGTAGTTTGCGCTGACCTCTACGCCGCAGGCCTGCGAAGCGACGCTGAACGCCGCGGGTGCAATGTTCAGACCCCATGCGCCGGATGCAGCGTCGCTCTGGATCTGCGCGGGCGTGGCGCATTTCACCGTGTTGACGGCGGCGCAACGGGCAGCGGCCTCAGCTGCGCGGTAAAGCGTGCTTCGGGTCCACAGAAGCCGGCCGGTGTCGATGATGCCGAGCAGAAACAACAGCAGCACAGGCAGAACGATGGCGTATTCGATCGCCGACGTCCCCCGATCGCGCGTCCCTGCGGTTTGAAGTCCTGGCCGTTTGCTCTCATTGCCGCGGCGGAGCAGGCTGCGAGCCGTCGCGAAAGTCCGCTTCATCGTTTCAGTCCCGCCTCATGATCGCTTCTGCGGTCAGCGTAGACGGCAGCGAAAACCCCGATTCGGCGAACAGCGAGGACCGGGTGAGCGCCGCATTCACGCGGATATATTCTCCTGGTGTCGTACCGTCCGGGCAGGTTGCGCCGCAGGCCGTAACCGCCACGCCGGAAGCTCCGGGACAGCCGCAGAACTGCGAAGGCGGCGGACTTGCACTGATCCCGACTGTATCGGCTGCATTGACGACAGCGTTGGCGATGCCTGCGGAATCCCAGCCGTTCTTCGCCGCATAGATGATGCCGGCCTGCGCTGCGTTCTGAACCTGCATCGCGCCATAGGCCGCAAATCCGATCTCTATCACACCGATGACGAGAATGACGAGCAGAGGCGCGAACAGCCCGAATTCTATTGCTGCGGAGCCAGCCTCGCCCGCTCTTGACGTTTTCCGGTCCGCTTTTCTCATTGCATGGCCCCTTGCGCCGCATTCATTCGACGAGTTGCACCGTGGCGTTGCCGCCGCCTATCGGGCTGACGCCGGTTCCTTCGCAGGCGCTGCCGAAGCGCGCGCCGCCCATGAAGCGGATCCGCCATGCGATGAGCTGATGGCAGCTCCCGGTCAGATTCGCGCCATTCGAGAAGACGACGGTCTGCCTCGGGAAATACATCGCGCCGGTAAAGTCCATGTTTGCGCCGCCATTGAATTGAATTTGGCCATTCGTCGGCGCGTCCCGATCGCCATAGAACAGAAGGCCGGACGAAGGGCCGGCCGTCGGCGCGCTGAGCTGGATATTCGATCCGTTGCCGATTGTCGCCGTCGCATAGCCGCCCGTATTTCGCGTCAATACGATCGTAACGCCTGTTCCGGTCACGGTTGAACCGCCGCCCAGATTGAAGGAACCGGATTTCATGTAGTAGACGCCCGGCGTCAGATGAACTCTTGCGCCATTTCCGATGCTGAGGCCGTTACAATATGTCCCTGGCGTCAAGGTCTGGACGCTGTTCGCCCATCCGATCGTCCTGTTCGTATTATTGCAACCGCCAGGCGCGGGAAGATCGACGTCGGCGTAGGGATCCTCAACAGCAGGCTGATAGGTATCGACGCCATCCTGCGCATTGATCTGTCCGCCATTATTGACCTGCGTTCCGCCGCTGACGGATACCGACTTCGCATTAAGTCTTGCGCCGCCCTGGACTCTCAAAGCCCTGCCTCCCGTTCCGTTCACGGCCAGCCCGCAATCGTCGAAATCCACTCGTGCTCCATTATTGATCGTGACAGTGGTCGAAGTTCCGTCGTCTATCGCGAGGCCGCAATAGCCAGGGCCGCCTCCGCCGCCTCTCAGCGCCACCGCCCGCGCGTTGACGTTGAACGCGGCGTCGGTGAAAAGCCCGGCCAGCCTGAGCGTCTGCGGCTGTACTATGACCGCCTCCACCGCGTTCGCGTCCCCCGCATGATCGCCCGACAGCGGCGGCCGGTTGATCGTGACGGTTGCGCCGTTCTCGCCATTGAGGAAGCCGGCGGAGGCGGCTACTGCGCGCCCCTCGACCGTGAAGTCCGCAGGCACGCCCTTCACCAGCGCGAGCAGAGCGCTCATGGCCGCGGCGTCCGCAGCGGCCTGCATCTGGCGCTGCTTGTAATGAATCAGGGTGATTTCCGTTCCAAGCGCAGCCATGCCGAGCAGCACGGCCGTCACGATACCCATCATGATTGAAACGCTGGCGCGATCCGAACGGGCGAGCCTCGATGTGGACGCGGCAATGCGTCCCGCAAGGGAGATCGTTCCGGGCGAAAAGATGTAAGTCCTCATTGCGCTCCCGGCCTCGTAACCGGCTACGTAAGGAACGATTAGACACCGGACGGGGTAAAGGCGGCGTGAGTGCGGGCGCGAAAATTTTAACCTTTACGCCGATAAGGCGGGCGCTCTGCGCAAAAGCCGCAAAAGCCCTTGACCTTCCAGTTACTGGAAGCCCTATATCCGCGCCATGCACCCGGAGGACCATCGGCATGAACGAAAATCGCAGCCACGAGAATATGGCCCGGGACCGATCCTGTTGCGGCAGCCGCCATGACGGAGCAGCCGAGCGCGACTCCGGCGCCGCCATCGACCCGGTATGCGGCATGAGCGTGACGCCGGGCGCGGGTAAGCCGGCGCTGACCTACCGGGGCGAGGCCTATCATTTCTGCTCCGTCAAATGCCACGACCGTTTCGAGGCCGATCCCTATTTCTACCTGTCCGGCGCAAGTCAACGCTTGAAAAAATCCGTGCCGTCGGGGACGCTCTACACCTGCCCCATGCATCCCGAAATCGTGCAGGAAGGCGCGGGCGCCTGCCCGATCTGCGGCATGGCGCTGGAGCCGATGAGCGGCGTTTCGGACGAGCCGAACCATGAGCTGATCGACTTCACCCGGCGCATGTGGATCAGCGCCGTGGCGGCAGTTCCCCTCATAATCCTGACAATGGGCGGAATGGCGGGACTTCCGGTGCGCGAATGGACCGGCCATCAGAACGCCGCCTATCTCGAATTCCTCCTCGCGACGCCGGTCGTCCTCTGGGCTGCGCTCCCGTTTTTCGTGCGCGGATGGCATTCGATCCGCACGCTGAACCCGAACATGTGGACGCTGATCTCCCTCGGTGTCGGCGCGGCCTATCTCTACAGCATCGTCGCCGCCTTCCTGCCCGGGATTCTGCCCGCGGCCTATACGGCGGACGGACATGCCGCGACCTATTTCGAGGCGGCCGTGGTCATTGTCGCGCTGGTCTTCGTCGGACAAGTGCTGGAGCTGCGCGCCCGCGAGCGCACGGGCGACGCGATCCGGGCGCTGCTCGACCTTGCCCCGAAAACCGCGCGCCGCATTCTGCCTGACGGCTCCGAATATGATGCGCCGCTGGAGAACATTCTGGAAGGCGACCGGCTGCGCGTGCGCCCCGGCGACAGCATTCCCGTGGACGCCGTGGTGATCGAGGGGCAATCCAGCGTCGATGAAAGCATGTTGACGGGCGAGCCGCTACCGGTCGAAAAATCGAAAGGCGACCGCGTCACGGGCGGTACGATCAACAGGAACGGCAGCCTCGTCATCGAAGCCGGCAAGGTCGGGTCCGACACCGTCCTTTCGCAGATCGTCGAAATGGTCACGAACGCCAAGCGCTCGCGCGCGCCGATCCAGGGCATGGCGGACCGGGTCGCGGCAGTCTTCGTGCCGGCTGTCGTGACAGTCGCAGTCCTCGCGTTCATCGCATGGCTTGCATGGGGACCTGACCCCGCTCTGGTCTACGCCATCGCAGCCGCCGTTTCAGTACTCATCATCGCCTGCCCCTGTGCGCTCGGCCTGGCCACGCCCATCTCGATCACGACTGCCGCCGGGCGCGGTGCGCAGGCCGGCGTGCTCATCAAGAACGCCGAGGCGCTCGAACGCATGGCGAGTGTCGATACGCTGGTCGTCGACAAGACCGGCACCCTGACCGAAGGCAAACCGAAGCTGACTGACGTGATCGCGCTCGGCGGCATGGCCGAGGACGACGTGCTCTCGCTGGCCGCCTCGCTCGAAAGGGGCTCCGAACATCCGCTTGCCGAAGCCATCGTCGCAGGCGCGCAGATGCGGGGCGTCGCCATCGCTTCAGCGGAAGGTTTCGAAGCCGTGACCGGAAAGGGCGTTCGCGGAACGGTCGGAGGGCGCGCCGCAGCGCTCGGCAACGCTGCAATGATGAGGGAAGCGGGGATTTCAGTAGCCGATGCGGAAGATCAGGCCGACGCGCTCCGCACGGACGGCAAGACAGCCATGTTCGTTGCCGTGGACGGCGAAATCGCCGGAATCGTCGCCGTCGCCGACCCGATCAGGGAAACGACCGCGACCGCTATCCAAGCGCTGCACGAAGCGGGGCTGAGGATCATCATGGCCACCGGCGACAACGAACGCACCGCAAGAGCCGTCGCATTGCAGCTCGGCATCGACGAAGTCCGCGCGGGCGTCCTTCCGGAAGACAAAAGGAAGCTGGTCGATGAGCTTCACGCGCAGGGCCGGAAAGTCGCAATGGCGGGGGACGGCGTCAACGACGCCCCCGCTCTTGCCGCAGCCGACGTCGGGCTGGCGATGGGCTCCGGCGCCGACGTCGCCCTCGAAAGCGCGGGAATTACGCTGCTTAAAGGAGATCTGACCGGCATCGCCAGAGCACGAAAGCTTGCCGAGGCCACGATGCGGAATATTCGGCAGAATCTGTTTTTCGCCTTCGTTTACAACGCCGCGGGCGTACCTGTCGCGGCGGGCATACTCTATCCGCTTACAGGAACTCTGCTGTCTCCGATGATTGCAGCCGCTGCAATGAGCCTCTCATCGGTATCCGTCATCGGCAACGCGCTGAGGCTTCGCAGGATCGAGCTTTAGCGCATCTTGACGTTCCCGGCTTCGGCGGCCTTTATGACTGTCGTCGGGCCTGCCCCGGCCCGGTTCAAGGGTAAAAGGACAACGCCATGAATATCGGCGCCGCTGCGGAAAAGGCTCACCTTCCAGCCAAGACCATACGCTATTACGAAGATATCGACCTGATACGCCCGGCCCGCTCCGAAAACGGCTATCGCGATTATTCCGAGCAGGACGTACACCGTCTGCGGTTCCTGCAGCGCGCCCGCAGCCTCGGCTTCACCATCGAGGAATGCCGCCTGCTGCTCTCGCTTTACGATGATGAACGCCGCGCAAGCGCCGATGTCAAAGCGATCGCCACAGCCAGGATCCGCGAAATCGACCGCAAGATCGCCGAGTTGCGCTCGCTCAAGGCGACTTTGGAGAACCTGGCCGAGCATTGTCACGGCGACCACCGGCCCGAATGCCCGATCATAGACGATCTTGCCGGAGGGGTAACCGGCAGATCCTGAGACTCCGCACGCCTCAATCCTCATAGCGTGTCCCGATATATGCCTTTGTCAAAACAACCACCGAATATTAACGTCAGCGATTACAGGCTTTAACTTCCGGATAACATCAATAGAGGCAACGCCCAATGGCCCGTTTGACCCCCCTTGCCTATCTCGACCGCGCGCTCAAGACCGTAACCGATCTCGGGATCGAAACCAGACCCGTCGACGACGATCCGATGACTGGCCTTCTGGAGCAGATAGCCATTCTCGACCATGACAAGGTCGCCATCATCGGCCGGACGCTGGCGGAAGCCTCGACATTCCACGAGATCGTGCGCAACGAGGTCGCGGCGATGGAGATCGGCGACCGCTATAACAAGATCGTCAACGCTTTCAACTCGATCAGGAAAGACGCCAAGAGCCTCGTCGATCAGCTCGAAGACGGCCGCATCAGTCCCTGGGAACGGGCGAACAACGTCTGGATGAAGGTTGTTCGCGGCGACGTCGCCGACCGTTTCGACGCCATCCGCGACACCTATATCGAAGTCGCGAAGGAGACCAAGAACCAGATCCGGCGCGAACAGAAGATCCTCGGCGCATACCGCGATTATCGCGGCGCATACAAACAGGCGCAGGTTCTTGCGATGGAGCTTCTGGAAGTGGCGGAAGCGAAGCTGGAGGAAAGGAAGGCGGCTCTGGGCAAGGCGTCCGAGACTGTCGCCGCCTATCAGGGAAAATCGCCCGCCGAACGCGCCAAGCTGGAAATGGAGCGCGACGAGAAGCTTCGCGACATGCTCAACGAGGACAAACGCTATCAGATCGCCAAGGATCTGGCCGACAATCTGACGATCGGCTACAACACATCCGAAGTCATCATGTCGCGGCTCATGCAGACCACGAGCGCGAAAGAGCGCGTCTACGCGCAGGCGGTCAGTTTCTTCTCAACGAATGAAGCTGTGCTGACGGCGCTGAAGGCGTCCTTCACCGGCATGTTCGGCCTGCACGAATCGACAAAAACGCTTGAAGCGATGAAGAAAGGCGTCTCCGACAGCCTGGAGACGCTGGGCGAGGTCGGTGACGCAGTGACCGAAGAAGCCCTGCGCGCCGGCTATGGCCCGACCGTGCGCGCCGACGCCGTCAAGACGCTGGTCGAGTCGGTGACAAACTTTCAGAAGCGGTCCCGCGAGATCATCGAGGAGATGCGCGTTCTGGCGACGAAGAATTCGGAGGAAATCCGCGAGGCGGTGGAAGGCGGAAAGCGGCGCATGGCGCGCATCGCCGCCGAGATCAAGGCGCTGCCGCCTCTGCCTGAAGCCGCGTAGCGCCGGATGACCGGGACCGCCGCCGAAAACGTCAAGCCGCCGCTCGACGACGTCATGCTTTCCATGGACGTGGTGGATACGCTGCGCCAGGACGCGCGCATCGTCGAGCGCGAGCTGAACGACGAGACGCGGCGCGCGCAACTCATCGAAAGGCTGCGCGAAATCTATCGCGGCCAGGGCATCGAGGTTCCCGATCATATCCTGGAAGAGGGCGTGCGCGCGCTGGAGCAACGCCGCTTCGTCTACGAGCCGCCGAAATCGAGCTTCATGGTGCGGCTCGCCCGCCTTTATGTGACGCGCTGGCAATGGGGCCGCTGGACCGGAGGCGCGTTTGCGGCGCTGTTGCTTGTGTGGATGGGCTATCAGGCGTTTTACATCTGGCCGCGCGCTCAGGACGCGGAGCGGCTCCGGATCGAACTGACCGAGACGCTCCCCGCAGATCTGGAGACGCTCTACGAAACGGTCGACGCTGAAACCGACAATACACAAGCCCTTCAACGTGCGGCGCAGTTGCGCGACGCCGGTCTCGCTGCGGCGAGAGCCGGACAACGGCAGGCCGCGCAGGAGGCCCGCACCGAACTGAGCGCGCTGCTCGACGAATTGCGACTCGCCTACGCGATCACCATCGTCTCGCGCTCCGGCGAGATGAGCGGGCTGTGGCGCATTCCGCGCGTCAATCCGGACAGCCGGAACTACTATCTTGTCGTCGAAGCCCTCGACAGTTCCGGACAGGCCATAGAGCGTCAGATCGTCAACGAGGAGACAGGCCGGCGCGAAACCGTCAGCAAATGGGCGGTCCGCGTCTCCAAGCCGGCTTTCGACAGGGTGCAGGCCGACAAGCTGGATGACGGCATCATCCAGAACGCGGTGATCGGCGAGAAAAGGCGGGGCGAACTCGACGTCCGCTGGCGCATCGACACCGAAGGCGGGGCGCTGACGCAATGGTAACGGCTCCAGCCAGCGGACGCGAAACGCTTGACTCGATAGAGCGCGCCCTGAAACAGGTCAGCGACAAGGTGGACCGCCTGAACGGCGAACTCGCCAAGGCGAACCAGAACAAGGCCGAGCTTGTCGCCCGGCGTCTGGAAGCGTTCCGTGATCTGGCCGTATTCCGAACGAGACTGGCGCTGCTCGACGGAGTCATCGACGAAGCCGACCAGCTTTCGGCGCAGGTGCGCATGATTCTGGAGGCGCGGCAGAAAACGCTGAATGCGCTCAAGCGTCGAGAAAATGCGGCTGAGAAGGCGCGCGCCCAGCTACTCGAACGCCAGGCCGCGCTCCACACCGAGATCGAACGGCTGGAGAAGGAACTGGACAGGATCGGAGGCGAGGCGAAAAGCCAGCTTGCCTCCGATCCCGATTACGCCAGTCGCGCCACGCGCTACGCCGAGATCGAAGGCATGGCCGCAAAAGCCAAGGAGAAAGCGGAGAAATCCCGCGCCGAGGAAACCGAAAAGGGCGCGCCCTACCGGAACGATCCGCTGTTCATGTACCTGTGGGAGCGTGGATACGGCACGTCCCGCTACGACCGGACAGGCGTCATCCGCGCGCTCGACGGCTGGGTGGCCCGGCTGATCGGTTATCAGGACGCGCGCTCGAACTTCGCGGTGCTGACGCAGATCCCCGAACGGCTGGAAGCGCACGCTGCGCGGCTCCGGGAGCTTCTGGCGGACGAGCGCGAGGCGCTCGACAGGCTCGAAGCCTCCAGGATCGAGGAACTGGCCGGCGCCGATTTGCTCGACGGCCTGCAGAAAGCCCAGACGGCGCGCGAGACTCAGTCCGCCGAGCTTGAAAGGCTGAATGCGGAGTTGCACGAAACCGGCAATCAGCTCCGGACCTACGCCGAAGGACTCGATCCGTCCTTCGAGGAAGCGGTTGCCAAGGCGGCGCGGTTTCTGGAAGGCCGCAACCTTGCCGATCTGCGCGCCGAGGCGCGGCTTACGCAGGACCCCGGCGACGACCAGATCGTCACGCTGATCGGAAGGCTGGCCGGCGAACTCCGCGATCTCGAAGACCTCGCAGGGACGAAGCGGCGGGAGCTCGAAGCCGCATTCAAACGCAAGGAAGAGCTCTTGCGGATCGCAGCCGATTTCCGGCGAGCGAAATATGACAGCCCGGGCTCCGTTTTCGAACCGGGCGGCAATGGCGAGATGCTGCTGAAGATGCTGCTGGAAGGCGCGATCACCGCCGCCGAATACTGGCTGCGCACGCAGAGCCGCCAGCGCTGGCGCAGCCGTCCCGCGGACAGCTACCGCCGCAGTGACAATGCGGGCTTTGGCGGCGGGTCGAAACGGCGCTCGCGGTCACGAAACGGCCCCGATTTCCGAACTGGTGGCGGCTTCTGAACTTGCTCGCATGTACCACGCCTGTGTCCTGCGGACGCGAGATCGCCCATGATTCGGGATGCTCCGAAAGATCTGGCTTGCGATCTGCTGAGCGGGATGCTCATCAAGCCTTTGACGCAGCAGAAATTTTTTCCCTTGCCAATCAATACGTCACTTCATTTAGAAGTAAAATAATTCTAAATACATGATTGTATTTAAAAAATTTCTTGTATTTAACTTGTAATTACTTGACTCCAGAAGTCGGTTATCGCCATTTTGAGCAAATGTTCAACCCGAACCAGCGGATCGGCCCGCTGCCGTCCCTGGCCCGCGTCATCGACTGGCCAACCGCGGAAAAATTAACCGGGCGCAATGGAAAGCAGGAGGAGTTTTTTGATGTTTGAACAGAAACCGGCTAGCAGGGCGCTCGCCGCATTCGGCTTTGCAGTAATGATTTATGCCCCCCATGCGCTCGCGGCGCCGGACAAATCCGCAATATTGAACAATTATGCGGATATTGCGCTCGCCGGATATGAGGACTCGCTGGTTACGGCGAAGGCGTTGCAGGAAAAAGTTGAAGCGCTTGTTTCGGAACCTTCCGAGGCAACGCTCACGGCTGCGAAAGAGGCCTGGCTGGCCGCGCGTGAGCCATACCAGCAGACCGAAGTCTACCGCTTCGGCAATCCTGTCGTCGACGAATGGGAAGGCAAAGTTAACGCCTGGCCTCTCGACGAAGGGTTGATCGACTATGTAGATGCGAGCTACGGCGAAGCCTCGGAGGCGAACGATCTCTATATTGCGAATGTCATCGCAAATGAAATGCTTACAGTGGCGGGCAAGCAGGTCGACGCCTCGCAGATCACCAAGGCCCTGATTTCCGAAACCTTGCATGAAGCCGGCCAGATCGAGGCAAATGTGGCTACAGGTTATCATGTGATCGAGTTTCTGCTCTGGGGACAGGATCTGAATGGAACCGATCCCGGCAGCGGCGCGCGCCCGGCGACCGATTTCGACATTGCAAACTGCACGGGGGGCAATTGCGAGCGGCGCGCAGAATATCTTCGCGTCGCAACTGAGCTTCTGGTCGACGATCTGACGTGGATAGTCGGCCAGTGGAAACCGGACGGTCGGGCGCGGACCGATCTGCTCGCCAGTGAAGATGCCGGCCTCGCCGCGATATTCACCGGCATGGGTTCGCTCTCATATGGCGAACTCGCGGGCGAGCGTATGAAGCTGGGTCTTCTTCTCCACGATCCGGAAGAAGAGCATGACTGCTTTTCTGACAACACTCACAATTCGCATTACTACAATGCGGTAGGAATACGAAACGTCTACCTCGGCTCCTATAAACGGATCGACGGGTCTACGGTTTCCGGCCCCAGCCCATCCGATCTCGTCAAGGATGGTTCGCCGGAGACGGACGCTGCGCTGCGTGAGCGTCTCGACGCGACGATCGCCGCTTTCACCGCGCTGAAAGAACGTGCCGAAACGATAGAAGCCTACGATCAGATGATCGGCGAGGGGAATCCGGAAGGCAACGGCGTGATCGATGCGGCGATCGGCAGCCTGCTTGATCAGACCAAGGCGATCGAGCGCGCCGTCACCGCGCTCAATCTGGAAGCGATCCAGTTCGAAGGATCGGACAGTCTTGACAATCCGGGTGCGGTCTTTGCGCAGTGATGCGGCGGAGCGAAGTGCTGCTCGCATCATACGCGCCGGCGACGCCAAACCCTGCTTGGGCAATGCCCGGGCAGGGTTATCGGAATTCGCGCACGCAGGTTGTGATGCGCCGTTCGATTCAGACGTTTCAGGCATTGAACAGCTTCGATGAAAGCCTTTGCTCATGCCGAAGGACATAAGGCGGAAGAGCGCAAAGATCATTGCCGCTACTGCCTTGATTGCTTCATTTTTCGCTTTAGCCGAAGCTCCTATGCTCGGGAGCGGCGAAGCCCGCGCGCCGGAAAAGGACTCTGTTGAGGGGCTGCTCGCCCTGACAAACGATTTCAGCATTCCAGAACCAGGCGAAGCGTTTCCGGGGGGCGAAGCAACGTCCCGAAACAGCAACCTGAACGCAAACGCCTTCTCGCATTCCTCCGGTAATCTCGAATTCAAGAAGGAATTCGATTTCAAGATTGGCAATTCGGTCTTCCGCAAGATTTGGGTCTCCTCGCCCGCCTCGACCAAGTCGTCGGACGGGCTGGGGCCGCTCTACAATGCGCGCGCCTGCCAGAACTGCCATCTCAAGGACGGGCGTGGACGCCCGCCTCTCGCCAACTGGCCGGAAGAGGACGCCACTTCGTTACTCTTGGCGCTTTCAATCCCTCCGCAAACGGAAGAAGAGAAGCGGCTACTCAGGGAAGGTCGCGTCAATGCCGTGCCAGACCCTGTCTATGGCGGACAGCTTCAAACGCTTGCGATTCAGGGACACGACGCCGAAGGCAAAATTCATATCCAGTACGAGGAAAAGGAAGTTGAACTTCCCGATGGCGAGATCGTTCTGCTCCGTAAGCCTCGATACCGTATCGAACGGCTCGGCTACGGACCGCATCACCCCGACCTGATGATTTCACCGCGCGTTGCGCCTCAGATGATCGGACTCGGGCTGCTTGAAATTGTTCCGGAAGACCAGATCCTCGCCTATGCCGATCCTGACGATGCCGATGGCGACGGCATTTCTGGCAAAGCGCAGCGCGTATGGTCGCTTGAAGAGGATCGGTTGATGCTCGGCCGCTTCGGCCTGAAAGCTGGCGCGCCGACCATAGTTCAACAGACCGCGATCGCCTTCGCGAACGACATTGGCATTTCCTCGAGGCTGATACCGAAAGATGCGGGCGATTGCACAGAATTTCAGATCTTGTGCCGCAATGCGCCGCATGGCGGCGATGCGGAAAAGGGGCATCACGAAGCCCGAAACGTGCTGTTAGATCTGGTCGTCTTCTATTCGCGCAACCTTGCCGTCCCCGCGCGCCGCGATCCGGCCAATGCCGAAATTCTTGAAGGCAAGTCGTTATTTTATTCCATCGGCTGCACATCCTGCCACAGGCCGAAAATGATGACCGGCGCTTCCGAGGATCAGCCTCACCTGTCTCATCAGCTCATCTGGCCCTACACAGATCTGCTCCTGCACGACATGGGCGAAGGGCTTGCCGACAACCGGCCCGAAGGACTGGCCAATGGGCGCGAATGGCGGACGCCGCCCCTCTGGGGGATAGGTCTCACCGAACAGGTCAGCGGCCACAGCTTTTTTCTGCATGACGGTCGCGCGCGCAATCTGATGGAGGCGATCCTCTGGCATGGTGGCGAAGCGCAAGCTGCGCGTGACGCCTTCGCAAGTCTGAGCGCAAGGGAGCGCGCGCTCTTAATCGCATTCATCAAATCCTTGTAGGCCCGTCAATGACACGCCTTTTCAGCATCGGTTCTGCGTCGCTTCTGCTCATCGCAGCCCTTGTCTGCGCTGAACGGACGGCGGTGGCGCAAACATCAGCCCTGGACCACAAGACGGTGGCGCGGAAGGCTCTGGAGAATCATATTCGCAAGTCCTATGCAAAGCTCACCGAGACGTTCAGGGCGCTCGAAACGCAAACCGGGGCTTTTTGCGCCGCGCCTCGGGCGGAGCGCCTCGATACGCTTCGCGTCGGTTTCGCAGACGCCGTCAGGTCCTGGGGCGCAATTGCCCATATTGTCTTCGGCCCGGTCCGCCAAGCCTACCGCTACGAACGCATCTGGTTCTGGCCGGACAGGAAAGGCATAGCCCGCCGCCAGGTCGCCGGAGCGCTGCGAGACCGGCCGCAGGGATACGAAGATGCAGCAAAACTGGGCGAGAAAAGTATCGCCGTTCAGGGCATGGGAGCATTCGAGCAGATCCTCCATAGCGGCGAAATCGACGCTCTGGTCGAGGGAAAAGACGCTCAGGGCTTCGTTTGTGCATACATGAAATCCATCGCGGGAAATCTGGCGGGCATGTCGGCGGAGATCGAGAATGGCTGGCGCGATGATGCATATGGCGGAACCTGGCTGGATCCAGGCCCTGACAACTCCTCATATCTGAGCGATGAGGAAACCACATTCGCTCTGCTCAAAGCGCTCATGGAACATTTGGAGCGCGTGCGCGATCTGGAACTGGCGCGCCCGCTCGGCTTATCTCAAAGCCGGCGGATTTTGCCGGGGCCTTTCTCGGAAAGCGGCCTGACGATGGCGTTCATCGCCTCGCGGATCGCAGGCCTGCGGTCTCTTTTCGAAGAAAGCGGGCTGGCTGAGGGGCTGCTCAAGGTGGCGAGCGCGTCCGGCAACGTGCAGGCAGAAGCCGATCTGAGGCAGATCCTTTTCGAGTTGCGCATAGCCGAAACCCGCGCAGCGGAACTTGCCGAAATTCCTGGTATTCTCGTGGATTCCACGCGCAGATCAGAAGCCATAGCGCTCGGTTTCCCCCTGAAAAGCCTGCGCGAGATGACCGCCAGCGCTGCAGGCCGCCTCACCAACCTTCCAGTCGGGTTCAATGCATCCGATGGCGATTGAGCGCAGAGACCTTCTGGCCGGATTTCTGAGCCTGCTTGGAGCTGCCGCGTCCGGAATGCGGCTGTCGGCCAGACAAGACGAAGCGCTTTACGCCGCTGCGCGCAAAGCGGCATCAGGCGTCTGCTCAGCAGCGATATTCGACAGGTACGGGCGCGAATTGAATGCAGTGGCATTGCCTGGCCGCGGTCATGACGTCTGCGTCTGTCCGCGAACCCGTCTTTGCGTGGTCTTCGCACGCCGGCCTGGGAATTTTGCCGTCGCATTCTCATCGGACACGAGGACACCGCCCATAGGCTTCACTACCGTTCCGGACCGTCATTTCTACGGACACGGAGTTTTCTCTTCCGATGGCAGGCTATTGTTCGCCACCGAAAACGATTACGAAAACGACCGAGGCGTGATTGGCGTTTATGACGCTGCCAGCAGTTTCAAACGGATCGGAGAATTCTCCGCATTTGGAACTGGGCCTCACGACATCTCCATACTTGGCGACGGCAGAACGCTCGTGATCGCCAATGGCGGGATCGCGACGCATCCGGATTTCGGCGAAGGGCGCCTGCCGCTCAATCTGGCGACGATGGAGCCGTCACTCGTTTATCTCGATCTCCGTCACGGCGACCTCGTGGAGCGTCATACTTTATCAAGGGACCTGCATCAGGTTTCTCTACGGCATCTCGACGTGGCCGCAGGCGGGCGCATCGCCATCGGCTGCCAGTCGGACCACGCCGGACGCTTCGATCTGCCGTTGATATTTAGCCATCGGCTCGGTCAGGATCTCAAGCGCATCGATATCGATCCGCTACTCGGCGGATCGCTGCGAGGCTATGTGAGTTCGGTCGCCGTGGACTCCTCCGGAGAGGTCGCCGCCCTGACATCATCGCGCGGGTCGTGCGTGCTCTTTATTGACGTTTCCTCCGGAAAGCTTCTGGGACATCGCCGTATTCCCGACGTATCCGGCGTTGCCCGGGACGGTTCTGCGGGCAGCTTCCTTCTGACCTCGGGACAGGGTGGAATTCTTACAGCCGTTTCCGGCGCCGCTAGCGGGACAGAAGCAGAGACGGACTGGTTATGGGACAATCACGCCGTCCGGCTCTGAGCCCTATTGGGGACATGCTGGCTTGCCGCGTCTGCTCCATTGAGGCTACCATTCCGCCAGAAGCGGAGGAGACAGCCCATTCATGCCCGAAAATCCATGCATCATAACCGTTGCGATCACCGGCTCGCTGCCGCGCAAGAAGGATAACCCGGCAGTTCCGGTCACGGTGTCCGAGCAGATCGAGTCAACGCATGAGGCTTACGACGCCGGGGCCGCTCTCGCCCATTGCCACGTCCGCAATGACGACGAAACGCCGACTTCCGATCCCGAGCGCTTCGCCCGGCTCATGGAAGGCATCGAAAAGCACTGTCCGGGGATGATCGTGCAGTTCTCCACCGGCGGACGCTCGGGCGCAGGGCGCGAACGCGGCGGCATGATCCCGCTGAAGCCTGACATGGCCTCGCTTTCGGTCGGCTCCGTGAATTTCCCTACGCGGATTTACGAGAACAGTCCCGATCTGGTGGACTGGCTGGCGGCGGAAATGCGCGAGCATAAGGTCAAGCCCGAGATCGAAGTGTTCGATCTCAGCCACATCTTCCAGGCGGTGACGATGACGAAGGACGGACGGCTCGAAGCGCCGCTCCATGTGCAGTTCGTCATGGGCGTGAAGAACGCCATGCCTG
>CAYOUE010000039.1:18873-20418 GCA_964407075.1 uncultured Hyphomicrobiaceae bacterium
CGTGAAGTGTTCGATTTCTACGTGGCGACGCTGCGGCGTCTCGCGCCGGACGCGACATGGACAGGCGCGGGTATCGGCAAGGACCAGATCACGCTCAACCGCTGGAGTCTGGAACTCGGCGGACACTGCCGCACCGGGCTGGAGGACAATGTGCGCATGGACCGGGACACGCTGGCGCCGTCCAACGCCGCGCTGGTGCGCCGCACCGCAGAGCTTTGCGCCGAATACGGCCGCCGTCCCGCGACGCCTGCCGAAGCGCGCACGCTTCTCTCCCTCGCCAGGAGGCGCTGAGACCCCAAAACCGAGACCATCCGTGACATCATAAAGCGAAACAAACCCACAGGACGGGACGCACATGCCAACGAACAGCCACAAGATAGCAGTCATCGCCGGCGACGGTATCGGCAAGGAAGTCGTCCCCGAGGGCCTTCGCGTTCTGGAAGCCGCCGCATCGAAATACGATATCGGCCTGGAGTTCAGCCATTTCGATTTCGCGTCCTGCGACTATTACGAGAAACACGGGCGGATGATGCCCGCGGACTGGAAGGAGCAGATCGGCAAGCATGACGCGATCTTCTTCGGCGCGGTCGGATGGCCGCAGACGGTGCCCGACCATATCTCGCTCTGGGGATCGCTGCTTCAGTTCCGCAGGGAATTCGACCAGTACGTCAATCTGCGCCCCGTCCGCCTGATGCCCGGCGTTCCCTCGCCGCTCGCCGGACGCAAGCCCGGCGAGATCGACTTCTTCGTCGTGCGCGAAAACACCGAAGGCGAGTATTCCTCGATCGGCGGTCGGATCTTTGCGGGCACCGAGCGCGAGGTTGTCGTGCAGGAAACGATCATGACCCGCATCGGCGTGGACCGGATCGTGCGCTACGCCTTCGAACTGGCCCGGCGCCGCCCGCGAAAACACCTCACTTCGGCGACGAAATCCAACGGCATCTCGATCACCATGCCGTTCTGGGACGAGCGCGTCGAGGAGGTTTCAAAGTCTTATCCTGAAGTAACCTGGGATAAGTACCACATCGACATCCTGACCGCGCATTTCGTGCTCAATCCACACCGCTTCGACGTGGTCGTCGCCTCGAACCTGTTCGGCGACATTCTCTCCGACCTCGGCCCGGCCTGCACTGGCACGATCGGCATTGCACCCTCGGGGAACATCAATCCGGAGCGGCAATTCCCTTCGCTGTTCGAACCCGTCCACGGCTCCGCGCCGGACATTGCCGGCCAGGGTATAGCCAATCCTATCGCGCAGATCTGGTCCGCGGCCATGATGCTGGACCATCTCGGCCATGAGGACGCCGCAGCCGGCATCCTGCGCGCCATCGAGGCAGTGCTGGCCGAGCAAGCGCTGCGGACCGCGGATCTTGGCGGCAAGGCGGACACCGAGACTTGCGGAAAGGCGGTCGCCGATGCGCTTGGCACATGATCGGCTTCCCTGAGTCTGTGGGAGGAATCCGGAACCCGCAGCGCAGGCTTACATTCCGTGACGTGCTCCCCGTAGTGCCCTCGTTCATAAGGAGAGTCTGTTCTGGTTATGCC